>CAMCCR010000079.1 GCA_945873085.1 Candidatus Kuenenia stuttgartensis | reverse complement strand
GCCGCTTTGCTCCCCCGATTCTCGAGAATCCCGCCGTCGATCCAGCGTTTGAGGATCGCTTGCTCCTCCTCCGGGATCGGCGGGGAATCGGGGGGCATCTTCGGCTCGTCCTCTTGGGTGACGAGCCGGTAGAGATAGCTCGCCGACGCGTCGCCGGGCTCGATCGATCCGCCCGACCCGCCCCCCGCCATCAGTCCGGTGTAGGTGGTGATGTCGAGCCCACCCGCCTTCTTGTCGGGGTTGTGGCAGCTCCCGCACCGCTGACGGAGAACCGGCAGGACATTGTCGTCGAACGTCACGGCATCGTCGGCCGAGGCCGTCAGGCCCGGAAGGAATGACGCCCCGAAGATGACAGCCGTCACGACTTGGAAACGCGAAGTGATCATGATTGGGGTCTCGGGCCAGCAGACGTCAGATCAATGGTTGAAGACGAACTCGCGGGAATTGAGGATCGCCCAGAATCCATCCTCGAGGGCCTGTAGCGGGTTTGGATCCTCGCGGACGATTCCCAGCATCGCCTCCTTCTCCTTCTCCGTCGGCAGACGGGTGAGGCTCCGTCGATAGATTTCATCGATGATCGCTTCGGGAGGCTGCCCGGCATCGAGGAGCCGCTTGATGAGCCCCCCCTGCTGGATCTTCCCCTGGATGGTGTCGCCGTTGAGGAGGTGAAGCGCTTGCGACAGGTTCGGCTCCATCTTCACCTCGCACGAGCAGACCGTCCCACGGGTGGCGCGGCCGAAGGTGGTGAGGAAGTAGGTCGATGTGTTGCCGTCGGCGATCTGCACCGCCCGCGCACCAATTGGCAGCCCGGAGAACTTGTTCTTCGTATCGGTGACGCCCGTCACCATGTCGAGGAGCACCTCGGCTCGCACCCGCCGCAGAAGCGCGTGGGAGAAGTTGCGCTCGTCGGTGGCGTTGGATTCGTTCGTCTTCGTGGAGAGCTGGTAGGTCCGTGACGTGCAGATGTCGCGAACGAGCTTCTTGAAGTCGTACTTGTAGTCGACGAACCGCCGGGCGAGTTCCTCGAGGAGCTCTTTGTTGACCGGAGGATTGCTGACGCGGACATCGTCGACGTCGTTGATGAGGCCGGGGCCGAAGAAGTGGGCCCAGACGAGGTTCACGAGATTTTGCGAGAAGAACGTGTTGTTGGGCCCGGTCAGCCAGGCCGCCATCACTTCACGCCGATCCTTGCCGGTCAAGTCGGGCGTGTCGCCGCCGAGAAACTTTGGCGCGATCACCCGGCCGCCGACGGGATGCTTCACATCCCCTCCGCCGGAATTGAAGACGATCGTCTCACGGGGATCCTCGCCGGGCTTGCGCCCGATCTGGGCGAAGAAGTTGGCGAAGCCGTAGTAATCATCCATCGTCCAACGGTCGAACGGATGATTGTGGCACTGGGCGCACTGGATCCGCATCCCCATGAAAACCTGAGCGACGTTTTCGGAGACTTTCAGCGTATCCGTTTCGTTTTGGTAGTAGTTCGTCGCGGCGCTCGAGAACGTCCCTCCCTTGGCCGAGAGGAGGTCCCGCACCAACTGGTCGATGGGGACGTTCCCCTGGATCTGCTGCTGGAGCCAGTTGTAGTAGAGGAGCATCGCCTTGTAGCTGATCTGCTGCGAGGTGCGGATCATGAGCAGCTCCGACCACTTCATCACCCACATCTCGACGAACTCCTTCCGCTCGAGGAGCGAGTCGACGAGGTGCTCGCGCTTGGCAGGATCGGCGCTCGAGAGGAACGACTGCAGTTCGTCGGTCGTCGGGAGCGTGCCGCAGATGTCGAGGCTGACGCGGCGGATGAATTCGTCGTCGCTGCACAGCTCTGACGGGTTGATGCGGAGCTTGAGGAGCTTCGCGTTCACGAATTGGTCGACGTAGTTGTTGGCCGGCGGATTCGACCACTGAAACACGAGCCCCTTCGGCAGCACGATGACGTGCGAGCCGACGGTGTGGGTGTCGTAGCGGGCCATGATGAAGGCCTCACCCCGGTTCTTGGCCGTCATCGTTCCGTCTTGAACGATCACGGCCGAGTTGTCGTTGTTGCTCGAGAACACCGTGAGATTCGTCACGTCGCGGTCGGTGCCGTCGGCGTACTTGGCGCGGACGATGAACTTCTGTGTCGCCCCTTCGCCGTCGAGAACCGCGGTCGGCGGATCGATCTCCACCTTGACCACCGCCGGTACGGGGCCGGGATCGTTGGCCGCGCCCGCCTCGAGCCAGCGGACGAGCGTGGTGTAGTATTCGTCCCCCTTCTTGATCTTCCCGCCGCCACTGTGGGGCACGGCGTTGATCGACTTCTCCATCAGCAGGCTTTCCTCGGCAATGGCCAGATTGAGCCGGCGGCCGGAAAACTCCCGCGTGAGGCGGTGGTGATCGCCGTCAGGATCAAACCCGAACAGCGACAGCCGAAAGCCGTCCTTGCCCCGGGCGGCGCCGTGACAACTCCCGGTGTTGCAGCCGGCACGCAAGAACACCGGCATGATGTCGAGCCGGAAGCTCAAGGGGGGATCCTCCCCGGCCCGCTCGACATGGACGGGGATCGTCAGCGACTTCTCGCCGACGGCCACCTTGAGCGTCGTGTCGCCGTCAGCGAGGGGACGGAGCATTCCCCCTTCCACCGCCACGCGATCCGGGTGCTCGACCACGAACGTCGCCTGCCCCGAGACATCGCGAGTTACGCCGTCGGCCGATGTCGCCTGGACGATCACCGACTGCCGGTCGCGGCAGGTGGTGAGATGGATCGAGGTCGGATAGACGGCGAGGGTCTCGCCAACAGCCACCGGAGCGATCGGCTCCTCGGCGCGGACGCCGGGCCCAGAAGGGCAGGCCGCCACGAGGAGCAGCGCTCCCAAAAGCGGGATGACCAAGAGCGGGATACTCAAGCGCGGGATACTCAAGCGCGGGATACTCAAGCGCGGGATGACCCGATCACGAACCGGGACGAGGCGGAGGATTGAGGCGATCACGATGAACCTCGCAGGATGGAGGGGCCGGACGCAGCGCGAAGGCCGGGGCGTCTTCACTTGCTCGAGCGTCTTCACTTGCTCGAGCGTCTTCACTTGGCAGCGGGAGCCGACGGTTTCCCCTGAAGCCTGAGTTTCTCGAGCCTCGACAGGGGCTTCTCCGGTACCGGAGGCGGTGCAGCGGGAGCAGCAGGCGCAGCGGCTGCGTCGGCCGCCGGGGCCGGCTCCGGAGGAGCTGGCGGGGGTGCAGTGGGGGCGGCGACCTGAATCTCTGCCCCACCGCCGCGCATCGCGACCGGCTCCCCGGCGACGGTCGCGACCATCTCGACAAACGGCGTCTTGTGATTGCCGACAGGCGTCTTGTCGGAGGTCTTTACTTGGAACACGAGCTCAGTCGTGTCCTTCGTGAACTTCAGCTCCTCCGCTGAAGTCTCCGGCGGCAGCCCCTGGAGCCGAGCCGTCGCCTCCCCTTCAAACGGGACCTTTTGCTCGAACGTGCAAACGACCTGGGCGACCTGCCCTTGCTCGCACGACGCACGGGCGAGCGTGGCGACGGTGTACGGGTCGACGACCTCGAGTGTCGCCAACTGCGACGCCGCCCACGCCGGCCCCCCCGCATCTGCCTGGGCAATGCAGTAGACGGGCCAGATTCCCAGGGCGGCATTGCCGTCGGCATTGAGCGTGTAAAGGCCTTCCGTCTGATCGGCCGGGATCGTGATGCTCGGCCCCGCCCCGACGCCGGGCGAGCGGAACGGGAACTCAACCGTGACCGGCTGCACGAATCCCTCGCCCCGCTTTACCACCACTTTGAGATTCATCGTGCCATTGCGGGCCAGCGGCGCCTTCGGCTGAACGATCTCGAGGTGGAACGGCAGCGGTTCGACGACCGCCGTCGCGAGCTTGTCGACCTTCGCCCCGTAGTAGACGGCGTTGTTCGGCTGCCCGAGAACGAAGTCGGCAAAGTTCTCGAACGCTCCCCGCACCTTGACATTGTCATCCTTGGGACGAGCTTCGAGCGACACCAAGCCCCCCGCCAGCGGCGCGTCGGCTGTCGCCTCGAACACCACCGGCATCTGCGACACCGCGCCCGGCATTTCGCGGAACACGGCCGTGATTCCGGCGGGAAGCGCACCGGGCTCGAGGACAAGATCGCCGCCGAAGTTCGTCCGAGCCGCATTGACGAGCACCGCATACCGATTGCCGCGCGGCACCATGATCTGTTGACGGGTCTGCGAATACCGATCGATCCGCGGGATCGAGAGCGTCAGCGACGGCGTCACCGGCTGGAGTTCGACGCGGTAGACGAAATCGGGGCGTCCGCGGCCGAGGTGATCGGTGACACGGATGACGTACTGCCCGTCCTCCGGCACCTCAAACCTGAGGTAGGAATCGGGCCCCCGGGAATCGTCGTTGCCGGCGATCCCCGCGCCATCGGCCCGGAGAATGTTGACGACCGGATCGAGACCGCTGCGGATCCGCCGCGCGAAACATTCGACCTCGAATACCTGCCCCTTGGTCGCCGCGAACCGGAAGCAATCGACGTCGCCATCGGTGCCGACGATGCCATTGAAGGCAAGCGTCGATTCGCCGGTGGTCGCCTCAGCCGGGGCGTTGTTCGGCTCGACCTCGAGGAGGTTGCCGAATGGAGTGATCCGAAACGGGATCGAGGATGGGCAGATCCCGTTGGCGTCCTTGGCAAAGAGGGGGAGAACGGCTCCCGTCGCCGGTACGGCCACCTCCTGCATGATCGGTCCGGCGGCATCGCCGAGGAATGTCACCGACACCGTTTCCCCCGCCTTGCCCCCCGCCGGGTAGACGGCCGTGGGACGGGGAAACGTGCCGACATGGAGGCGGTAACGGCAGTTGCCGTCGCCGGCATAACTCGTCTCCCGCACCTGCACGTAGTACGTTCCCTCCTCGGGGGCAACGAAGCTGAGCACGCCATCCTGCTGCGCCACCGGCGAATCATCCGCCGTCGCCACTTCGAAGCGCTTGGCATCGAGGATCGACACCGCCGGATCGAAGAGGTAGCTCCCCAGCCGGAGTGCCTCGACATCGACTCCGAGCCGCTGCCCCTTGGCGAGCTTCACCGCGTAGAGATCGACATCCTCGTTCTCCACCACGCCATGGACGGTGACGTTGAGGTCGAGGGCCTGCGCCTCTTGGAGCGAGCCGTTGGGCTCCTTTTCGTCGGCGACCGGGAGGGCACCGATGCGGACGGAACGAAAGTCGGAGATCCCCGACTTGCAGCGGATCTGGAGGAGTTGCTCACCGAGCGGGTAGTCGTCGGGAACGAAGACCGTGGCCTTGATCGTGTTGTCGTCGACCGGCGTGATCGCGCGGACCGCCAGCGGCGTCGTCACCGCAAGCCCGACCGGCGCGTGGAAGAGAATCTCTTCTGCATCCTTGAGCCGTGCCCCTTGGAGCGTCAGTTCGCGCTCGCCGCCCCGCTGCACCCCGCGCGGCAGGATGATGCTCAACTGCGGATAGGACGCGACCGCCACGTCCGTCGCTGCAGCGGCGCCCACCGCCGTCAGCATCGCCACCACCAGTCCCCTCACCGACAACCGGGACCGACAGGCATGAGGCATCGTTTTCCGGGCGGAACGAAGTCCGCCGCTGCTCCTGGGGTGCGGGCGGCAAGGGCCGCTTCAATCATGGCGCGTTGTCGCTGAGGCATTGGTCCATGCGACGACCGCCCAAACACAGCGCTCGGACGCCGGGCGTCGGCCGGTGAACGGCCGCGCCTGAGACGTCAGGCAATCAGCTCCTTGCGGACCTTGCCGCCGTCGACAATTTCGATCGGACGGTCGCCAGGAGCCATGAGTTCCTTATCGGCCACGATGCCCAGCCGGTCATAGATCGTGGTCGCCCAATCCTCCACGGTGAGCGGATCGTCTTCCGGCTCACTCGCGGTAGCATTGCTCGAGCCGTAGACGATGCCCTGCTTGAGGCCGCCACCGGCCATGACGACGCTGAACACCTTCGGCCAGTGGTCGCGGCCTGCGGTGGCGTTGATCTTCGGGGTCCGCCCGAACTCCGAGCAGACACAGACGAGCGTCGTCGCGAGCAGGCCGGTGCGGTCAAGATCGCGGATCAGCGACGCGAAGCCCTGATCGAAGGCGGGCAACTGCCCCTTCATCGAGCCGGCGATGTTGTCGTGCATGTCCCAGCCGCCGTAGGTCATGGTGACAAACCTCACGCCCGACTCCACCAACCGGCGGGAGAGGAGCATCCGCATCCCGGCCTGATTGCGGCCGTACTCGTCCTTGATCGCGTCCGATTCCTTCGTCATGTCGAAGGCCTCGCGGGCCTTGTCGGAGCTGATCATGCTGTAGGCACGGTCGTAGAAGGTGTCGAGCGCGTCGAGCGAATCGCTCTTTTCCTTCTCGCGGAAGTGCTCGTTGACCACGTCGAGCATCCGCCGCCGCTTGTCGAATCGGGGGACGTCGACGCCGCTCGGCAGGCTCAAGTCCTTGACCTGAAAATTGCCGTCGGCCGGGTCGCTCCCGAGGCTGAAGCCGGCGTATGAGGAACTGAGATAGCCCGTCCCGGCAAACTCGTTGGGCTGATTCGGGATGCAGACGTACGGGGGAAGATTGTGGCGGGGGCCGAACTCGTGGGCTACCACCGATCCCATGCTCGGGTACTGCAGCGCCGGGCTCGGCCGGTAGCCGGTGAACATGTTGTGGGTGCCGCGCTCGTGGGCCGCTTCGCCGTGGGTCATCGAGCGGCAGATGGCGAGCTTGTCGGCCACCTTGGCGGTGTGGGGAAGAAGTTCACCCATCCGAATACCGGACACATTCGTCTCGATGCTCCCCAGCGGCCCGCGGTATTCGACCGGGGCATACGGCTTGGGATCGAACGTCTCCTGATGGGCCATGCCACCGGGGAGGAAGATGCAGATCACCGACTTCGCCGTACCCTCGTGGCTGGCGTAGTTCTTGATGTCGCCCCGCGCCTGCTGCATGCGGAAGAAGTCGCCGAGGGAGAGGCCGAGGCCGCCGACAACGCCAACCGAGAGAAACCCACGCCGGGCGAGTTCGTTACCAGTGCACTTCATAGACGCCGACTCCTCTTGACTGCGGTACCGCGAATCAAAAGGAATTGTGACACCCATTTTCGGGGATGTCGAGCGCCTACCCCCTCTTTGGTTGGACGAGCCTCCGCTGGAGGGCCCGTCACCCGATCCCCGCCATGCCGCCGCAAAAGCTTTGCACACAACGACTTAAAAGCCATCGGCACGAGCGCCGCGGGGGCGATCGTGCCGATGGAGGTTGAGTCGCACAGCTCGGGGATTTTGACCGCTTCCCCGGACTACCGCTCCGCAGGGAGGTCGCGGATCACGTTTCGCCAGTGGGTGACGGTGGCGTCGGAACGGGTGGATGCCTCTCCCACCGTGACGCGGAGGCAGCGCATGGCATCGAGCACCACCCCGGTGTGAAGGAGGATGTCGCGCATCCGGTCATCGTCGCCATCCGGCCCGATGGTCGCGTTGCCGTCGACGAATCCGTTCCGTTGCTGGAGGACGCCGACCCTGGCGATGTACTCGACCCACGGCTCGAGCAGATCGACAAACCCGGCCACGTCGGCGGCGGCCGCGGCCGCCAGCGGCTCCTCGAACCGGGAAAGCTCCGATCCCGTCGACTGCGTGGTCCGAACGAGCATCCGCGTCGCCTGCTTCGGCAGCAGGCTGAACACGGCGACATCCTCGCCGATGCCGATCGTCGGCTCGATCTGGTCGTCGAGACCAGCCTGGGGAACGGCGAACGTCCAGAGGGCACCCCCATCGATCTTCGACTTGGAAGGCTCGGGGATCCGATAGCCCTCCGGCACCGACTCTGGATTGAGCGTGCGGATCTCCTCGACGAGATCATCGGCGAGGGCGAACAGGTCGGAGAGCCCCTCGCGGAAGAGCTTCGGGTCGTCGAGTTTCACGGCGAACGCCGGGGCGACGATCGGCAACGGCTCCGCGGAGGCCGGGATCGAATCTTGCAGCCGCTTCGCCTTCTCCTTGCCGTCGACCACGAAGGCCGCCTGCCCATCGGCCACTGCCGGGAGGATCTTCGTCCGCAGCGTCGCCACGAGCCGTTCGGCCAGGGGCACGAGTTGCTGGCTGGCCTGTTCAAACCGTTCGCGATCATCCTCGTCGGCCTTGACGAGGAGATTCTTCCGGAAGAACGACCACGCCATGTTCCCCCAGTCGACGAAATCGTCGAACTGATCGGGGGGCGTCTTGGCCCGAGTGACGATCGAGAGGAGCGGCGATCCCCCGGTGTGGCCGAGCAGGTCGAGCCGCTTTGAACCATCGAGAACGCCGTTGCGCGTCCAATCCCAGCCATACCCCTCATAACCTTGGTCGGTGAGGAACGAGTAGCCGAGGGCCGGGCCGGGAATCGGGAGGCGACGCTTGTAGCCAGCCGCCATCTTCTCGAGCATCTCCCGGGCCTCGCGGGCGGCACCCTCGGGAAGCCCGGCCGAGTCGGCCAGCGTGTCGGAGAGCTCGGCGAGCCGCTCGAGATCGGCCGCGGACGGGGCGGCAGCCCGGGCGAGGGCCTCGCTGACATAGGAGATGCCGGTGATCCGTTCGTCGCGGTGCTCGCGGAGCGGCTCGAACGGCTTCGTCGACGCCAAGCCTTTTTCCTCGGCCCCGGCAACGACGAGCTTCCCGAGATGATCGGCGGAATCGCCGATCGAGAGGATCACCCGATCGCCGATCAGCCCGATGGCGATGACGAGATCGAGCTCCTGGAGCTTGCGACGCACCTTGTCGAGATCGCCATCGTCGATCCCGTCCTGATCCTGGAGCACCTGCCCCCAAGGGACGAGTCCGCCGTCGATCGTCAGCGTCACCACCTCGCCGCCGGCAATCTCTTGACGTTTGAGGGCATCGGCGAAGGCGGGATTGGTCTGCGTGATGAGCTTGAGGAGAACCTCGATCCGCTTGATCTGCGATGTCGCCACATCGGGCTTGCCGGTCTTGAAGCCCCACACGAGGTCGGGAACGACGATCTTGTCGGCGTTGTCGGCGATCGCCTGGAGGACCATCCGCGCCGTCAGCTGATCGCCCGTCCCGGCGGTGCTGAGCTCAAACTCCTCGATCTCGGCCACCTGACGCCGCACCGGCACGACCTTCAGGCCGCGGTCGACCGACGACCCGTCATCGTCGTCATCGTCATCGTCGTCCATTTCGAGCCGATCGAGCTCGAGGCGATCGACCTCGATGCTTCCAGGCACGCCGCCGCGCGACATCTGGAGGACATTGGCCGCGTTCTGGGCCTGCTGGATTTTCTGGAAGAGCTCCAGGAACGTGATGCAGGAGGGCTCGCCGTAGAGGAACGTGTCGGTCGCGACCATGTCGCGGAGGAGCTCCACCGCCTGCTGGTTTTCGGGGAGCTGGAGATACGTGTCGACCATCGACAGGGGGCTGCCAGGCTGAAGCTTCTGCTCTTCGAATTGCTCGAGCGCCTGGACCACCGCGGGCAACTTGCGAATCGACGCGAAAGCGTTGCTGCGGAGGACGAGATCGATCTGTTCCTGCAGTCGCAGCGTCGCCGAGACGAACGCAGCGTCCTTGGGGATCATCGACACGCCCCCTTCGAGCGCATCGGCGCCGCGGGCGGCCCCCGCCAGCGGCAGGCAGGCGAAAAGCGCGAGGCACAGCCGGTTGCCAACACGGCGCGCGGCCTGCGGAACGGCGGAGGCATGGCGGACGACGGCCATCGTGGATCCTTTCGCTGGGAACGTGGCGGAGCCTAGATTCGATCCGGCACGCCGGACCCTCGTGGATTAGGATATGGCAAACCGGACCGGCGGGGAAACCTGAATCCGCCGCGGAATACCCCTTGGCAACAGCGCCGTGCGGATCGGCACCACCCAGATCGTCGACACCTTTGCCGAGGCTTTTCGGCTGCGGTACACCCGGGTGATCGTCACCGCCCATGATGAGCATTGGCGGGACGCCGCCGTCCGGGCGGCCTGCGGCTATGGCACGAGCGTCCTGGGCTGCGACGCGGAAATCGGGGTCGAGGGGTGGCTCTCCCCCGACGAGACCCCGGATGGCCGGCCGGGGGCTTCGATCCTCGCCTTCTCCTTTTCAGTGGAAGGCGTCGCCAAGGCGATCGCCAACCGCACGGCCCAGTGCCTTCTCACCTGCCCGTCCTCGGCGGTCTTCGACGGCCTGCCGGCGGCGGTCGACCGGGCACCGCTCGGCAGCCACGTGCGGTACTTCGGCGACGGCTTCGAGAAGACGAAGGTCATCGACGGCCGGCGCTATTGGCGGGTGCCGGTGATGGATGGAGAGTTCCTCGTGGAGGAGACCTGCGGGATCGAGAAGGGGGTCGGCGGGGGGAACTTCATCCTCCAGGGGACAACGCTCGACGGCACCCTCGCCGCGGTGCGCCGAGCCGTTTCTGCGATCGAGCGCTGCCCGGGGGTGATCGCCCCGTTTCCGGGGGGCGCTGTGCGGTCGGGGAGCAAAGTCGGCTCCCGGTACGAAGGGCTGCGGGGCTCGACGAACGAGGCCTTCTCCCCGGCGCTCGTCGGTCGGGTGGTGACGGAGTTGCTGCCGGGGGTCGCAGCGGCCGTGGAGATCGTCATCGACGGCATCGATGAGACGACCGTCGGCAAGGCCATGGCGGCCGGCATCGAAGCCGCCGTCGGCCCGGAACTCCTGGCCGTCTCCGCGGGCAACTATGGTGGCAAGTTGGGTAAGTTCCACTTCCATCTCCACAAGGTTCTCACCAAGGTTCTCATCCCGACCACATCGGGTTGACCTTCTCCAGGGTGCCCTGATTGTGGTACCTCCCCCCCGCGCGCTCTCGTGCGCCCGGCGTGACCGGTGTCGCGACGGCGTCTCCGCAGAGGCTCCACCGATGACCGACCGACCTTCGCGACAGGATCTCGTCGTCTCGACGCAGACCTCGAACCTCCGGTTCGCCCTCACCGCGGCTGGTTGTGCCTGCGCCGGATTCGGCCTGGTGTGGGCCGGCCTGGCCGTGCGTGGCATGCTGAGCGGCGGAGCCGCGCCGACGACGTCCGACGTTCGCCAGGTCGTTGCCGCTCCCGCCGACTTTCCGCCATCGACCGAACAACTCACCCTCCCCTCGGACTCCGCACCGGCAACTCGATTCACCGAGCGCCCCGTCGAACCGACCTCCTATGGCGAAGCCGGCGACAATGCCCCCGCCCCGGCCGGCCGCTACGCCGATCGCGGTCGCTTCGGCCAGGCCGCGCTCCCAGCGGCGCCGGAGTTGATCGACACCTCCGTGCCGGCCATCGAGGCGAGTTCCCCGCTCGGCGAGGAGGCCGCACCGCGACAGCCCTTCGGCCTCATCGATCCGACGGCGGCAGCCGCGACCACCGAGGAAGAACCGGAGCCTCGGTTCGATGACGATGCCGCCGCCCCGGTCGCAGCCAACCGGATCGATCCGGGATCGGCGGGCCTTCCGCCCGACGAGTCCGATCCCGTCGCCGCAGCCCCCTCGGCCGATGACCTCCCCGATGCCGTGGCTGACGATGCCTCGCACGTCCAAAACATGGAATCGCCCGACGACGGTCTTGGGGCCGTCCCGGAGGAGCCAGCGCACGAGGCTCGACTCCCCGAGGACCTCGGCGATGTCGCCGCCCCAGCGGCCCCGCAGCAGCCCTTTGCGCCGGCGTCGCTCCCGCCCGGATTGGGCAATCCGCTGAGGCCCCGCGCCGCTCCACCCGCGGCGATGGCGACCGACGCTCCCCCGGCCTCTTCCTTCGCCGCCGCGCCGTTCGACACGGCCCCCGCGCCACAATCAGCGTCCGCGGCGCGATCGACTGCAGCGGAGGGGCGGGCGACCGGCTTTGCCGACCCCCCAGCCGGCGAGCACGACGACGGTGCGCCGGTCCCGGCCCATGTCTTCCAATCCTCACCGACGTCGGCCCGTGGCGGGAGCGCCCCGTCGACCGCCATGCCGTTTGCCGCTGCGCCCCCGATTGGACCGCCGCCGGTCGCTGCCGGGAACGGACCCCCGATGGCTGGCGCTCTGTCCCGTGGCAGCGGCGGCCCGCAGCCCCCCGCGATCCCTCCGACGCCCACCGGCCAGGGGCGCCCCGGAGCGATCCAACTCGAAGGGGTGCAGACACCACAACTGGCGGTCGAAAAGCGCGGCCCCCGCGAGATCCAGGTCGGCAAGACGGCGCGATTTGAGATCCTCGTCCGGAACGTCGGCAGCGCCATCGCCAACGACGTCGTCCTCCGCGACTCGGTGCCATTCGGTACGGCGCTGGTCGCCACGACCCCCCCTGCCGCGCCGACACCCGCACCGGGGCTCACCGACGCGCCTGGAACCTCGAGCGATCTCGTCTGGCAACTCGGCACGCTCCCTCCCGGAGGGCAGGCACGCGTGGCCCTCGACTTGATGCCGATGCAGGAAGGAGACGTTGGGAGTGTCGCCAGTGTCAGCTTCCGAGCCGATGCCTCGGTCCGCGCGCGGGCGACGCGGGCGGCCCTCAAACTCACCGCCGAGCCGCCGGCACCGGTCCTTGTCGGCCTCGACTCACGACTCACGATCACGATCTCGAATCCCGGCAGCGGCGTGGCAACCGGGGTCGTTCTCGAAGGGGTCATTCCCGAGGGGATCACCCACCGCGCGGGCCATGAGCTGGAGTTTGACGTCGGTTCGCTCCCACCGGGCGAATCTCGTTCGATCGATCTCGTCCTCGCCACGACCGGCCCTGGTGTCCACGGCCTCCGCCTCACCGCCCGGGCGGACGGCCAGATCGAGGTCAGCGAATCGGTCAAGATCGCCGTCACGGCTCCGACGCTCGAACTGGCCGTGCAGATGCCGACGCGTCGCTACCTCCAGCGCCCCGCGACCTGCGTTCTCTCGATGACCAACGCCGGTACGGCGCCGGCCCTCGGCGTCGAACTGGTCGCACAGCTCCCTCCGGGCATGAAGTTCATCCGGGCCAACAACGCCGGCTACTACGAGGAGCGGACACACCGCGTGCTTTGGAACCTCGAGGAGCTCCCTGCCGCCGAGACCGGGCAGGTCGAGGTGGTGGTGATGCCGATCGCGCTTGGCCCGCAGAAGATCGTCGCCGCCGCCCGCACCACCGCCGGCCTCTCCGATCAGATCGGCCACACCGTCGAGGTCGAGGGGCTGGCAGCCCTCGCCTTCGAGGTGGCCGACAGTGAAGACCCGATCGAAGTCGGCGGGGTGAGTGAGTACGTGATCCGGGTCGCCAATCAGGGGACGAAGCCGGCCAGTGGTGTTCGCGTCGTCGCCACGCTCCTCGGCGACATGGAGCCTGTCGAGGCCCGTGGTCCGTCCGCACACCGGGTCGACAACCTCACGATCTCGTTCGAGCCGCTCGCCAAACTCGCTCCGTCCGAGGAGGCCACCTACCGAATCCGCGTCCGCGGCCGGCGCGAAGGAGATCAGCGCGTCCAGGTGCAACTGACCAGCGACGAGCAACCGGCGCCGATCACGAAAGAAGAGATCACACGGGTGTATGCCGATCGCTGACGGCAACCGGCCCCGGGGTGGTTCCTTCTCACCGAGCGGCGTGCCCCCGCTCCTTCATTTCGCCCGCGGCGTCGACGTCGTCGTCTGGTCGCCGCGGCGCGTGTGAGTTGCCAAACTCCGGAGCAGCGATGCGCTCTCTCACTCGCGATCAAGTCCGCGCCGTCGATCTCCGGGCGATCGGGGAGTATTCCCTTCCTGGCATCGTCCTCATGGAGAACGCCGGGCGGAATGC
>CAMCCR010000078.1 GCA_945873085.1 Candidatus Kuenenia stuttgartensis | reverse complement strand
CGGCTCTCTCCGCGCCGCTTGCGCTTTCGCCCTCCTATCCTTCGCTGACCGGCGAGGCCGGCTCTCGGAGCACGGGCGACCCCTCGCGACGTCCCTGGGATGGTTCAGGGCCGGGTGCCCGCAAAGCGACCGAGCCGGACGCTCGTGGTTCGCGTGAAGCCTCAGCGTCAGGCCACGCGGGCGATGACGCACTTGAGGTATTCCCCCTCGAGGCAGCTGGCGCTCACGGGGTGATCGGGGGCGGCGCCGCGGCATTCGAGCATCGCGATCTGGCGGCCGCTCCGCTGGGCTACGACGGAGAGCATCTCGAGGAAGTCGTCGCGCGAGACGCTCCCGGAGCAGGAACAGGTGACGAGGATCCCCCCCGGCTCGAGGAGATCGACCGCGACACGGTTGATGCGGTGGTAAGCGCGGAGGGCCTCTTCGATGGCGCCGCGGCTGCGGGCAAACTTCGGCGGATCGAGGATCACCATCCCGAACTTCTCGCCGGCAGCGGCCAGGCTGTCGATTCGCGCGAACGCGTCGGCTGTCTCCACCGTGACGTTCGCAGCGCCGTTGAAGTCGGCGTTGGCTCGGGCAAGAGCCGTCGCCTTGGCGCTGCCGTCGACGGCGAGCACGCTCCTGGCGGCGCCAGTGACAGCGCAGGTGACGGCGAAGCCGCCGGAGTAGCAGAAGAGATCGAGGACGCGGCGGTCGCGGGCGAGGAGCGCAGCGGCGCGCCGATTTTCACGCTGGTCGAGGTAGAAGCCGGTCTTTTGCCCCTCGGTGAGATCGACGCCCCAGGAGAGGTTGCCCTCGCGGATGAACACCGGCCCGTCCGGCGCGGTGCCGCGGATGACCCGGTCGGGGAGATGGAGGCCCTCGAGCTTCGAAAGGCCCCGATCGGCGCCGCGGAGGAGGATCCCCGCCGGCTTCACGGCCTCCTCGAGGGCGTCGCAGATCGCGTCGATCCGGCCCGCCATCGCCAGGCTCGTCGCCTGAACGGCGAGATGGTCGCCGTAGCGATCGACGATCAAGCCGGAGAGGTCGTCCCCTTCGCTGTTGATCAGCCGCGCGGCGCCAGCCCGATCGTCGAGCCCGAGCGACCGCCGGAGGGCGACGGCCGTCTCGATCCGCGATCGCCAGAAGGGGGCATTGAGCGGCACGCCCGAGTCGAAGGCGTAGAGCCTGACGCGGAGCCGGCTCGAGGCGTTCCAGATTCCCCGGGCGATGAACCGCCCTTCATGCGTGGCTAGGTCGACGACATCGCCGTCAGCCGGCGTCCCCTCGACCCGTTCAATGGCGGTGTCGAGCACCCAGGGATGACGCCCGAAGAACGGTCGCGCCCGCTTCGCCTTCACCAGCACCGTCGCCGTGGGGAGGCCGGGCTCGTCGACGCGGCGGGCCGTCGGCGGCGGAGGCGGCTCCACGGAGGGGCCATCGTCGCGACGGCGGCCCTCGGGGCGGGAGTCACGCGGACGGCGGTTGTCTTTGGCATCGTGCCGTGGGCCCGATCCCGGCTTCCTACCGGGGCGGCGCCTGCCTTCAGGCATGCACGACCTGCTTTGATTGCCCGGGGAGGACATGGGGGGGCGGAAGTTCGTCGCTCCCCGAATCTTCCTTCACGGTGGTTCGGCCGTTGCGACGGGCTTTGTTGCGTTCGATCCGCAACACGCTCCAGCTGAACACGGCGCCCAACGGGCCGGAGAGGAGGGCGGGCATGAGGACGAGGTTGCCGACCAAGGCGATCGTCAGCATCGCGAGCATCATGTAGCCGAAACGCTGCGTCGGGCCGAACGGCGAGAGCGAGAACACCGACAAGCCGATGCCGATCACGCCCCAGCTCTGATACATCGCCCGGGCACAGCCCTTGTAGGCGAGCATCGTCGCCTGCTTGCGGTCGAGCCCGTCGGCGATCCCGCGGCGGAACCAGAGCATGAAGTGGACGACGTCGTCGACGGTCACACCGAGCGCCACGCTCGGCGCCATCACGGTGCCGATGTCGATGAGGAGATGGCCGTCGGCATAGGCCTTGAGGAGGTGGTTGCCCCAGCCCATCGCTCCGAACACCATCACCGCGGGGAAGGCGGCGGGGAGAAGGAGAACGAGGCCCGCCGACGCTGCCCGACAGAGGAGGATCATCACCGCGACGATGATCGCGAAGTCCCAGATGAAGCCGATCTTCAGGCCATCGAGGAGCGAGTGCTGCGCCTTGTAGACCAACGGCACGAGCCCCGTGTAGTCGACCGCGACGCCGTCGATACCCTTCTCGACCAAGCGGGCGAGGATCGGGTCGATCTTCGTCTGGAGGTCGGCCTTGAAATCGGCGTAGTCGACTTCCTTGACGGCACTGACGCGGGCGCTGATCCGCCACAGCTCCTGCTCACGGCCATCGTCGAGGACGGCGTCGCGGAGGTAGTCGCCGGCGAGGAAGTCTTCGCGATGGGCGAGGAGCCTCCGGTTGAGGACGTTGCGCTTCGTGCGGGCACCGAGGCCAAAGGCCCGGGCTGCCGCTCCGCCGATCCCCTCGCCACCGTCGCCCGTGTCGAGGCTCCGGCCGAAAGTCACCGTGGAGAGCGAGCTCCCCACCTCGCCGAGCAAGCCGATCTCCGACTGGATCTCGCCGACGAGTTCCATCCGTTCGAGAAAGTTGAGCGGGCAGGTCTTTTGATCGATGCGGACGAGGATCTCCATCGGCACCAGCGGGCCGAGATGGGTCTCGAGCCAGCGGTAGTCCTCGCGGATTCGTGCCTTGGGGGAGAACAGCCTCATCAGCTGCACGCTGCTCTCCACCTTCGTCATCCCGTAGCCGACACCAGCCATCACCAGGAGGCAGGCGGTGGCCACGAGGCCGTTATTGCGGGTGACCCACTCGCCGGCGCGCCACCAGCGGCTGTTCTCCATCGAGCTCAGATCTGTCCCTTCGCCGTCTCCGGTCGAATTGCCGACGAGCTTGGGTGGGAAAAGCTCGAGGGCCGCAGGCATGAAGAAGACGAGGATCAGGAAGCTCAGCACGACGCCGATCGCCGAGAAGATGCCGAACATCCGAATCGGCACAAGCTCGCTCACTGCCAGCGTCGCCAGGCCGATGGCGGTCGTGCCGGTGGCCAGCGACAGTGGCAGGAGGGCGTGAATCACCGAGCGTCCGGCGGCCCCCTCTTGGATGCCGGTCTCAGCGATTTGGTCGCGGTAGTAGTTGGCCAGATGGATCGCCCCGCTGGTGGTGGCGACGTACACCAGCGACGGCATGGTGAGGAGGATCGCGTCGACGGGGTAGCCTGAGTACCAGACCACCGCCAGGCTCGCGAACATGCTGTACACGCCGGAGGCGAGCACGAGCCCGACGAGCAGTTTGCTCTTCAGGCTCCACCAGCTGACGAAGAATCCAACGACGAGCGAAAGCCCGAACAGGATCGTGACGCTCGTCTGCCCGGCCTTGTCGATCGAGACGTTGTCGACCGGAGGGCCACCCATGTGGAGCGATGCAGCCGGAATGCCGCATTCCTTCGTCGCCACTTCCTGGATGGTGTCGATGGCGCCGTGGAGATTGGCGCGGGCGGTGTCGGAGAGGGTGAGGACGAGGCAGGTCTGACGCAGATCGGTGTCGTCTGGGAGCGCTTCGCCCGTGGCCGACTTCGGCGGCGCACCGATGATTGCTCCAGTGAGACGCTCGATCGCCTCCTCGCGGTCGAGGTTGAGCGGTTCGGCCATCATCAGATCGACGGCCCGGGGGCCTGTCTGGGCCGACTTGTAGTAGAGCGGCCGGTCGATCCGGGAGGCTTCCTCCGGCGGGGGGAGGAGTTTCTTCGCCAGCAACTCCAGCCGGGGATCGGCCATCGTGCAGCCGTCCCACGAGACGAGGATGAACTCCTCACCGGCGAAGTTGCGACGGAAAAACCGGTAGACCTGGGTCTCCGGGTATTCCAGCGGCAGCCAGCCCTTGACGTCGTTGCGGTTGTTTCCCTTCGCCTTGATCGCGCCGACCAACACCAGTGGCAGCAGGAACAGCAGCACCGCCATGATCGCGACGCTGTACCGCTGATAGAAGTTGTTGCGGGAGTGCGTCATCTCGCCGTGGTTACCCGGGGCCGAGGGACAGTCTGAAGCTGAGGAAGCGGTGTCCGAACACGCAACCGTACAGGGCAAAGGCCAGCCAGTCCATATCGCCCGCCTCTGCCGAATTGGAGTTCTGATCCAATCGACCGCGCGCAAGTGATTCTGAGCGAAGAACTTCCGTCGTGTGCAGGGTCTTCCCAGCCGGCACAGCCTGCCCTTCCCGCCGGGAGGAAATTGGGCGAAATGGGGAAAGAAATCCCCTCTTTGCAGGGGTGTGGTGTCAGGTCGACGGGTGGGCCTTGTGGCTTCCATCGCAGAAGGGCTTGCGGTCGGAGTGGCCGCAGCGGCACAGCGCCAACGGGCGGCCGTCGTCGGGGAGGGGGTATTCCTGTCCCTTGTGATCGGTGACCCGCAGGCCGATGCCGAGCGCCAGGCTGTCGGGGGAGATCTCGACGACGAGCGGACCCTCGAGCCGACAGCGCACCGTCACGCTGCGCGGGGGAAGCGGGCGTTTCGGGTGGCCTGAGGAGGGAGGGGAATCGTCAGGCGTCATGGCAAAGGCTGGGTCGTTGGTGGGCTGGCGGTCTCCGCCGGCTGCTCCTGCTGGTCGGCCTCTTGGTCGGCCCCCTCGGCGTTGAAGCCGGGGCCGAGTTCGTTCGGGGATGGCGGGCGGAAGCCGACCGGTGCCGGGCTCGGCGCCGGGGGGGGGCGGCGGGCCGCGAGGGCGACGTTCACCACCGCGGCAAAGACCACTCCGGCGAGGAGCGCGGCGGCAAAGCCTCCCCACAGCCGGGCGGAGGGATGGGGGGGAGCGGGGTCACCGAGATCCTCCCGGGCTTCGGCCACCTCCTCGGCGACGCGATCCGACTCGATCCGCGCCCATTCCTGGTCCACGGCAGCCTCGTCGACGCTCGGGGTCGAGGGCCGGGGCTGGCCCCCGGAGCGCGCGGCGAGGGGGAGTGTTCCCGGTGAAGTGGGGCGCTTGGGCATGGGGCGACCTGGAGAAGACGGAGGTTAGCGGCGGTTGGGATGAGTCTGCACGCGGGGATGGCGCTCGTCAAAAAGTCCGGCCGGCAAACTTCCCGGCAGCCGTGGGCCCCGGGCCGTCGGGGGTGCCGTCCCACGGGCGTCGCGGCGGTTGGCGGCTGATCCACCACCACAGCCCGGCGGCCAGGGCGAGGAGGATGATCGACACGACCTGGGAGATCGAGAACGGCGTGCCGAGGGCGGGGGCCTCGTCGATTCGGATCATCTCCAAGAGGAATCGTGAGATCGGGTGGAGGGTGAGCGTGAGCGCGAAGACGGCCCCGTCACGCTTGGCCAGCGGCGTGAAGGCGACCGCCAGCCAGGCGAGGATCGCGGCGTCGATCGTCGCGTAGAGCTGGGCGGGGTGGATGGGGAGGCTCCACGGACGCGCGCCCACGAGCGCCGCCGGAATCATGCCCCGGGCCGCCTGGTCGAGCCAGGGGGGGCTATCGGGAGGGAACCGCACGGCCCAGGGAAGATCGCAGGGGCCACCGTAGCAGCAGCCGTTGAGGAAGCAGCCGATCCGACCGATCGCCAGTCCAAGGAGCAGGCCCGGGGCGATGCAGTCGGCCAGCCGCGGCAGGGACAGGCCCCGCCTGACGGCGAACCGCCACGCCGCCAGTGCGGCTGTGGGAATCGACCCGAACACCGTCAGCCCTCCCGCGGCGACGTTGAGCACGCCGGGGAGCCCTGAGAGCAGACTCCGCCCCGGTGGAAAGAATTGGTCGTGGTATTCGATGACATGGAACAGTCGTGCCCCGACGATGCCCCACAGGAAGACCTCGAGCCCGAGGGCGAGGATCGTGTCGGCGTCGTAGCCGGCGCGGCGGCCGCGCCGGATCGACAGCCATGTCCCCGCCGCTGCCGCCAGGAGAAGCATCACGCCATAGCCGCGCACCGGCACGCCGGCGCCGTCGTCGAGCGCCGGAAGCAGCCACAGGATCATCGCGCCGGCGAGCGCCAGCGGAAACCCAAGACCGAGCAGGGCCTCGCGGGCGCCGCTCCGTCGCCAGGCGACGACAAGCCCGATGCCACCGGCCACGGCCCACAGCGCCAGGAGCAGGCCCTGGCCGAACAACGGCCATTCCCAGAGGCGCGTAGGGATGTGGAAGAGCGTTGAGTGCACGGCAAAGGGATCTCGGTCGGGGCGGCTGCCCCGCAGCCGGATCGGTTTTGGATGACTCTTCCCACGGACGGTTCAGCGACGCGCCGGCAGGAAAACGTTGTCGAGGAGGCGGGTGGTGCCGACACGGCCGGCGACGAGCGCCACGGCGGCCGCTCCCGGCCGGGGAGGGAGGAGGGAGTCGGGATCGACCACCTGCGCGTAGTCGACGGGAATGTCTCGGGAGGCAAGCGCTTCTCGGATCGCTTCCTCGACCGCCGCCACAGCATCGCCTGCCTGCCAGCGTTCGGCGGCTGAGGTGAGCCCCTCGTGCAGCGCCACGGCCCGGCGGCGATCCTCCGGGGAGAGGTAGGCGTTGCGGGAGCTCATCGCCAGGCCATCGGGCTCGCGGATGGTCGGGCAGACCTCGATGGCGATCGGAATGGCGAGATCGGCAACCATCCGCCGCACGACGACGGTCTGCTGCCAGTCCTTCGCGCCGAAGTAGGCGACATCGGCCGGGACGACGTTGAACAGCCAGCAGACGACCGTCGCCACGCCGGCGAAGTGCCCCGGACGGATGGCCCCCTCGAAGTCGGCCGCGGGAGCCGCGACGACGACGCTCGTGGCATGCCCGGCCGGGTAGGCGGTTGACGCCTCCGGCACGAACACCCAGGTCGCGCCCTTGGCCCCGACGAGCGCCAGGTCGGCCGGCAGCGTCCGCGGATAGCGGGCGAGGTCCTCCCGAGGGCCGAATTGCTTCGGGTTGACGAAGATCGAGACGACGACATCGTCGCACTCCGCGGCGGCCTGCTCGACGAGGCTGGCGTGCCCGGCATGGAGCGCGCCCATCGTCGGCACGAAACCGATCCGGCGGCCAGCACGGCGGGCAGCGAGGATCGTGTCGCGCATGGGGCGCGGTTCGCCCACGACGATCGGTGGGTGTCCAGGTTGCCCGCTCATCCGGCTGCCTCCACCGCCGCGATCGCCTCGGCGATGGCGCGGCTGAGGTCGTCGGCAGCGACGACGACCACGGCGTGGGGGCCGCGGTCGCCGGCCTGCTTCCCGCAGCGCAGCCGGGCGAGGAGCCGATCCTGGAGCCGGACGAGATCGGCGACAGGATTGTCCTGCGCCCCGGCGTCGATCATGGTGGATGACGCGGTGGCCGTCCGTTCGGCAAGCGTCTCCGGTGAGGCCTGCAGCAGGATCGCGACATGGGGCGTCACGGTCTTGGCCGTCACCGCTGCATGCTCGGCCGTGTAACGCCCCAGGGCCACCGGGGAGAGCGTGTCCTCGGCGGCCACCAGGTGCGAGCCGAGCCAGTAGTCAGCGACCGTGCCGTGGGGATCGTCCGGCCACGTGGATGTTTCCAGCGGACGGGCGCAGGCCGAAAGCGCGGCGCTCCAGGCAGCGTCAGGGTCGCCATCGTCCGGCAGGCCGGAGCGCTTTCGCCAGGGGAGCCCTGCCGGCGCCTGGACGAGCCTTGCCAGGGTCGCATCGGCAACGGCCCCTGCCACCTCGGCCGCCCCCGATCCCGGCACGCCGACGATGGCGACATTGAGATGCGCCTGTGAGATGTTGTCGAGCAGGTCGCTGAGGCTGCAGCGAGAGAGCGGGTGAAGGAGGCCCGGGGCGATCTCCACGGCGGGTTCGAGGACGAACCGGCGCGTCGTCATCCGCGGGTGGGGGATCGTGAGGGCCGAGCCGTCGACGACCTCATTGTCGAGGACGAGTTGGTCATAAAGAAGGATGTCGAGATCGAGCGTGCGCGGGCCCCAGCGATCCGTTCGATCGCGGTGGAGGGTGTTCTCGACGGCCGAGAGCACGCCGAGGAGGTCATGGGGCCCGAGTTCCGTGTCGATCAGGCAGGCCCCGTTGAGGAACGGGGCCTGGTCGGGAGGGCCGCCGATCGGCCTGGTTTCGCGGTGACGGCTCACCGCCCGCATCGCGATCCCCGGCATGACGCCGAGGAGTTCGATGGCACGATCGAGTTGCTCGCGCCGGGCCCCCTGATTGGAACCACATCCGATCAGGCAGCAAGCCATGTCGCACTCCCTGCAGGTCCGGCGGGCGGTCGCCCCGCGCGGCGTGCGGGGAATTGTTTCGGTCAACGGCGTCCGGGGCCGTCCGGGGAGATTGTTCCCCGCGCGTGGTCCCGCCGGCAAGCGCAGCCGTCGGGATCTCCTGCCAGCCAAAGCCAACTGGAGGCCTGGCCGAAGCGGCCCAGAGCCGACAGTCTGCCGGTTCGGGCCCCGAACGGCACGACCCCGGCCTGTCAGGCCGGCAACTTCTCAGCCTGTCCGAAGACGGGTAACCATCCCCTCTCCGGGATGGTGAGACGGGAAAGGTGGGGGGGACATCCAGGCCACGACCAAGGTCGTCGACATTCGCTCCCTCGTGTCGTCGCCCCCCAAGCTCTCTTTCCCGTCGCACGGCGATCCGGACATCGCTCCGGTTGCCACCGCGCTGCTGTCTGGTGCGGCCCATTTCCCAAAGTCACGTGATGCCCTTCCCGAGGCAGCTTGCGATCCCATCACAGAGAGACGCGAGAAGTCGGGAACAAAACCACGGACCAGTGCCGATCCTTCGGCGGGTCAATCACGATTCCCTGCGGCGAAGCCATTCCCCCGCGAGGCATTGCGACCAACCATGGGCCATCTCGATTTCCACCGTCAACGATCCGCCGCAATGCGGACCAGCGACCGTCAAATCGACGCTGCGGCGCCATTCTGTGGGGATGCGCTGGGTTGTCAAGCAGGAAGCTTGATCGCCGCGCCACACGCGGAAAACCGTGCGGTGTGTGCGGCGCGGGAGCGTCTCAGCGCTGCGACGGCGAGGGTTGACAGCAGCGCCAGCATCGTCGCCATCGATTGGGCCGGGGGCGAGCACCGCCCTTGTCAGGGAGCGCGAGGGCGGACACAACTGTCGAACCGGCGGGATCGGCGGGCGATTCATGCGGGCTGTCAGGATGATGTGCCGCACGTCGGCTCGAGGGACGTCGACCGGTGCGTCGCCATGGTTCGGGATGACCTCGATGGCTTCACACGATGATCGCGGGGATCGTGACCGGCGCGAGACGGCCTCATTCGACGAGGAGCTCGACAGCTTGCTGCACGAGGTCGACGCCGATCTCCGCGGCGCCGAGTCCCCTCTGCCGCCTCCGCCCGGCACGCCCGACGACGACAGCCTTTCTGACGGCGCGTCGGTGGCCGCAGAGAGCTACTGGGCCCTGTCGCGGATGCCGCTGACGAGCCTCGTGTTCATCCTCCCGCTCGTGCTCGCCTACGAAGGGGGCGTGTTGTTCCTGGGGCGGAGTTCCCCGCGGAACGGAGCCGACGTCTGGCTGCGGCACATCCTCGATGCGGTCGGTTTTGGCGAGTATTTCCTCCTCCCGGTGCTCACGATCCTCGGATTGCTTGCCTGGCAGCACATCGAACACGACCGCTGGTCCTTCAAGCCGTGGGTGCTTGTCGGCATGGCGGCGGAGTGCCTCCTCCTCGCCGTTGTGCTCGTGGGGCTCGCGCGCCTGCAAAACCGGCTCTGGCCGCTCCAGCTCGGTCTCGGCCTGGAGGGGATCTTCGCGCGATTCATCGGGTTCTGTGGGGCAGGGCTCTACGAGGAAGTGCTCTTCCGCCTTCTCATGCTCCCGGCTGTCGCCTGGGGGCTCGAGCGGATCGGGACGCCGCCGTCTTCGTCGGTGCTGTGGTCGGCCGTGATCACGAGCCTCCTGTTCAGCGCCGCCCACTACGTCGGGCCGTTGGGCGACAGCTTCGAGCTCTACAGCTTCACCTTCCGCACGATGGCCGGGCTGTTCTTCGCCCTGCTGTTCGTCGTCCGCGGATTCGGGATCGCGGCGGGCACCCATGCCGCCTACGACATGCTCGTCGGCCTTCTCCCCTGACGATCCGCGGAAAAATTGCAAGGCGATTTTTCGGGGTCCGCTCGCGGCGGCATTTCCCCTCGGGCGGCCGATCGGAGCGATCGGGTTGGTGACCGCGGCGGGAATTTTTATACTCGTAGTCCCGGACCTCGCGTGCGGTGAAACCGGTGGGGAGAAGTCGACGACGGCTTTTCCGCGGACAGTTCCGCGGACAGTTCAGAGGAGAGTCGCCCGCGTGCTGTCGGCCCGTCCCAAAGTCACCGACCTCGTCTTGCAGCTCTACGGGCGCGTCCTGCACCCGGAGTTGTTCGAGATCCATGCCACGCGCTCGATCGAGCGTGGCGGCTACTCCGCGAGCGTCTCGATCACCAGCGCCGGCCATGTCATCTGCTGGCGGAAGGACGGCCTCGTGCTCTCGGAGGTCGCCACGGCGGCGACGTCACCGCTTCCCCAGAAGCGCAGGCTGTTCTCTTACCGGATCAGCGGCGAGCGCAGCGACCGGATGGAATGCCGTGGCGGAGCCTGCTATCAGATGTGTTTCCAGTTGGAGACGGTGGCGCCGGAGCTGTTCTGGACGTTTCAGCAGGAGCTCTGCACCGACGGCGTCCGCAGCGGGCTCCTTCACCGCTTCCAGTCGGGAAGCCGGATGGCGCTGGGCGCCGTCAGTTGGATCAATCTCGAGACCCGCTCGAAGTGCCTGATCGTGCAGGCCTACCACACCTTCCCCGACGAACTGGCAATCGTGAAGAGCCAGACGCTGTTCGAGACGCCGTAGCCCCGGCGGCCCCCCCGACGAGGACCGAGACGATGAGTCGATCCGCCGCCGAACCTGAATCCCCGCGCCGCAGCCGCGTGTTGATCGCCGACGACAACGAGCCTAACCGCGAGCTCCTCGAGGTCTATCTCACGGACATAGATTGCGACATCGCCACGGCCGTCGACGGCAAGGACACCCTCGATCAGGTGGCCAAGTTCCACCCCGACGTCATTCTTCTCGACGTCATGATGCCGAAGCTCTCCGGCTTCGAAGTCTGTCAGCGACTCAAGGCCGACCCGGCCACGAGCCCGATCATGGTGCTGATGGTGACGGCCCTCGGCGAGCTCGGCGACATCGAGCGGGCCGTCGAGTCGGGCACCGATGACTTTCTCTCCAAGCCGGTCAACCGGGTTGAGCTCGTGAAGCGCGTCGAGAACATGCTCAAGCTGCGGCACGTCACCGACGAGCTCGAGCGGCTGCGGATCTACATCAGAAGCATGGACGACGACCAGCCGCCACGCTGAGTGTCCGTGGCAAGAGTCATCCCTGACCGAACCGGCCGCGTGGCGCTCGGCCGCGATCAGGCGCGGCGGCCTCCGATGCCGACGGCCTCGAGGACGCGGGTCGTCGCTGGCGACTTGTTGAGGACGTAGAAGTGGATCCCGGGGACTCCGGCAGCCACGAGCTCCTCGACCTGCTTCGCGGCAAAGTCGACCCCGGCTTCGAACTGCGCCGCCTCATCGTCACCGGCGGCCTCGAAGGCGCGTGTGAACGACTCTGGCAACCGGGCCCCGCAGAGCGTGGCGATCCGACGGATCTGCGCGAAGTTCGTGACGGGCATCACGCCCGGCACGACCGGCGCCTGAATGCCGAGACGGCGGCAGGCGTCGCGGAAGCGGAGGAAGTCGGCGTTGTCGTAGAAGAGCTGCGTGACGATGACGTCGCCGCCGCTTTCCACCTTGCGCTTGAGATTCTCGAGGTCAGCCTGCGGGGAGACGGCTTCCTGGTGGGTCTCGGGGTAGCCGGCCACGAGAATCCCGAAGCGCGGGAACTCGGCGCGAATCAGCGCCACGAGTTCGGAGGCATACGAGAGCCCGCCGTCGACGGCCTGGAATGCCGTCTCACCCTTGGGGGGATCGCCGCGGAGGGCGACGACCGCCGTCACGCCGAGGGCCTCGGCCTCGCGGAGGTAGCCGCGCAGTTCGTCGACGGTGCTGCCAACGCAGGTGAGGTGGCTGGCGACGGCGACGCCGTGGCGCTGCCTGAGGCCGGAGAGGATCTCGAGCGTCTTGCCGCGGGTCGAGCCACCGGCGCCGTAGGTGCAGGTGATGAGGGCCGGCTCCCAGGCGACGAGATCATCGACGGTCCGCCACATCGCGGCTTCCGACTCGGCCGACTTCGGGGGGAAGAGTTCGAAGGAGAGGCCGAGCCGGCCGGGGGGATAGCTCTGGAGGATCGACACGGTGGCTGATCTCTGGGGTGGGGGCGAGATGTGGACGGCGGGATGGGAATGAATCCCAGAATCCCGCCGGCCGGATGATTGTAGCGCCCTCCCGCCAGGGACGCAGCGCCGGGCTGGGGGGGAGGAAGCGGGGCAGGCTGAAGCGGGGGCGGGCCGAGACGGAGGCGGCCGCTCGAGCCACGGCCGGGGCGTGATGGCAGAGGCTGGCGTCGCGGGGCGGGAATCCGTAGGCTTCTGGGCGTGAACGCGCCCTCGAGCCGGAGTGGCGAAATGGCAGACGCGGCGGACTCAAAATCCGTTGCCAGCAATGGCGTGTGGGTTCAAGTCCCACCTCCGGCACTAGAAATCATGGAACAGACGAGGGTTGGGGCTTCTTTCATGACGCCGGGAGTTGTGACTGGCCGCTCATGGCGTCGCGGCTGGCTCGGACGCTTCATCTGCCGCGGCTTCTGGTGTCGGCTCTTTCTCCTGAGTCATGCCCACGTGATTCTTCACGGGGCGGCGGTAGTAGAAACGCCCCGGGCCGCCGTCGAGCACCACGTCCGTCGCCAGGCCAGCCGTGTCGAAGAACACGCCGACGCGGTCTCTCTTGCCGCCGAGCTTGACCCACCAGTTCTTCTTGAGCATGAGGTCGCGGTCGGGGTTCCCCAGCACCTCGACCACGTGCTTCCCGTTGGACGTCGGAAGGATCCTGGCCAGAACCTGCTCGCAGAAGTCGCGCTCCTCCGGAAGCATGGCGGCCAGTTGGGCTTCAGGGTCGTCGACGTTCACCACGGTCCCGACGACGTACACCAAACCGAACGCCGCGGCAGTCACCAGGATCAACGGGAGTATCCAACGTCGGACTCGCTTCATCGGGCTGCCTCCTGAGCTTTCTGACCTGTCGGGGAGCCTGAGATCAGTGACAGGCGACCAGTGTTGGCGTCATCGTGCGACCTCAACTTTAACTCCAACCGGCTCTCTTTTCGGCCCAGAACAGACGGGCGGGATCTGGGGCATCTACCAGCAGCACTACGGCCTCGATTCCCGGCAACCCAGGCCCGACGACTCCCAGTGGACCGGCGCCGAGATCAAGTCGTGCTGCCGGCTCGCGGCCCTGCTCGACGTGCCGCTCGTTCAGTCCGCCCAGAACGTCGTGCCCGTGGCCGTGACTGCGGGCGATAAGATCGAGTCACTTCGCCAGCGGGCTTCCGGTCGGTGCCTGTCGGCGGACCGGGCGGGGGTGTATTCACGGACGGAGATCGTTCGAGGGAGAGGGCGGAGAGTGGTGCGGGAGCCGGGGGTGAATTGATTGCGTGTGTCGTGCGGGCGTTAAAAGACGCCGGGCCGGGCACCTTTCGATGCCCAGCCCGGTTGTGAACGTGAGGGCGAATCTCTACCCGCGCTCTACCCGCGGGAAGCGTTGGCTATCAGGCCGCTTTCAGGCGACGACGCTCAAGCAGCCCCAGCGACCCCAGCACGAGGGCC
>CAMCCR010000077.1 GCA_945873085.1 Candidatus Kuenenia stuttgartensis | reverse complement strand
AAAATGAGGAACGCGGTTCGCCAATTCACCTGCTGGAGGAGGGCGAAGAGGAGCAGCGGCGTGATTGCCCCGCCCCACCGCGCCGAGAACCAGAGGATCCCCTGGGCCTGGGCGCGTTCGGAGGGGGGGAGCCAGCGCTTGAACGCCTTGGAGATGTTGGGGAAGCAGCCCGCCTCCCCGGCACCGAACAGGAAGCGGACAATGATGAGCCCCGCGAAGCCGCCCACCCACCCTGTGGCAGCGGTGAAGAAGCTCCACCACAAGACGATCCGCAGGATCACCTTCCGCGGGCCGATCCAGTCCCCCAGGTATCCACCCGGGATCTCGAACAGAGCGTAGGCGAGGGTGAAGGCGGAGAACACCTTCCCCATCTGGCTGTCGGTGAGCCCGAGATCCTTCTGCATCAGCGGCCCGGCGAGCGAGATGCAAACCCGATCGACGTACTGCAGGACGGCGAGCGACACGGCGAAGGCGACGACCAGCCAGCGCGTGTTCGTCGGGCGGTCGACCGCCCCAGGCAGCCCCGGTCGCTGGCCATTGCGGAAATCACGGGGCACGGGGGTATCTCCGGGAGGTGGGGGCGACGGGCCGCTGATCACTTCGCCACGGTGGGAATCGGGCGGAGCTTGATGTTGCGGTACCAGCAATCAGCGCCATGGTCCTGGAGGCCAACGTATCCGCGGCGTGGATGATTCTTGTAAGCGACGTCGAACTTGTGCATCGAGCCATCGGGGCGACGATTCACCTCGGGCCACTGATCGAAGTCGATGGCCGACACGGTGCGGCCATTGATGGCCACCTCGAGCTTCGGCCCCCGACTCGTGACGAGCGCCGTGTTCCACTCGCCGGCCGGCTTCATCAAGTTGGCCGTCGGCTTGACGAGATCGTAGAGGGCGCCGGTGTCGTGGAAGTCGGTGGTCGTCGTGTCGTCGATGGCGATCTCAATCCCATTGAAGCCGACATCCTTGCCGGGACGCGGTTCGAGCGGCCAGGTGCGGACGAAGATTCCGCTATTGCACTTCGGGCTGATCTTGAACTCGAGGGCCAGCTCGTAGTCCTCGAGCGGCCTTTCAAAGACGAGCATGTAATCGCAGGGGTGGGGGTTGAGGGCCCCGTCCTGAACATGGCTCTGGGGGAGCGGCTTCCCCTTCGGGCTCACCCACCCCGTCGTCGAGCGGCCGTCGAAGAGAAGCTGCCAGCCGGCAGCCTCTTCCGCAGCGGTGAGCTCATTGTCGGCGGCCACGGCCTGACGGGCGCTGACGGCACCAAAGAGAGCTCCAAGGAGGACGAAGCAGAGAACGAGGTGTTTCATCGGTTTCATCCGATCGACCACCCGGGGCGGTAGTCGATGTGGAGGTGCTGGTTGAGGTCAGGGAGGTTCTTGACGTTGAGATTCGGGCCATCCCACTCGATCCGTTCGCCAGGGACGCGCATCGCGAGGACGCCGAGGAGGACCGTCTCGGTGAGGGGGCCGGAAACATCGAAGTTCGACATCGTCTTCCCCTGCCCCTTGCAGGCGAGGAGCCATTCCTCGTAGTGGCCAGGGGAGCGGGGGATCGACGCCGGCACGGCCTTAACGCTGTCGGCAAGATCGGCCGGGAGGAGCCGCGGGGTGCCGCCGTGGGAGGAATGGAACATCTTCCCCTTCGAGCCGACGTACAGGACTCCGTTGTCGGGGAGCTTTTCCCCAGCCGGCAGCTCCGCGGGCGTCGGCGGCATCAGCCCCCCTTCGTACCAGGTCATGCGGACGGGAGGGAGGGTTTTCCCGCCAGCTTCGCGGGCGGGGAAGTCGTAGGTGACGACCGCCGCGATCGGAAAGGAATCGAAGTTGCGAGTGTTGCCTTCGAGGTAGGCGCCGTCGAGGGTGATGCGTGATTCGACGGTGGTGGGGGAGCCGAGGGAGAGGGCCCACATCGGATGATCGATGATGTGGCAGCCCATGTCGCCGAGGGCACCGGTGCCGAAGTCGACCCAGCCGCGCCAGGCGTGGGGGCAGTAGGCGGGGTGATAAGGGCGATCGGCGGCGGGGCCGAGCCAGAGGTTCCAGTCGAGGGTGGCGGGGATCGGCGGGGTGCCCTCGGGGCGATTGATCCCCTGCTTCCAGAGCCGGCCGGCCCGGTCGGACCACGTGTGAACCTCGCGGACCTCGCCGATGATGCCGGCCTGAATCCATTCGTTGGTGAGCCGAGCCCCTTCGGTGGCATGCCCCTGGTTGCCCATCTGCGTGACGACGCCCGCCTTGCGGGCGGCTTCGGTCAGCGTGCGGGCCTCGCGGAGGGTGTGGGTGAGGGGCTTCTGAACGTAGACATGCTTGCCGGCGCCGATGGCCGCCATGGCGGCGACGGCATGGGTGTGGTCCGGGGTGCTGATGGTGCAGCCGTCGAGGTGCTTTCCCTCTTTGTCGAGCATGACGCGGAAGTCTTTGTAGCGCGTCGCCTTGGGGTGGGCCTGGAAGGTGCCCTGGGCGCGCTGGTCATCGACATCGCACAAGCTGACGAAGTTCGCGCCGAGCTTCGTGAAAGTCCCGACGTCGCCCCCGCCCATGCCGCCGACGCCGATGCCGGCCAGGTTGACCCGTTCGCTCGGCGGCACCTGCCCTTCCCCGCCGAGGACATGACGGGGCACGATCATGAAGCTCCAGGCCGGGCTCGCGGCAGCAGCGGCCGTGGCGGCTCGGGCGAGAAACCGGCGGCGGCCAAGGCTCGCGGCGGCGGGTGTCGGCGCCTCGGGCGCATGCGACGATCGATCAGTCATGGTGAACGGCTCCCGGAAAACCCCCTCAAACGACCCGCAGGCCCCACCACGGTACCGCGACCGCCCCGCGGGGGAAAGCCCCGCCACGCTTGCCAACCCCCGCCGGCGCCCGGACAATCCCGCCCCGGTCTCCAGCGCATGCCCAGAGGAACTCTTGCCATGGCCTCACACTCCTCCCCTCTCCCTTCACCCCTCACGCCCGGCACGGCGCGGGCCCTCGTCTGCCGCTTCGTGCCGAAGGCCGGGGGCCACCCCCGCGTCGGCGCAGCGTCAGCGCACGACCGGATCGCCGACCTCACCGCCGCGGGCGTCGAGTCGCTGGCTTGCCTCCTCGACGGCAATGATCCGGCCGCCGCGGTCGCGGCGCTCGCGCCGACGGCACCGACCCTCGCCCTCGCGGATGTGGTCCTCCTCGAGCCGGTGGAGATGCAAGAGGTGTGGGCTGCCGGCGTCACCTATTTGCGGAGCAAGACGGCACGAATGGAGGAATCGGACTTCAGCGCCTCGGCCTACGACCGGGTCTACGACGCCGACCGACCCGAGATCTTCTTCAAGAGCCTCGCCGAGAAGGTCGTGGCCACGGGGGACCCGGTCGGCATCCGTGCCGACGCGACATGGAACGTGCCGGAGCCGGAGCTCGCCCTCGTGCTGAACACGCGCGGGACGATCGTCGGCTGTGCCATCGGCAACGACATGAGCTCCCGCGACATCGAAGGGGAGAATCTCCTCTACCTCCCGCAGGCGAAGACCTACGACCGCTCTTGTGCGCTCGGCCCCTGGGTGGCGCTCGAGACCGATGAGGCGACGATCCGCAGTTGGACGATCGGCATCGACATCGAACGGGGCGGGACGTCGGTATTTTCGGGTCACACCAGAATCGACCAGATCAAACGCCGCTTCGACGAACTCGCCGCCTGGCTCCTGCGCAGCCAGCGTTTTCCCCACGGCGTCATCCTCCTCACCGGCACCGGTGTCGTCCCTGACGAATCATTCACGCTCCGTGCCGGCGACGTGGTGCGGATCGCTGTCGACGGGATCGGAGTCCTCGAGAATCCCGTCGTCACGGTCTGAATCCAGCTGTCCGTGGAAAAAGTCATCGTCGCCGCCTGCAAGCCCCCCGCTCTCTCCGAAAGAATCCTCCATGTCCCCGCTCCACGGTCTCAATTTCGTCGCCGCCGCCCTGCGAAAGAGTGGACGGACCTTCGCCGTCTCGTCCCCCGCCGACGGCACCCCCCTCGACGGCAAGTTTCAACTTGCCCGCCCGATCGACGCCGAGGAGGCCCTCGCGGCGGCCGAAGCGGCGGCCGGGCCGTTCGCCCGGATGACCGGCGCGGAGCGGGCCGCGTTCCTCGAGCGCGTGGCCGAGGAGATCCTCGCACTCGGGGATGCGCTCATCGAGCGGGCGGCGGCAGAGACGGCCCTGCCGGTGGCGCGATTGACGGGGGAACGGGGGCGAACCGTGGGGCAGCTGCGCCTGTTCGCCGCAGCGGCTCGGGATGGATCGTGGGTCGATGCGCGGATCGACCGGGCCCAGCCTGACCGACAGCCCTTGCCGCGGCCCGATCTCCGCCGCATGAAGCTGCCGCTCGGGCCGGTCGTCGTCTTCGGTTCGAGCAACTTCCCCCTCGCCTTCTCGGTGGCGGGGGGCGACACGGCCAGCGCCCTGTGCACCGGCAATCCGGTGATCGTCAAGGCCCACCGCGGCCATCCCGGAACGTCGGAGCTGGTGGCCGGGGCGATCCGCCGGGCGGTCGATGCCTGCGGCGTGCCCCCCGGCGTGTTCTCGATGCTCCATGGGGAAGGGAGCATCATCGGCGTGCAGCTCGTCAAGGATCCACGCGTCAAGGCGGTGGGCTTCACCGGCTCGCGGTCCGGTGGCCGGGCGCTCATGACGGCAGCCGCTGCACGCCCCGACCCGATCCCGGTGTTTGCGGAAATGAGCAGCTGCAATCCCGTCTTCGTGCTTCCGGGGGCGCTAGCCACTCGAAGCAGTTCCATCGCCGAGGGATTCCGCAATTCGATGACGCTCGGGGTCGGGCAGTTCTGCACGAAGCCGGGGATCCTCGTGGCGGTCGAGGGGGAGGATCTCGTCCGCTTTCGAGAAGAGCTCACTGCCGCGGTGGCCGCCGCGACACCTGCCTCGATGCTCACGGCAGAAATCCTCCGTGAATACGACGTCCACCGCGAAGCGCTCCTTGGCGTGGCGGGGGTGCGGGTGCTGGCTCGGGCCGAGGCGGCAGCCGACGCCGTCCATTCCCAGGCGGCGGCGGTCGTGGCGGAAACTGACGCCGCCACGTTCCTCGCGCAGCCTCGCTGCTCCGAGGAGGTGTTTGGCCCCTGCAGCCTCCTCGTCGCCGTTCACGATCTCGCCGAACTGCGAGCTGTGGCTCGGAGGCTCGACGGCCAACTCACCGCCACGATCCACGGCACCGATGCCGATCTCGAGGAGGGGGCCGATCTGTTCGAGCTCCTCGCCGAGCGGGCCGGGAGACTGGTCGTCAACGGCTATCCCACGGGGGTCGAAGTCTGCCATGCGATGCAGCATGGCGGCCCGGCGCCGGCAACCTCCGACTCCCGGTTCACAAGCGTAGGCACCGCCGCGCTCGAGCGCTTCATCCGGCCGGTCTGCCTCCAGGACATGCCCGATCGCCTCCTCCCCCCGGCGCTCCAGGATGCCAACCCGCTGGGCCTGGAACGGATCGTGGAGGGAGTCCGCGGCCGGCATTGATCCGGCTCCGGGCTCTCGGCCGCGGGTGGCGACGCCGTGGCGGCCGTCAGGCGGCCGACCGGCGGCCGATGCGGCGCGGGCGCCGGGCACCGACAGGAAGCACCCCGGCACCGCCGTCGGCCTGCTGAGGGGCGTTGGCAGCGCGCCGCACGCGGCGGCTGAAGAAGGCGGCGGCCTGGATTCCGATGGCGACCAGCGCCGTGATGAGCACAGGCATCAATTCCCCCAGCGGCGAAAGGGCTCGTAGACGCGGAGAGAGAAGAGGAGCTCACTGGCTCCGAAGTTCGTCCCGATGCTGTCGCTGAGGGAGAAGAACGGCGTCGTCACGTCGATCGTCGCCGGGCCGCCATCGACGGCGTACCAGCGATAACCGAGGTCGAGGGCGATGCGCTCGGTGACGAGCCAACTCGCCCCGCCGCCGGCCTGCCAGGCGAATCCGGTCACGGCGGTGGAGCCGGAGAGCGCCACGTCGAGGGCCGGGAAGCCGCCGTCGAAGGCCACGGTGTAGCCGCCACCACCGATCCCCCCGCCGAGATAGAGGGCGACACGGTCGGTGACCTCGAGATCACGCCAGGTGTTGATCATCGTCGACCAGCCGTCGCGGGCCGTGACGGTCGCAGTGCCACCGAGCCCCGGATCACGCACCGTTGACGACACAGGGTCGCGATAGCGGGCCTCGAACTCGGTGCGGAACCATCCCTGGGGGCGCTCGAAGGCCATGCCCCCGGCCGCACCGGTGGTGAAGAGCGAATCGGTGGCATTGGGGCCGTCGCCCACCGAGAGCGTTCCGAAATCGGCCCCGAGGATGCTCGTCAGATAGAGGCGACGATCGGGGCCTTCAGGAAGTTCGTCCCACGACGGCATCCGCTCCTCCACCCCCGACGTCGTTGGCGCTGGCCGCGACATCTGCGGCGCTGGCGGTGGGGTGAAGGGGGCAGCCGGGATCATCGGCGGCACGGTGGGCACCGCGGCGGCGGGCAGGCGGAGGGTGTCGGTGGTGATCGGGGGGCGGGGGGCGTAGTTGACCGGAGGACCGTAGCCGAGTGAAGGCGCCCCATAGCCGAGAGTCGGCGCCGGTGCTGCCGGCGCCTGGAGCGTGCTCGGGGGGCTTGCCACGGCGGGATCGACGCCGGGCAACAGAGGCGTGGCGGTCGAAGGAAGCGTCAGTTGGGGCGCGGCTGCCGCATCGACCGGGGCTGTCATCACCGATGGCGAGACGAGCGGTTGCCCGCCGTAGAGACTCGCCCCAAAGACCGGATCGCGCGGCGGCGCTACCGCGGGGATGGCGCTCGACGGGGCCGGGGGAAGCTCGCGCGGGGCGACGGGGGTCCGCCGCGAGCGTTGCGAGGGGCCGAAGGGAATGCCCGTCGTGGCGCTCGCCCCCAAGCCGGAGGCCGTGCCATAGGCCGACACACCAGACAGCCCGTCGGCTCGGGCGTTGCCAGGCGGCAGCACGACAAGGGTCGCGATCAGGGCGATTCCAGAACTGGTGAAGCAGCCACGGCGCATCGCTCGAGTCTCCGCACGACCATCCCGGCCACACCCTTCCCATCGATCCCCGACGGGCGGGGAGACCGCATCCAATCCGGGGGGGCGTCACGGTCGACCGGACCGGCAGGGGGATGGGCCGCGGGCCCGACGTTGCTTTCCCAGGTTGCCAGAGAAGCAGCCTGCAGCAGCGACGCGGGCAGACAGACTCAGGATCGCCGCTCAGCCGGCAGAGAGGCCGAGACGACGCGCGAGGGGGCCGATCGAGAGCCCCTGGACGAGGATCGAGAACACGACCACCGAGTAGGTGAGTGCGAGCACCGTGTCGCGCTCGGGCCCCGGCGGGAGTGAGAGCGCTAGGGCGACCGAGATCCCGCCGCGGACGCCGCTCCAGGTGAGCAGCCAGCCAGCGCGGGGCGGAAGTCGGAACCAGGCCGGAAAGCAGAGGACGGGGATCCCGACGACGAGAAACCGCGCCACAAGCGAGAGGATCACCGCCCCCACCGCGGCCAGCGTCAAGCCGGGGGTGTAGTGAATGACGGCAAACTCCAGCCCGATGAGGACGAAGAGAACGCTGTTGAGGATCTCATCGAGAAGATGCCAGAAGAGGTCGAGGCGTTCGCGGGTGGTCTCGCTCATCGACCATTCCCTCCCCTCGCTGCCGACGAGGAGCCCGATGACAACCATCGCCAGCGGGCCGGAGGTGTGGAGGCGATTGGCCAGCGCATAGCTGCCGACGACCGTGGCCAACGTGATCAGAACCTCGACCCGGTAATCGTCGATCGATGCCAGGAGCCGGTTCACAAGCCAGCCGATGCAGAATCCCAGCACGATCCCGCCGACAGCCTCGTGGACGAAGAGGTTCATCGCTTCACCGGGCGTGGGTGCGTGCCCCATTCGCAGCGTATCGAGAAGGAGCGCGAAGAGGACGACGCCGACGCCGTCGTTGATCAGCGATTCACCGGCGATCGTCGATTCCACATCCTGCGGCACATGGGCCGACTCAAGGATCCCGAGGACAGCGACCGGATCGGTGGGGGAGATCAGGGCCCCGAACAGAAGGCAATGAATCCACGGCAACTCGAGCCCGAGGAGGCGGAACAGCCAGTGGCAGCCCACGCCGATGAGGAGCGCCGACAGGGCCGTGCCAACCAGCGCCAGAATCCCGATCGGCCGTGCCAGCCGCCACAGCCGCGCGAGGTCAACGTGAAGGGCGCCCGCGAAAAGGAGCACCGACAGCATCCCCTCCATGAGGACGTCGGTGAAATTGATCGACTCGAGCAGCGCCCGCTCCTGCTTCCCCGGTGTCGTCACCCCCACCCTCTCGAGCCCCACGATGCCGAGAGACGCCACCAGCGCAATCGCCATCACGCCGATCGTGGGGGGCAGCCGGAACACCTTGCGGTTGAGCCAGGCAGCGCCGGCAGCGAGGACGAGGATGACGGCGGCGATATCGAGCATCGTTCAATCGTTCTCCGTGGCGGATTGATCCACGGCACCGTCCTCGGCCTCACTGTTCCCGGGATCGCCATCGGCACGCCGCTTCCGCCGGCCGAGAAATCCAGTGGCAGAGAGGGCGGCGAGGATCGCCGCGGCGGTCGCCGCGAAGATCACGGGCCACGTGACTAACGGACTCGGCGTGGTGGCGGGATGATCGGGAATCGTCGATGGCACAGGCTGGAGCGTGGGGGGAATCGCGGCCGGCAGGGCATCGACCGTCGCGAGTCGGGCGGTGATCCGATCGGCTTCCTGGGTGTCCCCCACTTTTCCCTTCACGCGGGCGAGGGTCGTCAGGGCCCGCTTCGTGTAGGGATGCTCGAGCCCAAACTGTTCCTCGTAGATGGCTGCCGCCAGAGCATACTGCTCCGCAGCGGCGGCATGGTCGCCGAGATTGTCGGCGACGAGGCCGAGGCCGTTGCGGGCTGCCGCCAGATACGCCCTCCCTCCCCCGTCCTCCCCTTCGAGCGCGGCGACCTGCTCCTGGAAGGCCTCTCGAGCACCGGGCCAATCCTCGAGACGGGCCCGGGCTGTTCCGATCTTGCCGAGCGTCGTGGCGGTGTTGATCGCCTTCGAGCGTGGGTCGCCCGCGCCGTCGGCTGCCAGCATCGCGCGGGCCCGTTCGAGGCAGCCGAGGGCGTCGCTCCACCGGTCAATCGCCATGAAACTGTCGCCGAGCACCGTCAGCGCGTTCCAGTCACTGGCCGGTGCGACAAGTGGACCGGGGGTGAGAAGCGAGCGAGCAAAGGGGGCGAGTGCATCGATCGCCTCCTGGGGCCGGCCGAGTCCGTAGCAGGCCTGCCCTTTGAGGATGAGGAGGGTGAGGACTTCGCGGTCGTCGTTCCCCTTCGCTGCGACCAGCGGCGCCAGGGCCTCGTCGACGACGCGGAGGGCCTCCGCAAACTGCTGGCTCCGCAGCGCCCTCACGGCGGCCTCAGCGGCCGTGTTCCCGGTGCGGACCGCGGGTGGCGGCGTGACGGTGGTCTCCTGGCCTGCTGCCACGGTGGCGACAAGCCATGCGGCGACAAGCCATGCGAGGGATGACGACCGTCGACGGCGGAGAGGGTTTGGCGACCACTCCATGATGAGCCTTTCCCTGGCTGACGGCCTCACGGGCGTTGCAGCCCGTGTCGACCAATCTTTATAGGAAACCCAGCCGATTGCGTCGGCGCCAAACTTGGCGGCGTCGGGCCGGACGAAGGGGGCCACCGGGGATTCCGGTTCCGGGGTTACCATAGGGGATCGTCATGGCGGCCGAATCGAGCCACACCAGTGGCCACCACGTCCGCTGCCGGAGCAGACCATGCCCCCCACCCCCCGCCGCAAGCCGCAGTCCTGTGTCGAGATCCTCGATCAACTCGGCGACAAGGCCCGCTGGGACGACTACCTCGCCCGCCTAGCGGCGGCAGCGGAGGAAGAGACTGAGGCCGCCGTCGAAGCGCCGGCGGCAGACCGCGCGACGATCGAAGCGCTCGAAGCCAAGCAGATCGACGACCTCCGCCGCCGCCTCGGCCTCGAGTGACGCCACGTCCCGTCCTGGCTCCTCACGAGGGGCGGAACGTGGAGCCGCTGGCCTTCGCCTCATGGGCCGCGGCGAAGAAAATCGATCAGATCGGCAAACTCTCCGGGAGTGAGGGCCTGCTCGAAGCCCTCCGGCATCAGCGACCGACCGGTGCCGCGGAAAACCTCGATGGAACCCCGTGGGATCGTCGCCACCCTCCCTTCGGCAAGGGTCAATTGCACGGCCGAGGGTGTCTCTCCGCTGACGAGCCCCGTGAAGGCCTCCCCATCCTTCGTCACCACCGCCACTGACGAATACTCGCCGGTGAGTCGCCGGTTGGGATCGAGAATGTCCTCGAGCACCTGCTCCCGCGGCTTGGCATGCATCGCGGCCAGATCGGGGCCGACCCGGGCGCCGAGGCCCCCCGAGCGGTGGCAGCCGGCACAGTGTTTGGCAAACAGCCCCTTCCCCCGCTCCCGGTCTCCCACTGCAGGCAGATCTGCCTCGATCGCCTCGATCACCGCGGTCCGATCGCGACTCGAGACGCCACCGAGGAGCATCTCGAGCTGCTCACGGGCGACCGGGTCGAGGGCCTCGGCTGAAAGGATCGCGCGACGCGCGTCGGGATCGATGTCACCGGGGCTGACATCGCCCGCCTCAATGGCTGCCACCAACCGCGGAGCACGCTCGGCAAAGCCGGCTGGCGCTGCAAAGGCTTCGAGGATCGCCCGACGCACCGCCGGGCTCGCGGCCGGCCAGGCGGCGAGCATCCCATCGGATACGGTGGCCCCGTCACGGCCGCGCAGCGCCCGGAGGATCGACGACGCGACCTCGATCCCGACCGGATCGGCGAGTCGCTCGACGAGGATTCGGGTCGCCGCGGCAGAGTCATCGAGGGCAAGGAGTTCGACCGCGTCGTTCCGGTCGCCGGAGGCATCGGCCGCCGCCATTCTTCGGGCCCGATCAAGCCAATCGGCAAGCGGTCGTCCGCCAAACTGAGCGGGGGCCGAGGCACTGCCGCCTGACTCCATCCCCCGTACCCATCCGGCGACAATCGCGAGAGCCACCCGATCGGCCGGAGCGGCCGCAACCACGGCTTCCGACAGCGGCGACCATGCCTGCTCGTGACGGCCGCAAACCTCCGCGAGCCCCCGCACGACCCCGAGCCGGGCATCGGCATCGCCACCCACGACGAGTTGAGCGATGATCGCGGGCGCCGCTTCCTCGGCCAGACAGATCACAGCCCGATCGATCCACGGGTCAACAGGCTCGGTGGCGACGACCGTCGCGAGAACGGCGCCGCGCTGTTCCGCCGGAAGCGACTCCGCCGCCAAGGCCACCTCGAAGCGGATGGCCGGATCGGGATCGGCGGCCAGCGCCAGCGCTACGCCGGCCAAGCCCTCCCCCGCCGCGGCGAGCCGCTGTCGCGCCGCCACGCGTGCCGCTGCCATCCCGGCGACAGGCTCCGCCCCGACACCGTCTCCATGCCGCGGAGCATCGTCCGCCGGTCGCACGCGCCAAATCCGCCCCCGATCTTTTCCTTCGTCCCAGGCGACGCCGTCGCGCATCTCCGCTCGGACAAAGTCGGGATGCTCGACCCAACGCCGATAGAAGTCACAGATCCACAGCGCCCCATCGGGGCCGGTCACCGTGAACACCGGCCGGAACCAGGGATCGCGCGAGGCGAGGAACTCGCGCGTCTCCTCGCCGGCAGGCCGGCGGGCCTCGAAGGCCACGCCGACCGGGACGAGCTCGCGACGATGGACGATGTTGAGCAGCGGCTCGCAGACATACGCACATCCGCGTGGGGCGAGGAGAGAGCCCCGATCGATCGACAGCCCGCAGCTGGCATTGAAGGCGTCGGTGGGCTCGCGGTTGAACGTCGTCGGCGTGCCGCTGATGGGGAAAAGTCGGTTCTGTTGCACCGGATCTGCGAGCACCTCCATGTCGCTCGGCGGCGCCGAGAGGGGATGGCGGCTGGCGACGTCGAGAGGGAAGACGACCTGGCGGATCGGCGCCGTGTTCCAATTGCTGAACCGGTTTCCCTGCGCGTCAAAAGCCAGGCCGAATTGCGAAAATCCTGCCACGGCCTCGACCTCACCGGTGTCGGGGCGGAAGCGGAGATCGTGACGATCGATCGAAACGGCCGGGGCGTCGGGGCGCTTCGGCGACGTGATCGAGCCGCCACTCCGCCCGTTGGCGGCATACACCCAGCCATCAGGGCCGGCGCAGAGGCCGTTGACACGGAGCTGTTGATTGCCGGCTTGGAATCCGGTGAGGATCACCTCGCTGAACTCGGCCGCTCCGTCGCCGTCCCGGTCGACAAGGTGGAGAATGTCGGGGGCCGCAGTGACAAGCAGCCCACCGTTCCACGCCATGAGCCCGTTGGGAAAGGGAAGCCCAGCGGCAAAGATCGTCCGCGTATCGATCGTTCCGTCCCCGTCGGTGTCGGTGAGGGTGACGATCCTTCCACCGCCGTCGCCGTTGGGATAGTCGCTCATCTCGGCGACGAACAGCCGGCCATCGTCATCCCAGCAGATCGCCACCGGATCGAAGACGAGCGGTTCGGCCGCCACAAGCTCCACGACATGCCCCGGCACGACGTCGAAGCAGGCCAGCGAGGCGGCCGGGGACAGTGGCCCCGGCTGCTCGGCAGCGGCCGGGGATCCCGCGGCGTTGGCGGATCCCAAGAGCGCGATCACTGCCACCAGCCCGAAAGCCGCGAACATGCGATGCACGCTCATCGCGCCGATCCTCCCGTGCTTCCCTGATCCCGAACCTGCCCCCGAAGCTCCTCGTGGAGCCGCTCGAGCTGGCTCACGGCCGTCGCTACCATCCGCTCGCCCGTGCCCGGCTCGCCGTAGCTGTGGTGGCCGGTCCAGGTCTGGTAGCCGCCGAGTTCGTGTCCTCTCGAATCGGGAATGTAGCCGACCCAGTCGTTGGAAAGCTCGGAGATGAACGTGTGGCGGAAGGGGCTTTGCCGCTTGATCTCCTGGCCGAGTACGGTGAAAAACTCCGCCGGCACAGCCACGATCGCCACGTCGCCGATCGCGAGCGTCTGGATCGACGTCGTGCGAGTCTCCCCTTGGTGCGGCGCGATCTCAGCCCGCTGCGTGCGGAACACCAGCGCGATCGCCTCGGCAGACTCTGGACTCCCCACACGCTTGCTGCAGTAGCCCTTGACCGCTTCTTCCTCGGCCGATTCGTCGAAGACGCGGATACGGAACTCGAACGGCTCCTTGATGGCGGCGAGTCGCGCAACTGGGCGTGGCGTGGCTGCGACCCGCGCCCGGTTCACGGCCTCCTTGATCCGGATCACCATCTCCACGGGGGGAACGGTGAGGTTGTGTGTCGATCCGGAGGCACCTTGGAGGAAAACGTGATGCCCCCCCTGCTCCGCTTCGAGTTCCTGAGCGGCGAGTCCATAGAACGCCGGAGAGCGTTTTCCACCCTCGCGAGCGCCGATGCAGTGGGTCGAGTGATTGAACAGTGTCGCCACCGGTTTCCCGTCGGCCGTCTCGAAGGCCATCACCGGAAGGTCCGGGTCGAAGGGGCCGGTGGGGCGGACGGCGTCGTCGCGATTGCCGATCCAAAAGATCGTCCCGTCTCCGAGAAGGATTCGGCTGTTCTGGCCGACGCTCGACTCCTCGCCGAGCCGGTAGCGGAGCCGGCAGTCGGGGTGGGCTGGAAGCGCGGCATGGGCCGCGATCACGGAATCGGCGATCGACTTGGCGAGCCCCTCCACAAATCGCGGGTCACGCTGATAGCCATGGACGCGCGTCGCCGACGGGGCGGAGTGGGTGTGCGTGGCATGAACGAGGACGCGCTCGGGGGGAATGCC
>CAMCCR010000076.1 GCA_945873085.1 Candidatus Kuenenia stuttgartensis | reverse complement strand
CGTGGTCGTCAGCCGCCGCCGGGGTGACCGCTGCCGCGTCCCCGCCCTGGAAGTTCCGCATCGCCTCGTCCCGCTGATGGACGAGGTTGGCAGCCTGGTCATGGAGCGCTTCGGCACGCTGAGCCGAAACGATCTGGTCGCGGCCCCCCTGCGGCCAGCCGACGACACAGGCCAGGCCGTAGAGCGCCAGCAGGCCGAGCAGGAGCCTCACGGCCGGTGAACTGGCTCGGCTGGGCTGATCCGCTGACGACGTGGGGTGGGCGTCGGAAGCGGGGCGGTGGGGCTCGTGCATCGGTGTTCGACCTGGAGGTGGGGGGCAGTGTGCCGAATGCCCGTGATGGTAGAACAGGTTGTGTTTCCGCGGAAGCGGTCCTGGGGGCAATCGTCCTCCGCTATGAGCCTCCAAACCCCACTCTCCGGCGATGCACCGCGACCCCTCGCCTGCCGACTCGTGCCAGACCGATTCCGCGACCGGGGCGTGTGCTCCGGCTGGTCAGCCTGCTCATGGAGCCGTAGTCGGGAGTACTGATGCCCCTTCGCCGGCCCTGGTCGGCGTGGGACGTTCCGTCTGGTTGCGGGCCAATGGCCGGCCGGGTGTCGTGATCGCCTCTCTGGCCGTGGCGATGGGCTTGGCGCTGCTGCTCCTCGCCCGCCCTTGGAGCCGTCCGGTTGGTGTCGTGACATGGCTCGGTGGCGCCGGGGTGCTCGTGGCCGGCGCCGGCGGGGTGATGCTGACGTTGCGACCACGACTCGTGCTGGAGAAGGAGAGCGTGCGCGTCCATCTCGCCCCGGGGAGGATCGACCCTGTGCCGCTGGAGTTTGTCGAGTGTTTCTTCCTCGGCAGCCGGCTCGAACCGCCTCCCCCCGGGGACGACTCCACCGGAGGGGCGCGGGTTCGCACGCTCGTGATGCGGATCGCGGAACGGGCCGTCGACCATGCCGCCCGGCCGACGCTCCCCCTGTGGGGAGCGTGGAGCGAGGGATCGGTGAACTTCGACGGCCGGTGGTGTGAACCGCTCTCGGTCGATCTCGTTCGCCGCCTCAATCGCGACCTCGCGACCGCCAAACGGGCGGCGCGGGCCCGGAATGAGGCGAGGGGGGAGGCGACGTGATCTGGCGGGGCCTGCTCGTGAGCGTCCGTGACGGCGGCGAGGCGGCCGAGGCGCTGGCTGGCGGGAGCGCGATCATCGACGTCAAGGAACCACTCGCCGGCCCGCTCGGTGCCGCGGCCCCCGCTAGGGTCGCGGCGATCGCTGCGGTGGTTGGTAACTCCGCTCCCTGGACCCTCGCCTGCGGCGAACTCCTCGGGGCTGGCGCCGACGTCGAGGGGGGCAGGCAGCGGGCGCTTGAATATGTGGCCGATGTCTGCGGGAGGCTGGTGGCGGCGCCGGCGCCTGTGGCGGTCAAAGTCGGTCTCTCCGGGGCTGTCGACACTTCCTGGCGCGACGCCCTTGGGGGGATGGCGACGGGGCTTCCCGCAGGGACGGGGCTCGTCGCGGTTGCCTATGCCGATTGGCAGCGGTGTCGGGGGCCCGACCCGGAAGCCCTCGTTGCCGCGGCGGCGAACGCCGGATGCCGTGGGGTGCTCGTGGACACGTTCGACAAGTCGGGGCCGGGGCTGTTCGGCCTCGTCGATCGGGCTGTCATCCGCCGCTGGGTGGCGCTCGCCCATGCCGCAGGGATGCCGATCGCGCTGGCAGGAAAACTCTCGCTCGATGACGTGGCGGCGGCGGTGTCTGTGGGGGCCGATGTCGTCGGGGTGCGGTCGGTTGCCTGCGGGGCGAGGCAACCAGGAGGGGGGGATGGGGATCGACTGGGGACTGTCCAACGGGATCGGGTCGGGCGTGCCGTCGAGCGATTTGCCACGACCCTCCCGGGGTGCGGCGGAAAAATCCCGGGCTGAAGCGGCGGCGGTGCCCCGTTTGGTGGCACGGGGGGGGAATCGGGGATATCCTCCGGAAAGCCCCTCCAGCGGCGACCTTTCGCTCGCCGTCGGGCCCACCGACCACTCCTTCCCCAAGGGTTGCATGCACGATGGCCAAGACGCTCGAAGTACGAGTTCCGCACGCCCTCGATCAGGACGAGATCAAACGGCGCCTCGATGAGGCGCTCGTTCGAGCCCGGTCTGACTACGCCGAGTCGGTTGGTGAGATCACGGCCCAGTGGGCCGGGGAAGACCGGATGCAGTTCAACCTCGCCGTGGCGGGGATGAAGTTCGACGGATCGCTCGAGATCCTCATCGAGGAACTCCTCGTCAAGCTCGAGCTCCCCGGGGCCGCGGCGCTGTTCAGTGGACGGATCCGCGAAGGGATCCAGGAGCGCCTCGGTGGCTTGGTCGGCTGATGGAATCGCCGCGAAGGCGGGCCGGTGGGGGCGGTTGTGACGATCGGGCCCGGTCGAGGCGAGAGGGCGGGGGATCGGCGGAGAGTCTGCCGATCGAAGATAAACGAGAGTGTGACGGCGTAGACGGTGGAACAAGCACGATGATCGAGTCCAGCCTCCTTCGCCTGTCCTCGGCCCCGCGGGCCGCTTCTTCCGCTTTCCGCCCGGAGCGATCGGGGCACAGACGGGGCATGACTGAACGGCACGGCCGTCTCCGCTTGGCGGTCCTTCTCGCGGCCTTGCAGGTGGGGGGCGGCATCACCCTCCCCGGGCTTTCTTTGCCCGGAGAACCCGCAGCGGCTGTGGCAGAAAACGAACAACGGCCTGCCGATGATCCCTTCGCCGAAGAGCTCAACCCGTTTCCCCGCGAGGAAAAACCGAAGCCGCGCACTGGCCAGACGCCCCGGGCAACAGGCCCGAAGAAGGAACGCGAGCCCGAGCCGGAGCGCGATCTCGACGAGGAACTGACCAAGCCCGCTCCGCGGAAGCAGATTCCGCGCGGAAACGACGATCAGCGGCCGTTGCCCGAGCCCGATGACGAGCCTCCGGTCGTGCGGCCGAGGCCGACCGCGAAGCCGATGGTGCCCAACGCCGATCTGCTCCCGTTCCCCGACGTTGACATGCCGCCGGCGGAGGAAGATTCCCCGGCGCGGAAGCTCCTTGCCAAGGCCGACAAGCTCGACCGGAAGGGGAAGTACGAGGATGCGAAGAAGCTGGTCCTCGAGGCGATCGAAGAAGATCCCAAGCTCCCCGTGGCATGGCTTGCCCTCAGCATCGTCAGCCGGCATCTCGGTGACTTCGAGGGGTCGCTCGAGGCTTGCTCTGCGGGCTTGAGGCTCGACCCGATGGACGCGGAGCTCTACCTGCGCCGGGGGATTGCCTGGTTCCATCTCGGGCGTCACGGCATCGCACTCGAGGATTTCGAGGATGCCGCGGGCATCGCCTACGACGATCCCCGCCCTGAACTGTGGCGTGGGCTGACGCTCATGGAACTCGACAAGCCGCTCGAAGCGATCAGTGCGTATTCGGCGGCCATCCGCCGCGATCGCACCTACGATCTCGCCCATCTCAATCGGGGCTTGGCGTATCTCGCCACGAATGAGCCGGCGAAGGCGGAGTTTGACTTCGACCAAGCGATCCGGCACGACCCGCGCGATGCCCGCGCGTGGTTCAATCGGGGCGTAGCCCAGGCCCGGCAGTCCGAGTATGCCAACGCTGCCGACTCCTACGGCGAGTCGCTGCGGATCGATCCGAAGATGGAGGGGGCACGCCGAAACCTCGAGGCGCTCCGGGGACGGGTCGGCTTGGCCGGTCGACGGGGCGGAGGGCGGCCCTCCTCCACGACACCGGCCGCGGAACTCGTGCCGGCCGGGCGGCTGCTGGCTCCCCGCTCCGCCGGGAACGGCTGACGGGCTGTTCCCGGCCAGCCACGGCAGCGTCTCCTCCGCGCCCGACCGGGCCTGAGATCAGTCGGTTTTCGGACCAACGCGGAGCGTGTGGCCTTCGATCGTCCATGCCAACTCCAGCGGCGCGACGATCCGGTCGAGGAGGGTGTCTCGGTCGACGTCCTTGACCGATAGTCGGACGATCTCCGCCGCAGCGATCCCCTTCCTCCGCAGCCCGTCGCGGTCGAGGGCCAGTTCGAGTTCCATGCGCTTGGCAACCGTCGCCAGGAGTTGATCGAGCGGGGCGGCCACGTCGAGCGTCCAGGTCGGCATCCCGGCGGCTGGCGGACGACGGGAGTTGCCAGCACGGGGAGGGGGCGCGACGGCCGGTCCGCCGCTCGGAGCCCCGACAACGACAGCAGCATCCCCGCCGGCAATCTCCGGCGGCAACGGGACAATCTCCACTTCGACCCGCGCGGATCGGCCCCGCGCGGTCTCCCAATCGATTCGTCGATCGAACTGGGCGAGGAGCAGATCGAGTCGCTCCGCCAGCGGAAGCGCCGGCAGATCGGCGGCCGCAAGATGATCGTGGGGAATGTCGTCGAGCCCGGCGAGGTCGATCCCCGCTTCGGCGGCGATCGCCTCGAGAAGGTCGCGTGGCCGGGCCCCGTCTTCCCATGACCAAGGCGCGCGGCGGCCGGCGAGGCGCCGGGGGGCCGGCGGGAGTGCGGAAATCGTCCGCGACCGTTCGGCATCGGAGGCGACGAGCCTGACAGCCGCGCGACCGGGGACGATCCGGATCGAGGTCGGCAGGACCGCGCAGCTCGCCCCCAGCGGCGTGGCAATCTGCCCGAGCACGTCGACCAGCAGCGCCTCGCGGGCGTCGAGCGTGACCGGCGTGTCCGGATCGAGGCGGCGGTCGAGGATCACCGGCCTCCCCGCCAGGTCCCCCAACCGCCGACAGACCGTTCGGACCGGAACCCCGCTCCACGAAGCCGTCACCGTGGGGAGGCGCTGCGGCGGACTCCGATCGGATTCCTGCCCGATCGTCGGGGCTGCGGCGAGGATCAGGAACACCATGCCGACGACGGCCGATCGCCACCTCGAAGTGCCGAGGCGGCGACGGCGGCAGAGGAACATGGCGGGCCGGATCGGTGGCATGAAGGGGGCCCCTTGGAGGCACCGTGGGGAGAACGGGGACGTTCACGGTCGATCGCGTCCCGACAGATCGCAGTATAGTGACGGTCGTCGGCGGCCTCCGGCGTGGGGCGAGGGTTCACGTCCGTGGCCGTGGACCAATCGGGGGACACAAGTCTGGAGTTCGATCGATGACCATTGGCACGGCCGTCGGAGTGGAATCGACGCCGATTGCGGTCGATGTCGTGATCCTCGGGGCCGGCATCAACGGGGCGGCGCTGGCCAGGGAACTCGTTCTCAACGGCCTCTCCGTCGTCGTGGTCGATGCCGACGACATCGCCGCCGGGACGACCCGCTGGTCGACGCGGCTGGTTCATGGTGGCTTGCGCTATCTGGAGTATGGGGAGCTGACGCTGGTGCGCGAGAGTCTCGCCGAGCGCAACCGACTCCTGCGACTCGCGCCCCACCTCGTTCGCCCCCTTGGATTCGTCGTGCCGGTGCAGGGCTGGTTTGGCGGGCTTGCCTCCGCGGCAGCGCGGATTCTCGGCTTCGAGGCGTGTGCTCGTCGCTGGGCGGGGGAACGCGGCCGCGGCGGCCTCACCGTTGCCTGTGGGCTGTGGCTCTACGATCTCCTCTCGACCGGCTCGGTATGGCCGCGCCGTTGCCTCGTCCGCGGCGGGGAGCCCGGGATGCCCGCCGTCGATGTGGCCCGCTACCCGCTCGCCGGGGTCTACGACGACGCGCAGATGGTGTTCCCGGAGCGGTTCACTGTCGAGCTCCTCGTCGATGCCCGGACGATCGCTGCGGAGAAGCAGGTTTTTTTCAACATCTTCACCCGACGGACGGCCCACCTGGAGGCTGACGGCCGGCTCAGGGTCGCGTCGGTCGCCGCACAGAACCGAGCGCAGGACAGCGAGATCGTGTTTGTCCCGCGGGCCATCGTCAACGCCACCGGAGCCTGGGTCGACCACACGCTCGGCGAACTTCTGCCGGCGGGGGGCGGAGCGGCGGGAAGGCTCCGGTCCGGTGAACAGCAGTCCGGTGAACACCTGACCGGACAACGCCTCACCCGACAACGCCTGATCGGCGGGACGAAGGGGAGCCATCTCCTCGTCGATCACACCGGGCTCCGGGAAGCGCTCGGCGCGCGGGGCGTCTACGCCGAGGCGGCGGATGGCCGCCCGGTGTTCGTCCTACCCTTCGGCGCTCGATTGGTGCTCGTGGGCACGACCGACATCCCCTTCGCCGGGGATCCCTCGACGGCGCGGACCGATGCCGACGAAATCGACTACCTCGTCGCGGCGGTGCGCCTGCTGTTCCCCGCCGCGGCGCCGTCGCGGGGCGATGTGGTGCAGCATTACTGCGGCGTCCGCCCGTTGCCGGCGCGACGTGCCGACGGGTCTACGCCCGCAGGGATCACGCGCCGGCACATGCTCGTGCGGCTCGATGGCGCGCCGTTGCCGCTGTGGTCGATCGTGGGGGGAAAGCTGACGACCTGCCGCAGCCTTGCCGAGGGGGCCGCCGCCGAGGTGCTCGCGGTCCTCGGCCTGCCCGTCGCGGCGACGTCGCGGACGCGTCCGCTGCCGGGGGCGTGTTCGCTTCGCGAAGGGGAGGAACTGGCCGAACGCTGTGCGGCCAGCGGTCTCGTGGCCGGCGTTCCCGATGCGGCGGCGCGGGCGATGGCCCAGGCTGTGGTCGGCCTGTTCGGGGCGCGGGCCGGGGCGGCTGTGGGGATCGATGCGACGCGGTCAGACGCGGGCGTGGCCGATCGGGAAGCTTTCCAACCGCTCGGTGACAGTCCGCTGCCGCGTCGGGTCGTCCGCTTCTGTCTCGACCAGGAGTGGGCGGAAACGCTCGCCGACATCGTCGAACGACGGCTGCTCCTCGCCTTTGATCCCGAGCTTTCGATGGCCACCCTCCGCGCCGTCGCCGCGGAGCTGGTCCGAGCCGGACGACTTTCGGCCGAGAGAAGCGACTCCGAGGTCGCGTCGTTCGTGGAGATGATGGCCGAGCGGTATGGCAAGCGGCTGCAGGATCAGAACTGAAGCTTCACGAAGGAGAGAACGATGGCAACCGATCCGCGGCAGGGCGACCGGGTTCTGGCGCTCGATCAGGGCACGACGTCGACTCGGGCGGTGGTCTTTGACCGCGACGGCCTGCCGGTGGCGACCGCGCAGGAGGAGTTCCCCCAGCATCTCCGCGGCGGGGAGCAGGGGGGCAGCGCGGAGGTCGATCTGGCGATCGTCGAGCATGATCCCGAGGACCTGTGGCGGACAACGCTCGGCTGCGCTCGGGAGGCGCTCGCCCGGGCCGGGGGCGGGGGCGTGGCGGCGATCGGGATCACCAATCAGCGAGAGACGACGATCCTCTGGGACCGCTCGACCGGTCGGCCGGTCGCCCCGGCCATCGTCTGGCAGAGTCGGGTGTCGGCGCCGATCTGCCAACGCCTCCGGGCCGAAGGACTCGAGGGGGAGATCCGCCGCCGCACCGGCCTCCTCCTCGACCCCTACTTCTCCGCGACGAAGATCGTCCACCTCCTCGAGACGATGCCGGGACTGCGCGCGGCCTGCGAACGGGGCGAGGTGTTGTTTGGCACCGTCGACAGCTTCCTCATCTGGCGACTGACCGGAGGGAGGGTCCACGCCACCGACCCGACCAACGCCAGCCGCACGCTCCTCTACGACATCGATCGCCTGGCATGGAGCGACGACCTCTGTGGGATGTTCGGCATCCCGCCGGCGATCCTCCCAGAGGTGCGGCCGTCGAGCGGGGATTTCGGCACGACCGACCCGGCCCTGCTCGGCGGCGCGGTGCGGATCGCCGGTTGCGCCGGCGACCAGCAGGCGGCCGCCTTCGCGCACGGATGCGTCACGCCAGGGGCAGCCAAGAACACCTACGGCACCGGCGCCTTCCTGCTCTTCTCGACCGGAGAGCGCCGGGTGCAGCCGGCTGAAGGGCTCCTCGCGACCGTCGCCTGCGGTGCCACGCCGGGGAGCGTCACCTGGGCGCTCGAAGGATCGGTGTTCATCGCCGGCGCGATCGTCGGTTGGCTCCGCGACGGCCTGGGGATCATCCGCCACGCGGCCGATGTCGAGGCGCTCGCCGCGAGCGTGCCCGATTCCGGCGGGGTGGTCCTCGTTCCTGCGCTGACCGGCCTCGGCGCGCCCCATTGGGATCCGTTCGCGCGCGGCCTGATCATCGGACTCACCCGGGGCACCACTGGCGCCCACATCGCCCGGGCGGCGCTTGAGGCGGTGGCGCTGTCGGTGGCGGACGTCCTCCGGCTGATCGAGCGCGACGCCGGGGTGACCCTGGGCACGCTCCGCGTCGATGGCGGCGCCAGCGCCAACGACCTCCTCCTCCAGATCCAGGCCGACATTCTCGGCCGCCCCGTGGAACGCCCTGTCGTCCTCGAGACCACGGCGCTCGGCGCCGCGCTGCTGGCGGGATTGTCGGCGGGGGTCTATCCAACGCTCGATGCGGTGCCGGCCGCGACCCGGGTGGAGAAGCGCTTCCACCCGCAGATCAACGAAACGACCAGGCAACGGATGACGTCGGCTTGGGAAGACGCCGTCGGCCGGTCGCGGCAGTGGGCCGTACCGCGCGGCTGACCGATCGCCCGGCGTCAATCGACGCTTCAGGGCCAGGTCGGGGGCCAGGTCGGAGGTCTTGCGGGCGCCTTGTCAGCGAACGTTCGTGTCGGCCGGCTGCTCCGCGACCTGAACCCGCTGCGAGTACTTCTGCGGATTCGCCTCGAACGCGGCCTTCGTGTCGGGGGACGAGAAGAGAAAGACTTTCGATCGGTAGGAGACGCCATATTGGCGCTGGCCGGGCACCTTCCGGCCGAGATCGGTGGCGAGCACCGGATCATCGCCGGCGAGGCCGGGAGCATAGCGATCGGGGTTGGCGAGGAAGGCCTTTTGCTCCTCTGGGCCGGCGAACAGATACGTGCGGCCGCGGTGACGTACGCCCCACTTGGCTCGCCCTTCGACCCACAGCCGTTTGTCGACGAGGCTCACCGCGCAATACCCCTCGAGTCCGACCGGCATCGATTCCCCCGGCTCACTTCCAGCGACCCCGGTGGAGGGCATCTCGCTCGGCGCGGCGGGTTCGGTGGCGGGCTTCGGCGACTTGCCGACGAGGCTCGTGAACGGCTTTTGGACCGTGGCCCAGAAGCCGGTGGTCTTCTTCGCCGCCGGTTCTGCGGGCGCGACGGCGGTGGGGGGGGCCGGTTCGGCCGGCTTCGGGCTGAGCCAGTTGGGGAGTGCCGAAGCGAGACCGGACGGCGGGGGAGCAGGAGAGGAAGCCGTGGGGGCCGACGGTTCGATCGTCGTCGTCGGCCCCGTGGCGACCGGCGGGCTTGGCGCGGACGCCAGCGGAGCTGCGGTCCCCAACGGCGCCGTGGCAACCTCCGCGGGCCACTGCGGCGGAGTCGTAGCCAAGGCCGGAGCGGTGGTCGCGCCCTCGGTGGTGGGAGGGACTGGCGCGCCTTGGAGCGCAGCAGGCTGACCTGGCGTTGCCAGCGCAGCCGGCGCGATCGCGGGCTGGGCTTTCGGGAGTGGGCCGGCACACGCCACTGCGGCTTCCTGCGCGGCCCGTCCGGCGGCGGCCACGAAGGCCACTGAGGATGGGGGGCAATCGAAGCGGGCAAGAACGCGCTCGTCGGGGTCGATGACGCAGACGCAGGGGAGATGGACGACCTGGAGCCGGCTCATCGTCGCCGGATCGGCATCGACATCGATCCGCACCGGCTCAAAGCAAGCGGTGAGGAGGGCGACAGCCTCCTCCGAGGCGAGGAATGTCTTGTCGTGATTGATGCTCGCCTCACTCCAGGCGGCCACGAAGAGGACGAGGACGGGCCGACGGCTGACCTGCGAGGCGGTTTTCGCTTGGGTGAGATCGGCATGCCAGGGGACGGCGGCGGCGGCGACGACCGGCACCCACACCGCCAAAAGCGCGACGGCGGAGGCCCGGATCACCGCGTGGAGCGGGTTGAGAGACCCTCGTTGAATGTGGGTTGCCATGGGCACGGCCTCGGGGCGGAGGGACACCTGAAGCGGGGACGGTCCCTTCGTTGGTCTCTATCGGTCGATCTGGTCGGAGGAATCGCGTCGATTTTCAGGGTTGGGGGAAACGGGCCAGCGGTGCCGCCCCAGATTTCCCCCGTTGCGCTCTCGAAGCCGCCGGAAGGCTGCTCCGTGAGGGGCAGGGAACCGCGGCTTGACATCTTTGGCCGCGGTCCGGATACTTCTGCAATCGATTGTGTCCTCGGACTGCACCCCGTCTGGCGAGTTTTCGCTGGAGCCTGGTGACGCAGGGCACAGGGATGGTCCCTGTCGGGCGGGTCCCGCGGGATCGGGAGGGGGTGGTTCGGAGCCGGGGCTTTTTCCGGCTTTCGGACTCGGCCTTTCCTGGGAGTTCCGGCAGTTCCGGCTCCCTGCTTTTTTTCCGCATAGGAACTGTGTTCCGTCTTGGTCCAAACGGTGGTCCCATCGGGGGCCAAGCGTCGGCCTTGTTCATCGGGGGCGTGGGTTGAGCTTCGGCTCCCTCGGCGATCTCCCCGAACGATCTGCCTGCGACGAAGGTTTGACCGCGAGAATCCTCGCGTGCTTCTCCGCCGTTGGTGATGTTGTTCGGGAGGCTGTCCGGGTGGTTTTCCGGGGAATGGCCACGGCCCAGTGCGTTCGCCGTTGATGGGCCTCGTGCGCCCGGATGGCAGGCGGTGGCGGGGCCACCGCTCGTTTTGTTGCTCTTGCTGAACACTCCGGCTCTGAGGATTTCCCCTCGAAGACTGAGCTTTCGGTCACTTCGGTCGACCGACTTCATCGGGGGCTTATTGGTTCTGTTCCTCCGCCGTGGGTGGGGGCTGTGAAGGTTCCTCTGAAGGGTTTGGTCGCGTCTATGGCGAAGCGCAGGAGATCAAGGTCGCACGGCCGCCAAGGGGGCGGGTTCGGTCAGGGAGGACAGCCGGGCGGCCAGCAGCACGGCGGCCAACAAGGCGGCCAAGGCGGCCAAGGCGGCTATGGTGGCGGTGGCGGTGGACGCCGCGGGCGCGGCCGCTACCGACGGGGTGGCGGCGGCGGCGGCGGCGGCGGCCCTGCGGGGAGCATCGCCGGTGCCGGCGCTGTCGGGATGGACGGCGAGGGAATGCGGCCGCCCGAACTGGAGTCGGAGATCGGCGAGAACGGTGAGCCGATTCCGCTCGAGGCCGGCAATGGGGTGCTCGAGATGCATCCCAACGGTTATGGGTTTCTGCGCACCGTTGAAACGAACTACACCCGTGAGCGGACTGACCCGTTCGTTCCCGGGACGATGATCGAGCGATACCGGCTCCGCGAGGGCGTGTTCATCAAGGCGATGGTCCAGCCCGGTCGCCGGCAGCAGGGGCCGCGGGTCAAGGAGATCGTCGAGGTCGAGGGGATGGCCCCGGACGACTACCCGAAGGTGAAGACCTTCGACCAACTCACTCCGATCAATCCCGAGCACTGGCTCCGCCTCGAGACCGGCCAACAGCCGCTCACGACTCGGATCATGGATCTTCTCACGCCGTTGGGGAAGGGGCAGCGGGCCCTCATCGTCGCCCCGCCGCGGACCGGCAAGACCGTGCTCCTCCAGCAGGTGTCGCAGGCGGTGTCGACCAACCACCCGGAATTGTCGCTCGTCATGCTCCTCGTCGACGAACGACCGGAGGAGGTCACCGACATGCGGCGGACGGTGAAGGGGGATGTGATCGCCAGCAGCCTCGATTGCGACGTCGAGAGCCATGTGCGGCTCTCGCAGTTGGTGATCGAACGCTGCAAGCGGATGGCGGAGTCGGGCAAGGACGTGTTCCTGCTCATGGACTCGATCACCCGCATGGCCCGTGCCTTCAACAAGTGGGTCGGCAACACCGGCCGCACCATGAGCGGCGGCGTCGATATCAAGGCCCTCGACATTCCCAAGAAGCTCTTTGCAACGGCCCGCGTGTTCGAGGAAGGTGGCTCCTTGACGATCGTCGCCACGGCGCTGATCGACACCGGGAGCCGGATGGACGAGTTGATCTTCCAGGAGTTCAAGGGGACGGGGAACATGGAACTCGTGCTCGACAGGAAGCTGTCTGATCGACGCGTTTGGCCGGCGATCGACATTTCCCAGTCCGGCACCCGCCGTGAGGAAAAGCTCCTTGATCCGGACACACTCCACGCGGTGAACATGCTTCGTCGGACGCTCTCGAGCATGCACCATGTCGATGCGATGGAGCAACTCACGAAGCAATTGGCGAAGTTCAAGAGCAACCGCGAGTTCATATCGCTGATCGCCAGTTCCAGGGAGTGATGTCGCGCCGGCCGGGGCACCGACCGGCCGGTCGCGGGCGGAGGTCCGGGGAGCCGCTGCGACTGACCGTCGGCGGCGCGGGCGCCGGTGAACTCAGGAAGGCGCCGTGGTGGGCGTCGCTGGGGCGGCTCCCTGCAGCGAGCCGTCACGGGCGACCGTCGGCCCCCGCCTGCAATCGCGCCAGCCAGTAGGCGTACTGGGGATCGCCGCAGCGGAACGAGAACACTGCGTCGGGCAAGCGGGCGTCCCCTTCGCCTGTCGAACGCACACGGACGACAACGGCCCCGTCGCCGCGCTGCTCGATGCGCACGTGGCTCTCGGGGATGCCCGAAGGTTCCAAGGGGGAGGGCATGGAACGTCGTCTCGTTCGGAAGGCAGGTTTGAGAAACCGACTGCGGCAACCGACGCGGACGCCGGCTGCGGGGAACCAGGTGCGGGACGGGAGATCAGGAAAAATCGCCTCCTGGAGGGGTGTCTGAGACAGGAGGGCGTTGCCGCTGCGGTCCGCGGTCGGTGTGGAGTTGGTGGGCTAAGACTCGATTATGTCGATCGTGTCATGGAAAAACCAGCAGGACGACGCAGCGAAGGGGCGAAATGGTGCTATTTTGACAGCGTCTTCGAACGAGCCGTATATTTGGTTTTTGATTTTCCGCCCGGGAGCACACGTGCATGACGCCCTACGCGTCGTTGGCTGACGATTTCTACGTCAACATGAACCTGGCGACGGAGATGGAACTCCCCTCGCAACGCGAGACGATCCTCCACTTCTTCGAGTGTGTCCAGAAGAAGTACCCGGTGATGCGGAAGTTTTACTGCCGCGACAAGCGGGATTTTGTCCTCGAGGAGGACAAGGATCAGGGACGTTACCGGTGGGCCGCGGTGGAGTCGAAGCGGCTCTGCTCAGGGCAGGTGAACCCGTCGTCCCTCGATTCGGTCCTCGACCAGCATCGGCTGGTGGTCGATCTTGCCCCGGCCCTCCTCTCGGTCAGCCCCCTCGACTGCGAGGCGCTCGACCTCCTGTTCGGCTTCGATTTCGCCTACCGGGGGAATCACAACGCACTTTTGGCCGAGGCCCTCGGGGTCGGGCCGGCGCTCGACCGGGTGGCCGAGATCCCCGGGGCTCGCGTGATCAACTTCGAGCCGTCGCTGACGGTGGCCCTCGACGAGGATTGCCGCACCCAGGTGCGGATCAGCACCGAATCCCGAACCAACGCGTTCCAGGTGCGGACCGGGGAATTCGCCGAGGAGCAGTTGAGCGTCTACGTGACCGCCCGTCAGTACGGAAGCCTCGAGCCCCAGACTTCCTATGTCGACGCGATCAATCGCCTCGCGGTGATTGCCCAGGAGGTCGTCGACAGTTGTGTCATCGAGCAGATCCTCAAGCCGCTCGCCCGAACGATCTCGATGAAGTGATCGGCCGTGGTGCCCCTGCTTCGGTGTCGTCCGGCCCGCAGATTGCGGGTCGGACGACACCAAAAGGCCTGAGCCAAAAGATTTGAGAGCAGGGAGCGATCAGCCCCTGGCTCCCCGGGAGCCGTCGCGGCGACCGCGATCCTGATCATCGCCGCCCCGCGGGGGGCGGTTGCGGGCATCGAGGTTGCCGGCAATGACGATGCCGATGGCTTCGACCCAGCTCGGCACGTCGGTGACGCTGCTGAGACCGCTTTCCGCCAGGAGTTCATCGTCGTCGCTCCGCCGTGACTCCACTTGCGGCGTCTCGCGGCCAGCCTCCTCGATCCCGAGGAAGTCGAGCCCTTCGTCGTCCTCGTCGTAGCCGCCCGCAACCGGGGCGAAATCGTCCCTCCGGCCACGCGCCAGACGCGACGTCGCACG
>CAMCCR010000075.1 GCA_945873085.1 Candidatus Kuenenia stuttgartensis | reverse complement strand
AACCGGCAGTTTTCCGATCGGATGATTCGGGCGCTCGTCTCCCGGGGGGCGGTGATCGGCGGCGCCCTCGATGCCTGGATGATGGTGCCGGGGTGGGTGCGGGGGAAGAGCCTTCCAGAGCCGCTTGAATGCAACCTCGAGGTGATGCTCGATCATCTCGACCACATCTGCCAGATCGCCGGGAATGCTGATCATGTCGGGATCGGGTCCGATCTCGATGGCGCCTACGGCCGCGAGCAGTCGCCCTACGATCTGGAGACGATCGCCGATTTGGGGCGGCTGCCGACGATGCTCGCCAAGCGCGGGTATTCAGCAACCGACATCGGGAAGGTGATGCACGGCAACTGGCTGCGGTTTCTGCGCGGCGCCTGGCGGGCGTGAGGGGTCAGAGGCCTGCCGATGCCGTCCGCTGCTGGAGAAGAAACTCGAGGAGGTGGGGGACGCTCTCCTCGCCGATGAGCTCGGCGACGTTGGCGGGCATCGGCGAGAGCCGCGAGACGCTTGTCGCTTCGATCTCTGCGGCCGGGACGCGGATTTCCTTGCCTTGGGTGTCGGCGAGGACGAGATCGCCACCGTCGTCGCGGAGCTTGAGCCCCGAGATCGCCCGGCCATCGGTCGTGATCACGGTCGTGAGCCGGAAGGCCTCGTCGACGTTGCGGGCCGGATCGAGAATGTCTTCGAGGAGCCGTTCGCTGCCCCGCTGGCCGATGCCGTCGAGCTGCGGCCCGATCGCGGGCCCGAAGCCCTCGAGCCTGTGGCAGTTGGCACAGACCTTGTTGAACAGGCCGCGGCCGATGTCGACCGACGCCTTCCCCTGGGCATGGATCGCCGCGACCCGCTCGATCCGCTGCCGGATCGCCTCGTCGGCGGCGGGGAGATCACGCGTCAGGTCGGCGAGCCGGGCGTCGAGATCGACGATGTTCGAGGCCCGCAGCCGTTCCGACACTGGCCCGTACTGGAGGACGGCGCCGGTTGTCTTGCCGGCGGCGACAAGCTGGAGGAGCCGCTCGGCTCCGGCCGGCCGCGTCGCGAGCGCCCAGGCCGCGGCTTGCCGGAGCGACGGCGGAGCCGTGGCGACCACTTCGCAGAGCGTCTCCCGGCTCGCTTCGGCATCGACGCCACCGAGCTGGCGGAAGATCGCCTCGCGGAGCGGCGCGGGCTCCGCCGCGTCGAGGGCCACCGCCGCCAGAAGGGAGCTGGCCTGGTCGGGATCGAGGGAGAGGAGCGTACCAGCCGCGGCAGCGCGGACGTCGGGGGGAAGGGAACGGTCGCTGAGCGCCGCGGCGACGTCGCCCGCCGGCGCGGCCGACGGCAGCTGCTCCACGACTTTGAGCGCCACGAGCGTCTCCGCGGCTTGACGCCCCTCGTGCCGGGCGAGGACCCCGGCGGCGAGCTTCCCCCCCCAGTCGGCGAGCGTCGTGCCGGGCGTGAGACGCTTGCCTGCCTGGCCGAAGCCGTTGAAGAAGGCAGCGAACAGACGCTGCTCTGCGCCGGCAGCGTCGCCCGAGGCGTCGCGCCCCAGGGTCAGGAGCACCGCCTCGGCGATCCGCTCATCGGGGCAGAGCCGGGCGACGCCCGACGAGGCGCGCTCGAAGAGCGCGCCGCCGGACCGCGCCATCACGAACGCCTCCCACGCCGCCTCGGCGTCGGGCACCGCCAGCAGCACGTCGATGAGCCGCTCGCGGTCGCCGGGGAGGAAATGCCATGTGGCAAGGTCCGCTGGGGCCACGGCACGCCCGCCGGGGGCAGAGCGGAGATGGTTGCGCATGGCGATCCGGAGGGCGTGGACGAGCTGAACGTCGGCGGCGTCGGTGGCGCGGAGGCATCCGAGCAACGCCGCGAGCGTGGCTCGCGACGGATGGCTGCCGAGGGCCTCGGCGGCGGCCCGACGGACGAGCGCGTCGTCATCGGCGAGCAGTCGCGTCACCGTCGCCGCCCGCTCGCCGTCGAGGCCTGGCCACCCGGCCGCAGCGTCGAGAGCCTTGACGAGGTGGATCCTCACCATTCGCTCAGGATCCTGCGAGAGCCGCTCGATCGAGCGTGAATCGAGCCGGTCAAGCCGGTCGACCCGGTCGAGCCGGGCGAGGATCCAGGTTGCCAGGGCCCGAGCGGTTGCCGGGGCTGCGGTGTCGGAGGCGAGCAGAAGGCACTCGCGGGGGACGCGCTCGTCGGTCGCACCGAGGGCCAGAAGCTGCTCGAAGGCGAGCCGACGGATGGTTTGGTTGGCGTGCCTGAGGAGGGAGAAGAGCTTGTCAGCCGGGGCCGAGGTGAGGTCGAAGGGGAGGAGAGACCCGTCTGTTTGGGCCTGTTCGCGGCCCACGGCTCCATCCCCCTTCCACACCACCCGCCAGATCCGGCCCCGTTCCCGGTCGCGGCGCGGGTGGAGGAGATCGACTTCGTAGTGGCCGATGATGCAGTTGTAGAAGTCGGCGACATAGAGGGCGCCGTCGGGGCCTGTCTGGAGATCGACCGGGCGAAACCACCAATCGTCGCAGACGAGAAAATCCTCCGGGGCCTCGACCCACGGTGACGATCCCTTCCACTGGAGCCGGTCACGGTGAATGGTGTTGGTGATCACGTTGCCGACGAACAGGTTCCCCTGGTAGTCGGCAGGAAAGCCTTCTGAATCGTCGTAGACCAGTGCCCCCGCGATCCCGGTGGAGCCATGGTCGTGGCCGGTCATCGCCGGCGCGTAGCCGAGGCCGTCGTGCGGCTTGCCGAAGCTTTCGTAGACGCCCCCCCGCAGCAGCATCGTCACGGGGCGCGAGTGGCAATCGGCGGAGAACTGGTTGCCGAGGGAATCGAAGCACATTCCGAACGGGTTCACCTGCCCCCAGGTGACCTGCTCGATCGCCGAGCCATCGGGCTTGAAGCGGTAGGTGTTTCCCGACTGCATCGTGAGAACGACCTTGCCTTCCCCCTTGAGCTTGACCTTCGAATCGTTGCGGAAGCCGTGGCAGGCATACACCCAGCCATCGGGGCCCAAGCGGAATGAGTTCTGGTCACCGTGGGTGTCGACGAAGTCGAACGGGCCGTAGAGGATCTCGCGCGAGTCGGCCTTGCCGTCGCCGTCGGTGTCGGAGAGCTTCCAGATGTTGGGGATCGACCAGACGATCGCCTCGTCGCCAAGCCCAAGGGGGAGGACGCCGATCGGGATGTTGAGATCGTCGGCGAAGCGGACCGCCTTCCGCGCCCGGCCATCGGGGCCGAAATCGGAGAGGACGGTGAGCCCGTCGCGGTGTGGGGCCCCGTCCTTCGGCGCGAACGGATACTCGACCGAATGCGTCACCCACAGCCGTCCGCGAGCATCGAAGGCCATGTTCATCGGCTTCTGGATGTCCGGCTCGGCAGCGACCAGCTCGATCGCAAATCCTTCCGGCAGGCGGAACTTCTCCCGCTGCTCGGCCGGGGAGAGCGCTTCGGTGGGGGCCACTGGGGGGCTGGCGGGAGCGGGGAGCGGGAGGAGTGTCGCAACCGCTGCAAGCAGTGGCCAAACACCCATGGCGACGAGGGAAAAGCGAGCGGCCAACGACGTCATGACGACTCCCAAAGCGAGGGCGCGGGGAAGCGCACCAGGAGCGCTTCCCTGCCGAAGAATTGAGAGTATGGCTTGGGCCGATGTCGACGGGCAATGTCGGCCTAGAGGACACCAGAATCGGCCGATCACGAAAGCTTCCCGCGGGCGTCGATGGGCAGCACTTGGAGGCTGCCGTCGGCTTCCCACCACCAAGCGGTGTCGTGGAGATTCACGACCGGGCAGATGTGGTTGGGGATCACGGTCAAGCGTTCTCCGACCCGCGGCCGCGCGGCGCAGCGGCTGACATCGACCTGGGCGTGTTCCTCGGTGAGCTTGCCGATGAAGGCCTCTGGATACTCGACGATCAGGCCGTGGCCCGAATCGGGGGCGGGGCCGCAGCGGTCCATCGTGAGCGTCTTTGAACCACCGTCGAGGATCACCTGATCCTTCACCGCATCACTGACGACCGTGCAGACGACGCTCGCCGCGCAGTCGTCGATCGAGCCGAAGCCACCGCGGACGATGTTGAGATCGTTGTAGACACACGTGCCGGGGCGGATCTCGGTGCCGCTGCGAATGAGGTGCGATTGGTACGCCGTCGGCGTCGAACCCCCTGACACGATCCCCCGGCACAGGCCCATCCAATCGAAGCGGCGAATCGCCCCTTCAAGTTTTTCAGCGACCAAGCTGAGCGGAGCGGCTTGACTCTCGGGGAGCACCGTGACATGCCCCGGGTAATAAAAAATCCCGTCGAGGCGGAGGCCGGGGGCGCGGTCGACGGCCTCGGCGAGTGCCACGAGCCGGTCTGCTGTGGGAACGCCGGTCCGTCCCGAGCCGACGTCCAAATCGACGAGGATGCCGATCGTCGTGCCCGCTTCCCGGGCCGCGGCGGAGAGGGCGGCGATCGCCTCGGGGCTGTCGACGGCGACGCGGATGGTGGCGCTGCGGGCGAGGGCGGCCAGCCGCATCGTCCGCGCCGGATCGACCGCCGGATAGGCGACGAGAATGTCGGGGTGGCGGTCGGCGAACGCGAGGGCAAGGACCTCCGCTTCCCCGACCTTGGCCACCGTCAGCCCGACAGCGCCTGCGGCGAGCTGGAGGCCGGCGATGGCGATGCTCTTGTGCGTCTTCGTGTGGGGGCGATTGGCGACGCCGATGGCCTTCGTGTAGTCCGCCATCCGCGCGATATTCCGCCGCACCTTCGCCGCGTCGAGCACGAGCGCCGGGGTGGGGATCGTGTCGATCGAATGTCCGCGGGCCGATCCGGCCATGGTGCGTTTTCCTGCGTGGGGCAAACCGGCCGATCCGCGTGGGATCCGCGACCGTCGATGCTACCGCGGGTGGCCGAGCGGGGGCAGATGGGTGTACGCTTATCGTTCCCAAATCCCGTTCAAGGAGTCCACCCGAGCATGTCCGCTGCCAGCCACGCCCCCGCGATCACCGGTATCCTCGTTCCCCACATGGTGCCGCTCGACGCCAAGGGGCGGATCGACGAGGACGAACTGTTCCGGTACGTGCAATGGCTTGTCGACCGGGGCGTCCACGGCCTCTATCCCAACGGCTCGACCGGCGAGTTTCTCCGCTTCACGGTCGAGGAGCGGCAGAAGATCGTCCAGATCGTCTGCAAGGCCGCCGCGGGGCGGGTGCCGGTCGTCGCCGGCGCGGCCGAGGGAACGGCCGCCGAGACGATCCGCGCCTGTGAGCATTGCCTCGAGGCCGGGGCGCGGGCGGTGGCCGTCGTCGCGCCGTACTACTACCGGCTCTCGACGGAGAGCGTCGAAGCCTACTTCCGTGAGATCGGGGCCCACAGCCCGATCGACGTCACGCTCTACCACATCCCGATGCTCGCCTCGCCGATCGAGATCCCCGTCGTCCGCCGGCTCGCGGAGGAGTTTCCCAGAATCATCGGCATCAAGGACTCCAGCGGCGACATCTCCCACATGCAGCGGTTGATCGCCGCTGTCCGTCCGGTGCGCCCTGGCTTCTCGTTCCTCACCGGCTGGGATCCGGCGCTGACGTCGATGCTCTTGGTCGGTTGCAGCGGCGCGACGGTCGCCACCAGCGGGATCATGCCCGAGATGACGCGTGCGGTGTACGACATGGCGATGGCGGGAGACGTGCGGGGGGCGATGCGCCTCCAGCCGCGGATCATCGAACTTTTCGACATGGCGATGCAGGGGGCCGACTTCCCGGAGGGCTACCGGGTGGCGGCCTCGTGTCGCGGATTTCGCATGGGGCCCTCCAGGCAGCCGGCCTCGGCGAAGCAACTCGCCGACCGCTCAGCGCTCGGGGAACGGCTCACGGCGCTCCTCGAGACCTTGGGCATGAATCGGGCTCGCCCCAGCGACGCGGTTGTGCCGGTGGCGTGAGCCGCCGGGCCGTCAGGTATCCCGGGTGAGAAGGCCTTCGAGCCGGTTGCCGGCAGCGTGGTGGCGGAGGATCCTCTCGACCTTCTCGACGATCTGCGCGGCGGCCTCCACGGGGGGAAGGCCAGCGGAGTAGATGTTTGAGATCACCGTCACCTCGTGGCGGATGTCGGCGTTGCCGCTGGCCCGCGCCGCCTCGCGCTGCTGTTCGGCCGGCACCCGGTAGACGAGATACGCCGACAGGCTCCGCGACGCGAGGGCATCGCCGCCGGGCCGCTCGCCGATCAGATGGATGACGAGATCCGCAGCGAGTTTCTCCCCCACCGGCTCGGCGAGCTTCACCCGGCCGTGGCGGGCGACGAGCGGCACGCCGACGCCGATCCCCTTGGCGGCTAGGCCGTCGAGGAGGAGCGGAAGGAGGTCGGGGAGATTGTGGTGGACGGCTGCCGCCGACAGGCCGTCGGAGATGAGGATCTGCACGGGGAACGGCTCGGCCCTAAGGCTCGCGAGGGCCGCGGCAGTCGGTCGGGTGCCGAGGGCCGGCGAAGCGAGATGCGCGTCGTGCGTGGCTGCCTCGGTGGCGATCTCGCGGACGGGGTGAAGAGCCCTGAGGCGATCGACATCGAGGGGGAGGTGGACGGCTCCGCGGCCGACCGCCTGGTGCCAGCGGACCTTCCGCGCAACGGCGTCGGCGGGACGGGGGCCGGCGTTCTCGAAGCCGTGGAGCGCCGGCGTGGCCGCCACGAGCTCCTCGAACTCCTCCACCGAGTCGCAGAACAACTCCGGCCGGCCCCACGCCGGTCCGCGGACGACCGCGTCACAGCTGTCGCGGGCGAGGATTCCCCGGCCAAGACACCACTCGAGAAACTCCCCCGCCGGCTCGCGGCCATGGATTTCGCGGAGCGTCTGGTTGTCGTGGGCGCTGGTGTCGAAGTAGGCGAGCATCCGATCGGTGTTGAGGGCGACGTCCATGAAGTAGGTGGCGCCGGCCGCCGCGAGGAGCTCGGTTGTCGCCTGTTGTCCCTCGAGGCCGCTCCCGGCATGGAGGGTGTAGCAGCTCCCGATCCCCATCGGCAGGCCGAGGAGCTTCCCCAGAAAGAGATCCTGGAGGCTGGCGAGGAGGAGCTCGAAGTTGTCGGCGTGGGTCTCCGGGCCGATGAAGCCGGTGACGTTGTTGATCATGAACGGATCGTAGCGCCGCGCCAGGCCGTAGCAGAGGGCCTCGGTCGTCGTCATGTCGATCCCCTCGTGGCGGCCGTAGGAGAACTCGCTCCCCTGGCCGGTCTCGAAGTACATTGCCTGCGGGGCCGTGTCTTTGAGCGGCCCACGGTCGCGCATGGTGAGCCAACCCCGGTCGAGGAGGTCGACCGTCACGTCAAACTCGGCAGTCAGCGTCGCTTCGGTGCCGGCGAGACTTTGAAAAAGGATCTCGACCGGAGCGCCGGCATCGAGGGCGGCAAGCTGCGTCTTGATGTGGGAAAGGACACAGATCTGTGTCGGAGCGCCGGCACGGCGACGGAGGCTGTCGAGGAGCCGGAGCACCGCCGACACGTTCTCGACGGTGTCGATCGCCGGATTGACGCCGAGCAGTGCGTCGCCGGCGGCCATCGACAGGCCCCACCAAGTGAGCAACGCGATCCCGCGCGGGTCGTCGGTGGGATGGTTTGGTTGGAGCCGTGAGGAGAGCGTGCCACGGCGACCGAGGAGCGTGCGGGCCTTCGTCGGATTGGCGATCCGCCGGGCGACGAGGATCAGCTCGTGAACATCGCAGAGCTTCGCCACTGCGGCGGCCGTGACGCCGGTGAGCCCGCGGCCGAGGCGCACCGCCTCGTCTCCGGAGCAGGCCAGAAGTCGATTCTTGAGGTTGCCGACCGTGAGGTGGGCGATTTCGCTGTAGACGTCGGTGTCGACGTCGTAATTGACGCGCATCACGTCATCGACGCGGCCGTCGGCCGTCAGCAGGGGACGCTCGTGGAGATGGGCGATCGTGAGCCCGGCGAGAATCGAGCGCGCCGCCTCCCGACCGATCTCGTTGGCGGCCGCGAGTCCGGCGTGCCGATCCCCTGCCTTGGGGAAGTCGGCAGCGCCGAGGAGGGCTTTGAGACCGACGAAACGGATCGGCCCCTCGGGGCCCTCAACGGCATAGGTGTCGTCGGGCCGCGGGGGCGGCACTTCGATCTCGGGGAGAGGGGTGAGACGGGCAGACATGCCCTGTACGATACCTTGGACCGGCTTCGCCGCCAGCGGGGTGAAGGCAGAGCGGCCCGGCGCGACAAAGTGGCGCGTCGTATTGTGTCCATACACCACCGAGATTGTTCGTCATGCCCCGCGTTCCGCTCCTCGTCTCGCTCGCGCTCCTCGGCATGGCGCTTGCCGTGTCGGCCTGGCTTTACCCGGCCCTTCCCGACGTCGTCCCCACCCACTGGAACATCAAGGGCGAGGCTGACGGCTTCGGGCCGAAGGGGGTGGCAGCGTGGCTCCTCCCCATGGTCGCCCTCGGGCTGCTCGGCTTCATGTGCCTCATCCCCTGGCTGTCGCCGCAGGGCTTCCAGGTCGACGTTCACAGCCGCGCCTTCAGCGTGCTTCTGGTGGCACTCACGGCGCTGATGGTCTTCATCCATCTCCTCTCGCTCGCGGCGGCGATGCGGCCCGGGCTGCCCGTCGGCCGGGCCATGGTGGCCGGCGTGATGTTCTTCCTCGGGGCCCTGGGAACGACGTTCAGTGGGATCAAGCGCAACTTCTTCATTGGGGTCCGCGTTCCTTGGACGATCGCTTCGGAGCGGGTGTGGGACGACACCCACCGGCTCGCGGCCCGGATCTGGGTCGTCGGTGGATTCCTCGGCGCGGTGCTCGCCGCGGCAGGGCTGACGCTGCCGGCGCTGCTCCTCGTCGCACCGATGGCGCTGGTGCCAATCGTCTACTCCTTCCTCCGCTACAAGCAACTCGAGCGGCTCGGCCAGCTCTGAATGAGAGCGGGAGGCGGGGCGTCAACCCTCGAGCCCGTGGAACGACACCGGCACGACGCCGTCACGCTCCTTCCCGAGGGTCACCCAGCGGGCTGCGGGGAGGTCGAGCTCGTCGGCGACCACGAGCGGGAGGGTGAGCTGCCCCCAGCGGCTGGCGCACTGCCCGAGGGCTTTGCCGCAATTCGACTCGAGGAGGAGGACGAGCGGCCGATCCTTCGGCCAGGCCATTCCATCGAGGACCGACGCGATTCGGGCCCCAAACCTTCGCACGCCGTCGGCCTCCGGCAGAAGTCCACGCACGTGCACGGCAGCGCCCCCGGGCGCCCGGCGGGCCAACTCGAGCGTCGCCCGCAGCACGGTCTGGTCGGCGTGGGGAAGGAGCGAGCCGACGATGGGGAGATCGGTGAGTGGCAAAAGCGACGGCGCCGGGAGATGAATACTCGCCCCGGAGATCCTCGTGGCATGCCGGAGGAGTCCGGCGACGGTGGCCCGGCCTCCCCCCTCCGGAAGAGAGGCCGGCCAGTGTCGGGCCCATGTCGGGTGGGTGAGGAGCCGGTGCGCCAGATCGACGCCGAGATCGCCGTAGGGGGTGATGGCGGGGGGGGCGGCTCCGCGGGCCGCGGCGTAGACCAATTCCCCGACCCCACCCGAAAGCGTCACTTTTGTTTCCGACGCTTCGCCACAGAACGGCGGCGGCAGCGGCACCTGGACGTGGTCGAGCGTCGAGCGATCGGCTGGATCGGCCCGGCCGTCGACGGCCCGCCCGAGGAGGTCGAGATACCAGTCGAGGATCCGTGTCAGGTCGGCCGGAGGGAGATCGTCGCCGGGGCCTGAGCTGATCCCGAGAGCCGCGAACAGCGCCTTCGAATGCGACGAGAGGGATTCGATCCGCCTCGTTCCTGGCGTGAAACGCACATGCCTAGCCCCGACGAACAGGCAGCCGGTGGCAAGGACGTCGCCGTTGCGCCCCAGCGCTATGTTCGTCGTGCCGCCACCGATGTCGAGATGGAGAAACGTCTGCTCCGGGTGGCGCCTCGAGAGCGGGGCACAGCTCCCCTGGAATGCCAGCCACGATTCCAGGCAGGGATCGTCGGCCGTGGCCACGAGGGCCGGCCCGAGACGCTCGCGAATCGACGCCACGAGCCCGCTGGCATTCTCCTTCCGCGCGGTGAGCCCCGTGAGGAGCGCGCCGCCGCCGCCGACGTCGGCGTGGCCAGGGGTGATCCCGCCACGAGCGAGCCAGTCGTCGACGAGGCGGAGCGTGGCGGCGAGATCGAGCCTGTCGTTTTCGAGCGGGGTGAAGACGAGTGGTGAGCGGAAGGTCTCGCGGGTGAGGGAAAGCTCCATCCGTCCGGTGACCGCATTGCGGCGGACAACCGCTTCCGCCACCAGCGCGCTCGATGTCGTCGTGCCGAAGTCGAGGCCGACGAGTTTCGTTGTGGCGGCAGCCATCACGCCCGCTGTCCCGCGAGGGTGTCGAGCTTCGGTGGGCCGGGGAAGTGACGGCGCTTGTGGACAAACCACCACGTGACGAGGACCAACGCGAATCCCGGCACGATCCACAGGGCCACGTCGTTCGGCGGTTGGACGCCGATCACGAACAGGGCGAGGCCGCCGGCAAGGGAGAGCGCGGCCAGCGGACGGTAGGCTGGCCCGATCGACCACGGCCCCATCCTTGTCCACGTCCGCCCGTACGCCAGCAGCCCGGAAAGCGTCGGCATCATGTACGAGATGTAGAGGAGGATCACGCACACGGCGGTGATCGCCAGATAGGGGACGAGCGCCGTGAACATCACGCCGAACGCGGCCACCACCCAGATGGCGACGTTTGGCGTGTGGTGCGTGGGGCTCACCCTGCGAAGGAACGATGACCAGGGGAGGCCGCCGTCGCGGGCGAACGCGAACAGCATCCGTGAGCCGCTGGTGACGGTGGCCAGCCCGCAGCAGAACTGCGCCGCGGCGATGCCGACGAGGAGGAGGAATCGGAGGGGCGCCGGGAGCACTTCCGACATCGTCCAAAAGAAAGCGTTGCCCCCCTGGGCGGCGGCCGCGCCGATGTCGGGGATCGCCATCACGAGGGCCGCGAGCATCACCCAGCCGGCCAGCGCCGAGACGACGACGGCGCGGATGATCGCCCGGGGCACTTCGTGGGCTGCCCCCACTGTCTCCTCGGCGGCGTGGGCCGAAGCATCGAACCCGGTGATCGTGTAGGCGGGGAGGAGGAGGCCGAGGGCGAAGGCCCAGCCGGGGCTCTCGGTCGCCGGCCAGACCGGCTCTCCCATCGGGATGCCAGTCAGATTCCGCACCTCGATGAGGCGCCAGGGATCGAGGGCTGGGGCGAAGGCGAGGAGGGCGAGAGTCAGGGCGGCAGCGACGACGAGGATCAGCCAGCCGCTCAAATCGATGATCCGCGTCGTCGCGCGGATGCCGAAATGGTTGAAGGCAGCCTGCGTGACGGTGAGGATCATCACCGCGAGGAGTTGGAGAAGGAGCGGAAGGAGTCGGTCGGAGCCGGGGGTCAAGAGTTCATGGGCCGGAGCCGAGGCGACGAGCGCTGCGAGGGTCTTGCCGGCGTCTTCCGCAGTCCATCCCAACAGGGGCGCGAACGCACCGAAGCAGAATTGCACGGTCGCCAGGTTGATCGCGGCGAGCACGGTGATGATCCCGGCGAGGTTGAACCAGGCTGTGGCCCAGCCCCACCCGCGCCCGCCGAGGATTGCCCCCCAATGGTAGAGGCCGCCGGCGGTGGGAAAGGCCGAGGCGACCTGGGCCATCGTGGCCGCCAGCGCCAGCGCCACGAGGCTCACCAGCGGCCAGCCGAGGCCGATGCTCGCCCCTCCGGCGGCGCACAGGCCCACCGGAAACGACGTGATGCCGCCGGCGAGGATGCAGATGATCGACAGGGAGATGCAGTAATTGGAGAAGCCCCCCATGCGCCGCTCGAGTTCCTGCGCATAGCCCATGGCCGCGAGCGTGCGGACGTCGTCGTCGATGTCGGGGGCCTGGTCGGAGGTCTGATCGGAGGTCTGGTCGGAGGTCATCGGTGCCAAGCAGAGTGAAAGAGGGGGATGGTGGCCGTGCTTCCGCCGGCGTGGCATCAGGATACCGCGGTGGGCTGTTGACGTTGTCGCCGGATGCCGATAATCGGCAGGCACGACGGCGGACGATCCCGCCGCATCCCCCTCAAGCCCGACGAGACCCCCGGCATGAACTCCCCTCCGGCACCGAGCCCCGCCTCCCGGTCTGCATCTGCCGATGCGGCGCTGGTGGTGATCGCGGTCGTGGTCGCCGGCGCGGCGATCACGCACCTCGGCCCGGTGCTGCAGCCGTTCCTCGTGGCGCTGTTCCTCTTCTATGCCACTCGTTTCGGCGTCAAGACCCTCTCGGGGCTGGGGATGCGGCCACTGACGGCCTACGCGACGCTCCTCGGCATCATCCTCATCGCCTCGGTGCTCCTGGCGCAGTTCGTCTACCGGGAGGCGGTGTCGTTCCGGGGGAGTTGGCCCCGCTACGAGGATCGGATCGGCGACATCATCACCCGCTGGAGCGGCCCGCTCGGCGGGGCGGCGGCCGTGGCCGAGAACGCGCCGGCCCTCGATGCCGTGGCTGAGCCGGTCGTGTCGCGGACCTCGCTTTCAGACCTGTTCCGGATTTCGAGCCGCGACGTCCTCAACTTTGTCTTCGCCAAGGGGATCGATGCGGCGGAATTGATCGTCCTCGTCTTTTGCTACCTCGTCTTCCTGTTCCTTGGCAGCCGGAAGTTCGAGGCCCGGGTGCAGCGGGCGTTCCCCGGCGAACGCGGCGCGCGGATCCTCGCCGTCGGCGAGGGGATCTCCGATTCGATGGAACGCTTCATGATGGTGAAGTCGGTGATTGGCGTCGGCATGGGGCTCTCCGCCGGGGTCATCATGTGGCTCTTCGGCCTCGATCACTGGCCGCTGTGGGCCTTTCTCTTCTTCGCCGCCAACTACATCACGTCGATCGGAAGCTGGGCGGCGTGTGTCCCGCCGATCCTCATGGCCGCGCTCGATCTGGGGGCGGTGCCGGCAACGGTCCTCGCCGTCCTGATCGTCGTCAACCGGGTGTTTTGGATCGACTTCCTCGAGCTCAAGCTTTCCGGCAAACAGCTCAACCTCGATCCCACGCTCCTCTTCCTCTGGCTCTCCTACTGGGGTTGGGCGTGGGGGATCCTCGGCCTGATCCTCGCCTACCCGATGATGGCGGCGGTGAAGATCTCGCTCCGCCACCTCGGCGACGCCCATGGCTGGGCCGAAATGCTCTCCGACGAGTGACGCCCCAGGGCTTGATTCGTTCGCCGCTTCACTCGAGCGTCAGCCCAGCCGCTTCGGTGAACCGATCGAAGAGCGATTGCATCGCCACCTCGTGGACGACGCGCACCATCGTCGCCGGCGACGTCGCCTCGAGCGCCCTCTCGAAGTCAGCGTCGGTGCAGATCACGGGGCTCGCGGCGACGCGGTCGGCCACGAGGAGCACCGCCCGGTCTGCCGCCGAGAGCCCCGACTGGGGCCCGGCGAGATCGAGGATCGCCGCATCGTCGGCGCCCTGGGACCGCAATCGCGCCTCGGCCAAACCGAGCGCATACCACGCCTGGTTGCGGCGGGCCACGGTCCAGGCGATCCGCGCTTGTTCGAGCGGCGAAAGCCCCGGGGACGCGGCCGTGAGTTCGAAGGCTTTCACCATCCGTGGCCCGGCAAGGGGGAAGTGGGCGAGCAGTCGCATCCAGTGGGGCAGCGGTCCCTCTGGCGCGAGTGTGCCGAGGATCTTGCGGGCCTGCGGCTCCGCGACGAGCGGCAGGCGAGCGCTCCGCGAGCGGGCAGTGGCCAGGCCCGCGGCGATCTCTTCCGCGGAGGGGAGTGGCGTTGGGGTTGCCGTGGCAACGAGATCGTCGCCGGGCTTGGCGCTTGAGAGGATCGCCACGGCGGAGGCAATGGTGTCGAAGCGGTTGGCGGTCGGCGTCAGGTAGGAGTGAACTCCGTTAACGCTCGCCTGCGCCCAGCCGGAGTTGCCGCCGTTGCCTGCCTGGGCGACGCCGATCCCTTCCTTCCAGCGGTTGATGGCGTTGTTGCCCCCGATCGACAGGCTCATCTCGAGCACCTCCTTCGGCGTGAAGTGCGCAAGACAGGCCGCGATGTCAGCGTCGGAGATGCTGCCGGGGGCGAGGGTGAGCTTCCGCGCCAGGGTGAAGGCGGCCTGCTCGTTCTCCGGAAAACCGCTCCAGTCGGTGTCGAGCCGGGCGAGATCGTCGTCGCTCATCCCCACGGCGAGGAGCTTC
>CAMCCR010000074.1 GCA_945873085.1 Candidatus Kuenenia stuttgartensis | reverse complement strand
GCGCGGCCAATGGACGATCCACGGCGTCGCGATCCCCCCTTCGTGGACCCAGGTCTTGTGACGGCGGAAGGGGGTGTTTGCGGCGCTCGACCACCCCGGCCCCAAACACAAAAAACTCTTCCGCGAGCCGGGGGGGGCGGCCGGGTCATGCCCCTCGCCGCGGACCATGATCTCGGCCGAGGCGCCGTTGTCGCTGGCGAACAGGATCAGCGTCTCGTCGAGACGCTGCATCGCCTCGAGCTGGTCGAGGATCCGCCCCACCTGCTCGTCCATCGCCTCGACCATCGCGGCATGGATCGCCATCTTCGTCGCCTGGAAGTCCTGTTGCTCGGGCGTGAGCCGCTCCCACTCAAGCGGAAGCTCGACCTCCCCCGCTCCGAGCGCGTGAAGTGCATCGGGGAAGGGATAGGGGGGGCCGAGGTCGCGCTCGACCTTCGACAGCGCTCCCGACACGATTCCCGCGGCCAGTTGCCTGGCATGGCGGGCGGCGCGGATCGTCTCCCAGCCCGCCCGGTAGCGATCGCGGTATTTCGCGATCAGCGCCTGGGGGGCCTGGAGCGGAAAGTGGGGAGCGGTGAAGGCGACGAACTGGAAAAAGTGTTTCTCGGGATAATCGACGGCGTGGCTGCGGAGACAAGCCACCGCATGGTCCCCGATCGCGGTCGTGGCGTAGAAGCCGTCGCTTTGAGGATGCGGCTTCCCCTCCACCGTCACACCGCTGGGGTCGAAGAAGTTGCTCTGGCCGGTGCCGGTGACGTCGAGGGATCTGGAGAAGCCCTGCGCCAGCGGCAGCCCGTCGACGTGCCACTTGCCCGAGTGATAGCTGCGGTAGCCCGCGGGGCTGAGGAGCTCGGGCAGGATCTGTGCCCACGGGGGTCGCTTTCCCTGCGCCCCTCCGGGGAGGGCCTCGTGGCCGTTACCGGCCGGGAGCGCATCGCGATGAATCGCCTGCGGATAAAACCCGGTGAGGAGCGCCGCCCGACTCGGCCAGCAGCGGGCCGTGTTCGTGGCCTGGGTGAACCTCAAGCCCCCGCGCGCCAGCCGATCAAGGTGCGGCGTGTCGATCTCGCCGCCGTACGCGCCGAGATCGGAGAAGCCGAGATCGTCGGCGAGGATCACCACGACGTTTGGTCGGGCCGGGTCGGCCAGGGCTGGCCGCACGAACGAACCGGCCCCCAGCCCGACGGCAACCGCGAGCCAACCGACAACGACCGAGCCGAGCCGAGCGCGCATCGACATTCCCTCCCTCTGGAAGCGACGCTTCCGGCCGCTGCGATCCAAGCTGTCCGTGGAAAAGTCATCTATGACCTTTTTCCACTCGGGACACCCCCGAAAAGCCGCAAACCACCAGCCGCGACCGACGATCAGTCGAGCTCGGCGACGACCTTCGCGTAGGCCGCCGTGCGGGTCGCCGCGTCGGCATTGCGGATCTCGAGAAGCATTGGCCTCAAGGACCTGGCCCAGCCGGGGTTGGCGGCGCCCTTCGCGTCGGCCTTGGCACAGAGCTTCTCGGCCTCGGCCGTCGCCTTGGCCGCATCCCCACCGGCACCCGCCGCCGCCGCGGCAGCGAGAACGCCATGGAGATACTCGCGGGCCTGGAGATCGGGATTGGGGGTGACCGGCGCGTTGATCCGGCCGAGGGCCCAGAGGATCCCGGCGAGGTAATGATCCTGGAACTTTTTGTCGTTCCAGGTCGACTCGTTGTGGCCGAAGTTCGAGTAGAAGACGCGGCCCTGGCCGAAGTCGCGGATCCAGCTCACCGGTACGTGCCACGGCTCCTTCGGCGTCGAATGGGGCATGTCGAGGCTGACCAGAACGCGGACGTCGTCGGGGACGAAGCGGGTGTCGTACTGATAGATCTCGTCTTTCCAGCGGAACGAGGCCGGCAGGCTGTTCACGATCGGATGGCCGGGATCGTTGACGACGAAGCCATGCTCGTCACCGGCATTCCAGGGATGGCCGGCGAAGACGCCGCCGACGAGATCGCGGTAGGCATCGGAAGCGTTGAACGTGTCGGCGGCGGCGTGGAAGCCGATGAATGTTTTGCCCCCCTTCACCCAGGCGAGGAAGTCGTCGAGATTCGGGATCGGCAAGGCGCCGGTGGTGCTGCAGAAGACGACGCCGTCGAACTGCTCGAGCGTCCCCTTCGCGAACGCCTTGGCGAAGAGCTCGGAGAGGGTCTTGTTCCAGGCAGCGTCGGCCACCTTGAACTTCTCGAGATCCGCTTGGTAGGCCTCCTGCTGCTGCTTCCAATCGGCGTCGCTCGTCCCATCTTTCCGCTTCGGCTCCTGCGGCTGCCCGGGGCGCCCCGGGGGGAGGCGGAGGAAATCGACATTGAACTGCCCGCTCTCCCGGCCGAGTCGCTCGAGCACCCCTTCGGCGGTCTCGATCGAGCCGTGGCGGAAGCCGTTGGTGACCGTCACGACGAGAAGCCGGGCCGGCTGCTTTGCCGGGCCATCAGCATCGACGGCACGCGCCGGACCGACACCTGTCACACACAGGCCGGCGACTGCCAGCAGGAAGAGGATCGACCGGAGGACATCGCGGCGAACCGACAGCATGCAGCACCTCGTGAATACGGTCTTGCTCGAGAATACGATCTTGCTCGTGAATACGATTTTGTCAGTGGAAACGGATTGGGCGCAGGGACTGCGATCCCCCCCAACCCAGTCGCGATGGTACCACACGCCCGAGCCCGCCGCCGCCGGCCCCGGGCACCCATCGAGATTCGTCCCCCCCTTCCCCGATCGGCTACGATCTCCACCGTCCCGCCCGCGCCCGAGAGACGGGGGCTAGCGGCCTTTCCACCGCAGCGTTCCGGAGCCTCACCATGCGCCTCCGTGCCCCACTTTTTGCCACCATGCTCTCCCTGCCTCTGGCCGCCACCATGACGCCCGACGCCTCCGCCCAGGCCCCGAAGGAGGAGTTCAATTACGACGAGGCGCTGGTCCGGGAGTACCTCCTTCCCGATCTCCTCATGATCCCCGCGGGAGATGGCCCCGATGGCGAGGCCATCACGTCCCCGGAGGCGTGGCTGACGGTGGCCCGGCCGCGCTGGCTTGGGCTCCTCGAATCGACCGAGTACGGCCGGCTACTGCCGGCGGTGCCGGTGACGGCCGAGGACGTTGAGCGCGGCCCCGGACCCGACGGCGCGACGCGCATCCAGGCCCGCCTCCGGCTCGGCCACGGTCCCGACGCCCCGGTGACGGAGGTCTTGCTCTATCTTCCGTCGCCGTCCCGCGGCGACACGCCTGAGCTTCCGTCGCCGTCCCGCGGCGACGCTCCTGAGCGCCTGCCGACGTTTCTCCATCTCAATTTCGGGGGTAACCATGCCGAGTCGGCCGATCCGGCCGTCCGCATCCCATCGGGCTGGGTGCCCAACGGCAAGGACACCGGCGTCGACGACAACCGCGCCAAGGCCTCGTCGCGCGGCACACTCGCCAGCCGCTGGCCGGTCAAGCTCCTCCACGACCGCGGCTATGCCACCGCGACCGCCTCCTGCGGCGACGTCTTCCCCGACCATGCCGATGGCCGCAAGGCCAGTGCCCTCCCCTCGCTCGGTTACGTCGTCCACGACGCGCGGATGGTGCGCGGCGACGAGCCCGGGGCGATCTCCACGTGGGCCTGGCAGCTGTCGCGGATCCTCGATTGGCTCGTGACGCTCCCCGAGATCGACCCCACGCGCGTGATCGTCGTCGGCCACTCGCGCCTCGGGAAGACGGCGCTGTGGGCCGGCGCCGGTGACGAGCGGTTTGCGATGGTCGTCTCGAATGAATCGGGCTGCGGCGGGGCGGCGCTCGAGCGGCGCAACTACGGCGAGACAGTGAAGCGGATCACGACGTCGTTCCCCCACTGGTTCGCGCCGACCTTCGCCACCTACGCCGACCGCGAGACCGAGCTCCCGATCGACCAGCATGTCGTACTCGCGATGACCGCGCCGCGGCCGCTCTACGTGTCGAGCGCCGTCGAGGATCGCTGGGCCGATCCCCGCGGGGAGTTCCTCGCGGCCGTCGCGGCCGGCCCGGTGTGGGAACTGTTCGGGAAGGTCGGGCTCGGCACCGCCACCGACCCCGTGGTCGACACGGCGATCGGCAGCTCGATCGGCTATCACGTCCGCTCCGGCCCCCACGACATTACGGCCATCGACTGGGGCCACTTCGCCGACTTCGCCACGCGCGTTTTGCCGGCGAAGGCGGGGCGTTGAACGGACCCTATCGTGCCTCGATCGCCGGGCTGAGCGTCGACGGCAGCGGCTCCTCCGTCTCCAAGGGAGGTGGTGCCGGGGTCGCGTTGCCGAGGGCGACGGCGAGACTCTCTGCCGCCTCCTTCGCCCCCGGATTGATCGCCAGCGCCCGGCGGAAGGCGGTGATCGCGGCGTCGTTCCGGCCGAGCTTGTAGAGCACCACGCCGTGGTTGGTGAGGAGCATGACGTCGCCGGGGGAGGCTTTGAGCATCTCGCGGTAGATCGCCTCGGCCTCAGCGAATTGTCCTGCCACGGCCAACGCCTCCGCCTCGGTTCGCAGCGCACTGTCGAGATTGCGGCGGGGCTCCTCGAGGTTGGGGGCGATCTCGACGGCACGGCGGAGCGCGACGATGCCCTCCATCCGATTGCCCTTGTTCACCTGAATGATCCCGAGGTTGTTCCAGGCCTGGAACTGGTCGGGAAACCGGGTGACGAGATCCTGATACCACTTTTCCGCCTGCTCGTTGCGGCCCGCGGTGGTCAGCGCGTTGCCCCGGTTTAACTGCACGGCAAACACGTTCGGCAGGAGCTCCGTCGTCACCTTGAACTCCTCGAGCGCCTCGTCGGTGCGCCCCAACGCCATGTAGGTGGTGGCGAGGTTGTTGTGGGTCTCGCCGAGATCGGGGCGGAGCCGGGTGGAATTGGTGAAGTGATAGAGGGCCCCCTCGACATCACCGCGGCCCGCCTTTCGCGCTCCGAGCCGGTTGTGCGCCTGCCAGGCATCGGGATTCGATTCGAGCGTGTAGGTCCAGAGGTTGTCCTCGTTGGCGAAGACGTGGGCATACCGCAACGACGAAACGGCCAGGCCGGCGAGGAGCACGGTGGCCGCGGCGAGGGCCGCAAGCTGGACGGGCGGCCGCGCCGAAGCGAACCACGCCGCCGCCGCGGCGCACAGCGGCACGATGATGCCGATGATCGCCACATAGTTGAAGTGGTCGGCCACCCAGGTGATCCGCATGTAGGAAATGGTGATGAAGCCGAGGATCGGAAACACCATGAGCAGAAAGAAGCCGAGGCCGAAGATCGCGTGGCGGGCCAGCGTCGGTGCGGCGGCGGTGCCCCGGCACGACCACAGCCCGCAACCGGCCGCGACGAGGATCGGCCAGGGGAGGAATTGCGCGAGCTGCGGCGGGTTGACCTGCCATTGCGGATAGATCGGCAGCAGCCTGAACGGGAAGATCGATTCCCAGAGATAGAACATGATCGCCATCCCCGCCGTGGCCGTCCGCGACAGGAAGCCGACGACGGTGAACAGGTCGGCCACCGGCATCTTCTCCTCGCCGATTGCCCGGCCATGCTGGTAGTAGATCGTGACCAGCCCGAGCACGAGGGAGACGAGAAAGAACGGCGCCGCCGCGACGAGGTCGCGCTTCGCGATTCCTCCCCGCTTCCACCAAGCATGGAGGAGGAGGACCACGGGGAACATCACCACCGACGTCTTGGCGAGCATCGCCAGCGCGAAACAAACGACCGACAGCACCCAATCGCGGCTCCCCGTGCGACCGGCAGCTTCGGAGCCATCGCCCCACACCGCGTCGTCATGCCTGACGAAGAAGATCCCCGCGAGGAGGAAGAGGGGAAGCGAGATCGTGTTCTTGATCTCCGATACCCAAGCCACGCTCTCGACGCACACCGGATGGATCGCGAACAGGAGCCCGGCCAGCCACGCCCCCGGGATTCGCATCACCACCAGCAGCCGCCACAACAGGAGCGCTCCGGTGGCATGAAGGAGGATCGTGACGACATGGTAGCCGGTGGAGTTCAGACCGAAAAACGGCCACTGGGCCCAGAGCGCCGTGTAGGAGAGGGGGAAGTAATCGGCCCCGGTGGGGCTGACCCAGAGGTTGTAGAGCCCTTCGAGCGACGCCGATTGGACGACGGGATTGGCGGTGAGGATCGAGTCGTCGTCCCACAGCCAATCGCCGTGGTAGGTCGGGGAATAGATCCACAGGACCGCCAGGAGGATCACTCCTCCGCGGAAGAGCAGATCGCGGACCGAAGCGACACGGCTCGCCCCCTGATCACCGAGCTCAGAGAGGCCCGAGCCGACGCTCGACTCGGCGTTGCCCAGCTGCCGGACCTTCGATTTCTGCATGGATACCGCTGCCGGTGCTTCAAAAAAGGGACTGAGCCAACTCTTAAATATATCCCCGATTTCCGGGCACGCCGCCGCGCCGCTGCGACCGGGGATTTCTCACGGCCGAATGCACCACAGACTGTCGTGCGTCCGCAGGAAGATCTCCCCGTCGACGCACACCGGCGTCGCCACCGTCATCTCCCCGACGCTCCCTTCCCCGACGACCGCGAACCGGCCAGCGCCGGCCGCCGGCCCGGAGAGGACGGCGCTTTGGCCATCCTCGCGTGTCACCAGGATCTTTCCGTCGACGAGCACCGGCGAGGCGCTGTAGGCGTGACGGTTCTTGGCCAACTCCCCGTCCCACAGGGTTTTGCCAGTCGGGGCGTCGAGGCAAGCCACCTTTCCCTGGTCGGTGCAGACGACGAGCTTCCCGTCCTGGAAGGCCGGGGTCGGCACGTCGGCGCCGAGATCCTTCCGGGCCCAGGCGACGTGGGTCTGCGTCACGTCCCCCTTTCCTCCGCGCTTCACGGCGGTGAGCGTGCTCCCCCGGGCATAGGGGGCGATGACGAGATCGTCGGCCACCACCGGCGAGGCGATCGAGCGGAAGTATTTCTCACCGGCCGGATTGAGCCCCCCCACGCGCCACAACTCATGGCCGTCGGCGGCGTCGTGGGCCGTGACATGATCGGCACCGAGGACGAAGATCACCTCGGCCGGCTCGCCGAACGTCTCCTCCCCCTTCACCACCAGCGGCGTCGAGTAGCTCTGCGCCGCCTCCTCCGGGGCATCGAGATTGCGGTCGTGCTTCCAGAGGAGCTTGCCGTCGGTGCGGCCGAAGGCCGCGAGGTAGCTCGGGCCGGTCTGCATCACGGCTACGACGACCGCGTCGTTGGTGAGCACCGGACTCGTGCCGAGATCCCACCACAGCGTGTCCTCGCCAAACCTTTCCTGGAGGTTTTCCTGCCAGACCACGGCGCCGGTGGCGAGGTCGAGCGCGGCGAGTTCACCGCTCTTGAAGTACACCCAGACATGCTTCCCATCAGTGACCGGCGAGGGATTGCAACCGGTCGCCTTGGCATGCTTCCCCGGCTTCTCGGTGCCGAGGGAGCGCCGCCAGATCTCCTTGCCTGAGCGGTCGAAGCAGATCGCCGCGTCCTTGCCGTCGATCGCGCAGGTGAGGACGATCGAATCGCCCCACACCGCCGGCGTACTCGCCCCGAGGCCAGGGAGCGGCACCTTCCAGGCGACATGCGCCTCCGGGCTCCAGGTCGTGGCATATCCTGTCCCCGCAGCGACGCCATCGAGCGCGGGGCCGCGCCAATTGGGCCAGTTCTCGGCGCTCGCTGGCTCGAGCGCGGCGAGCGCCGCGAGGAGAAACGGGAACAGGGAGGCCCGGGATGGCGATGTCACGGTGAGTTGGCTCCTGACTGAGGGGGGCCCGGCATCCACCAGGCATCGAGGGTCTTGCGGAGATCGTTGACGACGTCGGGATGCTCCGCGGCCACGTCCCGGTTTTCCCCGCTGTCAGCGGCTAGGTCAAACAGCCGCGGGGTTCCCGCCTCGAGCCACGCCCGGCTGTCGTCATCGAGGGCCGCTTCCTCGACCTCCCACCGCGGGTCGGCAGCGGCAAGGCGCTCGGGCACGACGAGCTTCCACGAGCCATGGACCGTCCAGCGCCACAGCAGGCTCTGGGCCGGGGCGTCAAGATCGACGAGGGTGTGGGTGTAGCACTCCCCGAAGACTCCGCCCCGGGAGGCGACCGCGCGGGGATCGAGAAGATCGACCCCCGGCAGCCCGGCCGGCGCCGCGACGTCACAGGCGGCAAGAATCGTCGGAAGGAGGTCGAGGCTCGACACCGGCACGTCGCTCACCCCCGGCTCGATCTTCCCCGGCTGGCGGACCATGATCGGCGTCCGCACGCCACCGTCGTAGGGGGAGCGCTTCGAGCGCGGGGCGTAGCGGGGATGGTCGGGGCTCTGGATCCAGCCGTTGTCGGTGACGAAGACAACGAGCGTGTTCTCGGCGATCCCCTTGGCATCGAGGAGGTCGAGGAGCTGGCCGACCGTGCGATCGAAGCGTTCGACGTTCCCCCAGTAGCGGGCGACATGGAGGCTCGGCGCGACGGTACGATAGTGATCGACGAGATCGGTGGGCGGATCGTGCGGATCGTGGGGGAGCATCGGCGCATACCAGACGAAAAACGGCGCCCCGTCCTCCTGGCAGTCATCGATGAAGGTCTCGATCGGCTCGAGGGTCTCCCGGCCAATCGTCAGGCCATCGTCGCCGTGGCGATCGCCGCGGGTCATCCCAGCCGTGAACCCCCCGCGCGAAAAATCCCCCTGCCACCACTTGCCGGTCTGGAGGGAACGGTAGCCGTGCGGGGCGAGGAGGGCTGGGAGCGTCGGCCATTCGGCGAGGTGCCGGTTCATCGCCTCGCGGCCCTCCTGGAAGAGACGCTTCCCCTCGGGCGTGTTCCGTGCGAGCCGGTCGCTGCCGGGGGGATCGTTGCCGACGATCCGGTGCTCGTGGGGGAAGCGGCCGGTGATCAGCGAGGCCAGGCTCGGGCAACAGAGGCTCGACGGGACATACCCGCGCCGGTAAAGAAGGCTTTCGCGCGCCAGCCGGTCGAGGTGGGGCGTCCGCAGGTGGGGATGGCCCATGAAGGCGTAGTCGCCCCAGTGCTGGTCGTCGGAGACTATTGCAATGACATTCGGCCGGGCCCGGCCAGCGGGCGCTTCGGGAGGTCCGGAACCATCCCCGTCGGCTGCCACGGCGTCGCGCCCCATGGCGGCGAGCAGAGTGAGGAAGGCCACGAGCGGCCAGACGACCCGTGGCCGCCCGGAACGCCAACGACTGGCAAACAACGTCTGGAAGTTCGCGAAAGACATAGGCAGGCTCCACCGAGCGAGGGGATGCTGAGCCGGCACCAACGACCCATTTCCCCTCTCCCTCCGTATCGTACCCATGGCCGGGGCCGAGACCCGATTTTGCCCCGCCCGAGGACGCCCCACGGCTTGGTGCCACGCGCCGCGCGGGATATCTTCAGGAACGCTCCTTGAACAGCCCCTTCGGGGAGGAGCAGCGCCCGCGGGGGCTTCGAAGGCGATCGACGCGGAGGCATGGTGATGCACCGGGAGAAGAACGGCTGGCAGGAGCGGCTCGGGCGCTGGTGCGGGATCGCCCCCCGGGAGCGTCGGACCCGAACGTCGCAGCGACGGCCGGGGCTCGCCGGCGAAGCGCTTGAGTCGCGCCACATGATGGCGATCGCCGTGGCCGGGGCGCTCCCCGATCTCATCGTCGCGCCGGGCGGCACGATCGCCCCCATCGACACCGCCGCACAGTTCTCCGTCACCGGCGTCACCGTCCAGGGAACGGTCGTCGAGATGGCGACGCAGGCAGGCACCGGGAGTTCGGTGCGGAGCTTGTTTCTCGAGCTCTACGATCAGGCGATCCCCGGCCGATCGGCCGCGCCGATCTCGACGGCCAACTTTCTCTCCTACGTCAATGCAGGCGCCTACGACTCGTCGATCTTCCACCGGGCGACCGACTTCGCCGGGGACGCCGGGCCGGCGAAGTTTCTCCAGGGGGGTGGCTTCACCGCCGATGCCCAGGGCTGGGGGAACGTCGCCACCGGCAGCCCGATCAATCTCGAGTGGGCTGCCAATCGCCCCAACGCGCAGGGGACGATCTCCTACGCCCGGACAAGCGACCCGAACTCCGCCACGAGTGGCTTCTTCTTCAACGTCGTCGCCAACCCGTCGTTCGATACCGTCGGCAACCAGTATGCGGCCTTCGGGCGTGTCGTCGGCGACGGCCAGGCGATCCTCGATTCCTATGCGGCCCTCCGCCGCGTCAACGCCAGCGCCGTGACGCCCGCCTTCGCCACGCTGCCGGTGAGCTCCGTCGACGGCATCACCTATCAAAACCTCCCCGACCGGCTCGTGACGGTCCTCTCTGCGGGCGTCGTCGCCTCCCCCGCCACGACCTTCGGCCTCACCGCCACCAGCTCCGCGCCGACGATCGCCTCGGTGGTCGTCGACGCCGCCGGCAAGCTCCAACTCGCCGTCGGGCAGACCCGCGGCACCGCAACGATCACCGTCACCGGCACCGACCTCTCCGGGGCGTCGATCCAAGACACGTTCACCGTCGCGGTGGGAGTCCCGGGGATCACCCTGGCCGATGGCGTCACCGCGATCACGAGCGCCCAGTCCCAGGCGGTGGCCCTCGTAGCAGCCGCGGTCGGCACCATCGCCGACTCGAAGACGTTCACGATCACCAATCCGGGCGACGTGCCCCTCTCGATCACAGGCGTCACGCTCCCCGCCGGCGTGACGCTCGTCGGGGCCGCGCCGACGAGCATTCCCGCCGGTAGCTCGGCGAATCTCGTCGTCGCCCTCGACACCGCGGCCGTCAGGGCCGTGACCGGCTCGATCGCCATCACGTCGAGTGCCTCAGCCACCCCGTTCTCGATTCCCGTCACCGGCACCGTCTACGGCAGGCCGGCCGCGCCGACGGGGGTGATCTCGGCGTGGGGGAATGGCACGAAGGCGATCCTGTCGTGGACCCCCGCGGTCGACAATGGCAGCCCGGTGACGAGATCGGATGTTTACGCGCTGCTGGTCGGCACGACGGCCTGGACGAAGGTCGCCGACGTGGCGGGCACGGCGACGAGCGCGGAGGTCTTCGGCCTCGACATCACCAAGGCGTTCGCCTTCAAGGTCGCCTCGAGGAATGTCGCCGGCTTCAGCAAGCTCTCGAATGACGGCGTGAAATACCTCATGGCCCCGATCACGCCGGCAGCGATCGTCGCCACGGCGGCGGGCCAGGGCTCGGCGAGCCTCACTTGGCAGCATGCCGTTCAGCCCTGGGACACGATTACGAAGTCGTTCCGGCCGCTCACCGGCTATGTCGTCTTTTACCGACAAGTTGGCACGGCCGCCTGGACCCGCTCCGCCGACATCCCGGTGGTAACGAGCACGACCGTCACCGGTCTCGTGGCGGGGAGGAGCTACCAGTTCGCCCTCCGCGCCAAGAGCGATTCGGGGGGGAGCCTGATCTCGAAGCCCTCCAACAGCGCGACGCTGTGAGCCACGCCTACCGCAAAGCAAAAACCCCGCCGGCGCCATGACGACGCCGGCGGGGTTTTTTTGTGCCCGGCCGCTGCCCGAATCCAGGTCAGCGCCGACGAATCAGCGGCTGCCGCCGCCTGCGGCATCGCTGCCCGGTGCGACCGGCACCGGGGGAGCGAGCGGCGGGATCACCGCCTTCGGCCCGGCCGAGGCTTCGGCCTGCTCGACGCGGCTGCGAAGTTCGGCGGGGATCTTCTCCCGATCCTCTTGAGTATCGAGCGGGCCGCTGTATTGCTGCGCACCGGCCTTATCGAGGATCGTCACCGTTCGCTTGCCGTTGACCTCGCGGAGTTCGACGCGGCCGTCATCGTTGGCGACGATCGACACCGACTGGCTCTGTGACTGGACGTTGGGATTCACAAGCACGATCCGCTGGTTGCGCTGGACCTGGGGCGTGTCGTTCGGCCCGGAGGACTGCGGGAGAACGGGCGCGTCCACCCCTGGCGCCGGCACCGCGAAACCGTACTGTTCGCCGAACACGACCCCGCCGGCCTTCACGCCCATCTCCTCGATGAGCCTGATCACCTCCGGAGCAAGCGGCTGGCCGGCAACGTCCCGCGGCCCCCCCGGCTGGCCCGGCTGCCCCACAGCGATGTTGAGCCCTTCGACCTTGAACGTCGCCTGGGCGGCATGCTCGCCGACGGTGACCTCGATCGGCAGTTCCTTGCCGCCACGGAGGACGATGAGCGTTGCCTTGTTGCCGGTGCCGGTGCGCTTGACGAGCGCCGAGAGCTGGACTGCCGCGCAGAGAAGCTGATCGTCGTACTTGGCAAGGATGTCATGGGCCTTGAGCCCCGCCTTCGCCGCCGGGCTGTCCGGGGAAACGACATCGACCGACAGGCCGACATCCTCAGGGAGCGTCGTCTGCGCCCGCACCGCCTCGCCGAGCGGGGAGGTGACGACGCCGATGAAGGGAACCTTCTTGGCTTCGGCCCCGGGAGCGCCGTTGCCTTGGAAGACGAATCCCTGGCCATCGCCGACGAGTTGGATCGTGATCGCCTTCGCCTCGGCCGGCGCCCCGATGGCATCGACCGTCTCGTCAGCGAGGACGACGACCCGCTGCGGCTGCGAACCGGCTTCGCCCGTGGCCTCGGCCGTCGCCGAGATGGTGATGTTGAGCGGCTTTCCCTCCACGACGATCGGTTCGTCGGCGCGGGCGACTGGCGCAACGCTCAACGCGACAGCCGTGAGGAGGAACAGGTTCGACCATTTCATGGAACAACTCTCCAGAGGGAAACAGGGATTGAGAAACGTGAATCGGAAGATCGCTGGGCGGGGGATGCGCGGAGCGGGAGGCTAGCGGAGGGCCACCGGGACAACGAAGACATCTTCGCGGGGGCGGACGAGCCCATCGCCGTTGGCCCCCGGAAACCTTTCGAGCACCCAGTGACGGATAACGCGGGCGGGAATCTGGCCATCGATGAACTGCACGCCATCGTCCGACCAGGCGAGCGACTCCTCGGCGATCGGCCCCTGCGCTGCGACGTCTTGCGACGCGGCCGCGATCGCCGGCGGCTCGGCCGCGGCAACGGCCGTCGGCGCAGCAGAGGAAGCGTCTGGTGCTTCAGGGCCGCGCGGGGCCACTTGGCCTTGATCGACAGCCACGGCAGGCCGATTCGTCTCGGCCGGGAGAGGCCCGGCAGGAAGCGGCCGCGGCTGAAGCAGGAAGGGCACCGCGGCCGCGATCGCCCCTCCGGCTGCCCACAGCATCCGCTCGGCAAGCCACGTGAAGGAGCGCGGCGCGGTCGTCGGTGAGCGTGCCGACGACGTCGTCACCATGCTCAGCGGCGCCGCAAGGTCGGCTGCGATCCGTTCGCGAAGCGCCAAGCGCGGCGCGGCAGGGCGCAGGCGGGCGAGGTCGAGGATCATCCCCTCGGCGGCTTCCGCCCCTTGCTCCTCACGAGCGTCGTCATTCTCAAAGCGGTTCACGGCATCCCTCCGGGAGAAGTTTTTCCAAAGCCGCAAGCCCCCTGCGGAAGCGGGCGGCGACGGTGTTTTCATTTTCCACGAGCGTGCGGGCGATCTCGGGGAAGCTCAAGCCGCTCCAGACGCGAAGCACGATCGCCTCACGCTGCTCGATGGGAAGTTGCTCGAGCGCTCCCTGCACGGCAGCAGCCCGTTCCTGGGAGACAAGCGGATCGTCCTCCCACCAACCGTGGCCACTGCCTGCCGTGACGCGATCCTCCCGGGCCCGCCGCCGGGCATGGCTCTTGAGCAGATCAAGGGCCTCCGACCGCACCGCCGCGTAGAGGAGCGGCACGTCGGGGGCCTCCCCCGGCCCGCACCCGCGCCACACCTTCACAAATCCCCCCTGCACCGCATCCTCGGCGCTCGCCCGGTCCGCGAGCCACTGCCGCGCGTAGAGGAGCAGGCGCGCGGCGTGGCGGTCGTACCAGGCATGCCAGGCTGGGTCGTCCATGCTCAACCACGCACCGGAGTCGGGGGTTTCCGAAGAGAGAACGACGCCGATCGACCGATCCGTGCAGCCCCGCCCCCGTTCACATCCGCAGCCATCCCGCAGGGACAATCTCCCCTTCCCCGCCGTGGTCGGCCTGGAACCGGTCTTCCCGGTAAGCCGAGGGGTCGAGGAGCAGCTTTCGGACGATGGTCAGGGCGAGCATCCGGACGGCGGCATCTTGGAAGCGTTGATTCCCGAGCCCCCCCATCATCCTCACGATCTCATGGAACGCGCTCATGACGGCGCTTCGACGAGGTCGAAAAAGAGCCGCTCGTAGTCGGCGACGATTGTTTCCCAGGTGAACCGCGCTTGCCAGGCGGCATGGGCCGCTTGGCCCATTCGCTCCCGCCCGGCCCGATCGCGCCACAACGCCCGGAGCCTTGCAGCGCCGGCCGCCACATCGACATGCGCAAGACCGACGGAATCGTACGTCGTCGGGAGGATCTCCCCGCCGCCGGTCCAGCGGGCGATCTCGGCGACGTTGCCGACGTCGGT
>CAMCCR010000073.1 GCA_945873085.1 Candidatus Kuenenia stuttgartensis | reverse complement strand
CGCCGGGGGATGATGCGCGGCGCGATGCCGATGGCGGCGCCGATGATGGCCGACGCGATGATGGCTGACGCGGCCCCGGGCCGGGCGATGGCCAAGGGGGCGCCGGTCGCCCTCGGCCTCGAGATGGACTTTGCCGCTGTGGGCGACGGGGGAGGCCCACCGCCGGAAACCGGCACCGGGCCCGCCGCTGCCGCGCCCCCGCCGCCACGGAAAAACCTCGTCGAGACGGCGTTCTTCTTTCCCTCACTCGAAAGCAACGACGACGGCAGCGTGACGATCGAGTTCACCCTCCCCGACACGCTCACCACCTGGCAGTTCAAGTCGCTCGCCCACGACGCGAGCCTCCGCTCCGGCACGCTCCTCGACACCGCCGTGGCCGCCAAGGACCTGATGGTGGAGCCGGTCGTGCCCCGGTTCCTCCGCGAAGGGGACGTCGTGGAGATTCCGGTGAAGGTCGGCAACCGCTCGACCGGCACGCTTGCCGGAAAGGTGCGCCTCGAGCTCTTCGACGCCCGCACCGGCGACTCCCGCCAAGCCCTCCTCGAGACACCGGCCGAGCAGCCCTTCGAGCTTGCCGCTGGGCAGTCAAAGCCGGTGGTCTTCCGGGTGCGCGTGGCCGATGGCACCGAGACCTTGCGGTATCTCGCCACCGGCGTGGCGGGACGGGCCGCCGACGGCGAGGAGGCCTTCCTGCCGGTCCTCTCCCGGCGCGTCCTCGTCGACGAGTCGGTGCCGATCACGCTCCGCGGCCCCGGCACGCGCACCGTGACGGTGCAGCGTCTCGCCGATAGCAAGGATCTGCCCTCGATCGCCAGCCAGTCGCTTGTCGTCCAGGCGGCATCCAATCCGGCCTGGTATGCCGTCCTCGCTTTGCCGTCGATCGCCGAGCCGACCGACGAGAGCGTCGAGACCCTATTCACGCGGCTCTACGCCAACGCCTGGGCCGGCCACATCGCCCGCTCCGACGGGCGGATCGCGGCGGTCTTCGAACAGTGGCGCAATCCGCCGCCAGGCCAGAAGCCGCTCGAGAGCCCGCTCGAAAAGAACTCGGAGCTCATGCAGACGCTCCTCGCCGAGACGCCGTGGGTGCGTGAGGCAGTCGACGAGCGCGAGGCGCGGCACCGCATCGGCCTCCTCTTCGATCCCAATCGGGCGGCCGAGGAGCAGGCTTCGGCGCTACGGCGCCTCGAAGGAATGCGGGCCGGCGACGGCGGCTGGCCCTGGTTCCCCGGCGGCCGCACCTGCACGCCGGTGACGCTCTCGATCCTCGCAGGCTTCGGCCGGCTCCGCGCCGCCGGGGTCGATCTCGACATTCAGCCGGCCCTCGCCACGCTCCCCTGGCTCGACGGTCAGTTTGTCGAGTGGTGGAATGAAGCGAAAAAACGAGGAAGGGGGGAGCCGACGATCGACTCTGGTGTCGCTCTCGCCCTCTACGCGCGCAGCTTCTTCACGGCTGACATGCCGCCGCAAGGCGAGGCCGCGGCGGCGATCGATTTCTGGCGCAACAACGCAAGGATGACCTGGATGAAGGTCGATGCCCGCCGCTCGCAGGGGCATCTGGCGATCGCGCTTGCCCGCTCCGGCGACCGGGAGACGGCGCTGTCGATCATCGACAGCCTCCGGCAGCGCGCCGTCGGCGCCGACGTGAAGCCGGGCGAGGAAAAGGATGCCTGGCAAGGGATGTGGTGGCGTGATCCCCATCCGGCCTGGTGGCAGTGGGCCGCGGCGCCGATCGAGACGCAAGCGATCATGATCGAGGCCTTCGACGAGGTGGCCGGCGACCGCGACGCCGTCGAGGCGCTGAAAGTTTGGCTCCTGTCGCAGAAGCGCACGAGCCAGTGGCGCGGCAACCGGGCTACGGCCGATGCCGTCGGCGCCCTCCTCGGCCGCGGCGCGGATCTCCTCGCTTCGACGGAGCTGGTGACCGTCGATATCGGCGGCGAGAAGATCGAGCCGGGGAAAGACGGTGCGCCCCGTGCCGAGGCGGGGACAGGATTCATCGAGACGAGGTTCACGCGCCGCGAGATCGAGCCCCGGATGGGGAATGTCACGCTCTCGCGGAAGGAGAAGGGGCTCGCCTTCGGTGGCGTCCATTGGCAATATCTCGACGACATCGCCAATGTGCCGGCGGTGGGGCGTGCGGAGCTGGCGATCGACAAGCAGGTGTTCGTGAAGCGGCAGACGAAGGCCGGGCCGGAGCTCGTGGCCGCGGCCGCGGATGGCACGACGCGCGTCGAGGTGGGGGATGAGCTCGTTGTGCGGCTCGTGGTCACGAGCGACCGTGATTACGAGTTCCTCGAGCTCTCCGACCACCGCCCGAGCCTCACCGAGCCGGTCGACGTCCTCTCGGGGTGGCGGTGGGCCGACGGAGCCGGCTGGTATCTGGCGATCCGCGATGCCTCGACGCAGCTGTTTTTCGAGCGGCTGCCGCGCGGGACGCACGTCTTCGAGTATTCGCTCCGAGCGGCACACCGGGGCACGGCCTCGAGCGGGTTTGCCTCGATCCGCAGCCGATACGCCCCGGAGTTCTCCGCCCACTCTGGCGCCGTCGGCCTGGAGGTGGAGTGAGCGGCGGCGTGGTATCCTCCCCGCCATGAATAACCCACAACCACCGTCGCGGGGGCCCCGCCGTGACGAGGATGGCGCTGAGGTGAACACCGAGCTTGCCCGCGAGCGCAACCGCGAGGCGGCCGACCGCACCCTCCTGGCCTGGATCCGCACGAGCCTGGCGATGGTCAGCCTCGGCTTCGGCATCGAGCGCTTCGGCCAGGCGGCGGTGGGCCTCGACGGCGGCGGATTCTCGCCGCTCAAGACACGGTTTTACGGGGCGACCCTCATGGCCCTGGGAATCGTGGCGACGCTGGCGGGGATGTGGGAGCACAGGCTCGTCCTCCGCGCGGTCTCCAAAGACGACTACCGCTATTCCGACCGCCCCCCGATCGCGCGCTGGCTCGGTGCCGGGCTGATCGTCGTGGGGATCGCCGGGCTGGCCGCGATGCTCGTCGCCTTCTGAGCCCGAAGGAGCCGCCATGGTCTGGGATCATGTCTACGACCCGCTCGGGTCCCCGCTTCTCTCCACGCTCGTGGCGACGCTGCCGCTGGTGGTCTTGCTGGGATTGCTCGCCGGCTGCGGGTGGTCGGCACAGCGGGCGGCGATCGCCGGCCTGCTGACGGCCCTCGGCGTGGCGGTCGGTATCGTCGGCATGCCGCTCGATGCCGCGGCGGCGGCCACGCTCTACGGCGCCTGCTTTGGCCTCTTCCCGATCGGCTGGATCATCGTCACGGCGATGTTTCTCTACAGCCTGTCGGTGGAGGCAGGTGCCCTCGACGTCATGAAGCGTTCGGTGACCCGGCTCTCGGCCGATCACCGCATCCAGGCACTTCTGATCGCCTTTTCTTTCGGCGCGTTCCTCGAGGGGGCCGCCGGCTTCGGAGCGCCTGTGGCAATCTCGGCGGCGCTCCTCACCGGCGCCGGCTTCCCCGCCTTCGAGGCGGCGTGTCTCGCGCTCATCGCCAACACGGCGCCGGTCGCGTTCGGGGCCCTGGGAACCCCGATCATCACCCTCGCCAAGGTCACCGGCCTCGAGGAACAGGCGATCTCGGCGATGGCAGGCCGGCAGCTCCCGTTCTTTTCGCTCATCGTCCCGGCCTGGATGGTGGTGACGATGGCGGGCTGGAAGGGGCTCATCGGCGTCTGGCCTGCGGTCCTTGTCTGCGGGGCGTCGTTTGCGGTGGTGCAGGCGGGCGTGGCGAACCTCGTCGGCCCGGCGCTGGTTGACGTCGTCGGCGGGCTGGTGAGCCTGGCCTGCCTGGCGGCCTTCATGCGGGTCTGGCAGCCGAGGGATTGCTGGCGCTACGGCGCGGCGGAGATGCCCTCCGCGGCAACCAGCCCCGAGGCGCTCGATCCTCCAGTCAAGATCGTGTGGGCCTGGATGCCGTGGGTGTTTCTCTCGCTGGCCGTGTTCGCTTGGGGATTGCCGGCAGTGAAGGCCGGGCTCGAGGCCAAGCCTGAGAGCATCCTCGCGGGCATCGTGCCGGTCGCGGCGGTGGCGCCGGAATTTCCTGTTCCCCGCCTCCACGAGGCGGTCGCGAAGGTCGCCCCTGCAACCCATCTCGACCGAGAACTCGAGCGTGCCGTCTACCGGCTCAACTGGCTCTCCGCCGCCGGCACCGGCATCCTTCTGGCGGCCCTGTTCGCCATCCCATGGCTGGGAATCGCTCCGCGCCGAGCCTGGCGGATCTGGAGGGAGAATCTCGCCCGGCTCGCCATCCCCCTGGTGACGATCGCCGCGATGCTGGCGCTCGCCTTCGTCACCCGCTACTCGGGGACCGACGTGATCCTCGGCCTGGCGATGACGCGCACGGGCCCCGCCTACCCGTTGTTCGCGGCGCTCCTCGGCTGGCTCGGAGTTGCCCTCACCGGCTCTGACACCTCAAGCAACGCGATGTTCGGCAGCCTCCAGCGCGTCACCGCAGAGCAGCTCGGACTCGATCCCCTCCTCATCTGCACCGCCAACAGCACCGGCGGCGTGATGGGAAAGATGATCGACGCCCAGAGCATCGTCGTCGCCGCCACGGCCACCGGCATCGATCGCCGGGAGGGGGCGATCCTGCGGAGGGTCTTCCCCCACAGCCTCGCGCTGGCGGTGCTCGTCGGCCTGCTTGTCTGGCTGCAGACGGGCCCGCTGGCGTGGATGGTGCCCGCATCGGCCCCGTGAGCCGGCTGTGGAAAAAGTCAGCCGCGACTGAGCCGGCTCCGGGACCGCCGGTGGCAGCGTGCCCCCCGAGGCCCGCCGGAACAGCGGCGGAAGCGGCGGACACGTTATCGGCAGCCTGCCTGACCCTGTAGAATTGGTTTCCCCCGGCCCCTCCACCCTGGACTTGCTCCACTCCCCGGTCCCCCAAGGCCCCGCCATGCGACGCGTCAACGTGCCGCTCCTCATTGCCATCGCCCTCCTTCTCATCGGAGGCGTGGCGGGTACGTACGTCCTCCATCGATTCCAGGTACGGCGCAACGCCGAGGACATGGCCCGTCAGGCCAAGCGCCAGATCGACGAGGGGAACGACGACGAGGCGATCCGCCTCCTGAGCCGGTATGTCGCTCTCCGTCCGGACGATACCCCGCGGCAACGCGAATATGCCGAACTCCTCCTCCGGCGGGTCGATGCGGGCAAGGCCACCCCCCGCGTCGTCGGCGCGACCGTCGCGGCCCTCGAGGTCGCCGTCCGCAAAGCCCCCGACGCGGACGACCTCCGCGAGAAACTGGCAAACCTCCTCGCCCGCATCGGCGATGCCGATTCGATCCGTTCCGCGAACGAACACCTCGCCATGATTCGCCAGCGCCGCCCCGACGGCGAAGCGAACGACGACACCCGGCGGGTCGATCTGATGTTTGCGGCCACCGCGGCGCAGATGGGACAGTTCGACGACGCGGAGGAGGTTCTCGCCGCGCTGACCGGCTTCGATCGGCGCACGAAGCAGTTCGACCCCGCCTTCCAGCCGGCTCCGGGGCATCCCGAATCCTTTGCTGCCCTCGCGGAGATTCTCGAGAGGCACCGCCGGGATCCGAAGACGGCCGAGCGGATCATCGATCGGATGATGGAGTTCGCCCCCGACGACGTCAGCACCTGGAAGATCCTGGCGACGTGGCGGATGGGGCACAAGCAGGCAGAGGCGGCGATCGAGGCGGCCGAGAAAGCCCGGACCCTGGCCCCTGATGATCAGGACGTGGCCCTGCTCGAGCTTCGCTTGGCGATCGTCGGGAATCGTCTCGACCGCGCCGCGGAAATCCTCGCCGGGCCGCTCGGCGATGTGACGGACTCCGCCGATGTGTTTGCCGCCAAGGCGTATCTCGCGCGGGCGAAGGGGGATATCGACAGTTTGATCAGCATCCTCCGCGATGCCGTGGCCGCGTTCCCTTCCAACCCGGCATTCAGGGCCGATCTCCTCCTCGGCCTCTCGGATGGAAAACGCTTCGAGGAACTCCGCCCGCTCATCAGCGAATCGCAACCGCTGCTCGGCAAGGATGCCGTGCCGGTCCTGTGGGCGGAGGCCGTCGTGGCCATGTCCGAGCAGCGTTGGTTCGAGGCGATGAAACTCTGGGATCGGGTCAGGCCGCAGGTCGCTGCCGATGCGACGATGACCCGCCGGGTCGACCTGTTCATGTCCACCTGCCACGGTGGACTCGGCCAACGCGATCAAGCCAACGATGCCCGAAAGCGGGCCTTCGCCGATGCCCCCGAATCGCTCGGCGCCAAATTCACCGAGATGGTCTCGCTCGACTTGGCTCAGCGTTGGCAGGAGGCCCTGGTGATCGCGGAGGAGTTGGCTGCCCAGACGCCTCCCGACAAGCTCGACTCCAATCCGTTGCTGCTCAAGACGCTCCTCCGCCTCCGGATCCGCGACCGTCTCAGCCGCAACGCCGATCGTCGCGACTGGACGAAGGTCGACACGCTGGCCAACACGATCGCCGCCAAGCCTGACGCCGATCCGATCGAAATCGGACTGATGAAGATCGATATCCTCTCGGCGAAAGACAAGCTCGACGAGGCCCGCGCCGCCTCCGACGCCCTCATCGCCGATCATCCCGAGAGCCCAGCGATCTTCGCCCAGAGTCTCCTCCTCCTCGTCGCGGCCGGCCAGGTCGACGACGCGCGGGCCAGGCTCACCAACGCCAAGGAATCGATCCGAGATACCCCCGAGGTCCTCGAAGCCGAGGCGAGACTGGCGGCGACGGCCCCTTCCTCCGAGGCCGGGGAATGGCTCACCGACCTCGAAGCGCGGATGGGGCGAGTGACCGGCCCCGCCTCCGACCGCTGCGCCCGCCAATTGATCGCAATCCATGTCGGCCGGGGCCACGTCAGCGACGCCGAGCGCATCGCCGGCACGCTCCTCGCCCGGCGTCCAGCGGACCTGGCCGTTCGTCAGGTGGTGCTCGAGCTCGCCGCGGAACGCGACGCCGTCGAGGAGGTCGCGCGACAGACCGCGGAGATCGTCCGCGTCGCCGGCCCGACCAGCTCCACAGCGAAGCTCGCCACCGCCGCTTCCAAGATCGTGGCCATCCGCGCGAAGCGGCAGGGCATGCAGGCGGCCGACTCCCCCTCCGCTGCCCTGTCAGCCGAGGATCTGGCCTCACTCGCGGAGGCCCGAGATCTGCTCACCGTGGCCGGCGCGGAACGGGCGAGTTGGTCGGAGGTGCCACGGATGCAGGGGGCAATCGCGGAGCTCCAAGGGGACCCCAGCGGCGCCATCGGTCACCTCAGGCGAGCTGTCGAGCTCGGCGAGACCTTGCCGTTTGCGCGTCGACGGCTGGCGATCTTGCTGACGGCCGCCGGTCGTCTCGACGAGGCGGCGCCGGTGATCGCCTCGCTCGGCGATGCCGGCGGCCCGGTGATCGACCGAATCCGGGCGCAGGTCCTCGCCACCGCCGGCCGGACGGATGTCGCCCTCCAGATCGGCGCCTCCCTGACGCCGGAGGATTGCCACGATGTGCAGCAGTTGATGTGGTACTCGCGGTTGCTGGCCTCTTGTGGCCGGCCGGAGGAGGCCGAGCAGGTCGGCCGGCGGGCGACGGAAGCGGCGCCCGACAGCGAGGCGGCCTGGTTGTCGCTCCTGCGGCTGCAAACCTCTGCCGGCGCTGGCGAACGCGTGGCGGAAACCTCGCGTCAGGCGCTTGCGGTGCTCGAGGGAGACGCCCGCGAGCGGTTCCAAATGGCCGCCGACGAGGCGGTCGGCGATCCCGAGGCAACCGAGCGCGCTGCAAAGGAGGCCGTCGAACAGTCGCCCGACGATCTCGTGGCCGCCCGACGCCTCGTCGATCTCCTCATGCGCCGCAATCGCCCCGCCGAGGCCCAGAAGGAACTGCGACGGATCATCGCCCTGGAATCGGTGCAGGGAAGTCCGACCGTTTTTTGGGCCCGCCGCGCGCTGGCCTCCCTATTGGCCGCCAGCCCCCGCTACATCGATCTCCAAGAAGCGCTCGCCGTGCTCGGGAAAAACGTCGACGAACAGGGGCTCCAATACCTCGACGATACCGCGCTCTCGATCAGCCTGCTGATGAACAGGAACGACCCGGCCAGCTGGCGTCAGGCCCAGACACTCTTCGAGTCGCTCGCCAAGCGGCGCCCGCTGACGATCGACGAACGGATCAGCCAGGCCCGAATCCAATCGCTCGTCGGCAACCGGCCGAAGGCCCGCGAAGAACTGCGGGCCATCGCTTCCTCAGCCAACGCGAGCACGGCTGTCCTGGGGACGATTATCGAGCTGTTCATCAACGAGCAGGATTTCGCGGAGGCGAGGGCGTGGCTCCGCCGCCTCCAAGAATCGGCCCCCGATCTCCAGGCGACGATCCGCCTCGAGGCGAAGCTTGCCCTTGCCGAAGGAGACCGCGACCGGGCCGGCCGGGTGGTGGCGAAACTTTTCGACGACGAGCCGCTGAGCGCCCAAAACGCCCCCCGCCAGCTGTCGGCGGCCCGGATCGCAGCCGAGCTCGGCTTCCCCGAAGCGGCAGACAAGGTTCTCGAGAGCTACGCGACGATGTCGCCGGAGGGGGTGGCCGCGCAGGCCATGTCGCTCGGTCGCCAGCATCGCACCACCGAAGCGATCGAGATGATCGAGACGGTTCGTGGCAAGGTGTCGGTCGCGATGTTCCTCGAAGCGCTGGCGGTGATCCTCCGCCACGCGGAGGCCGCGTCCGACCCCGCGATCGACGAACGCGTCGCGGGCTGGATCGAGGCGGCCCGCCGGGAGAACCCGGGCTCCTATGAGACGCTGCTTCAGGCCACGATCGCCAAGGAGGCGCTCGGCCACACGGCCGAGGCCGAGGAGGACTACCGCCAACTGCTCGCCTCCGGTGGACTGGGAGATGTCCAATCCGGGATCGTGGCTGCCAATCTCGCCTGGATACTCGCCCGCTCCGAGACAGCCGATCAGGCCCTGGAGCTTGTCGATAAGGCGATCCAGGAACTCGGCCCCCTCCCCGACATCCTCGACACGCGAGCACTGATCCGTCTGGCCAAGGGGCAGACGATCCTCGCGCTCGAGGACATGAACGACGCCGTCCTCTCCCCTTCCCCCCTCAAGCTCCTCCACATGGCCGCAATCCAAGCCGAGATGTCCGATCTCCCCGGTGCCCGCGCGTCGTTCGCCCGGGCCAAGGCCCTAGGGCTCGGTCAGGAACGCCTCAGCCCCGACGATGCCGCGCGATTGGAGCGGGTGGAGTCGTTCCTCGCTTCTGCAGACGGAAAGAGCTGACATGCCGAGCGATCCCCCCGTACACAAACCCCAGGATCAGCGTGGCCTAGGCCGACGGAGCAGCCTTCAAGCACATCTTGGCGGACGATGGCTGATCGCCGGTTGCTTGCTCGCCCTCGCGCAACTCCTCGGTCAGGGGGCCGATCCGCGATCGGTCGAGGCGGCGGAATGGTCCGTTCCCTTCGGCGGCAATGCCTACGCGGTGACATCGAAGCCGGGCTCGAACGACGGACTCGAACGCGGCGGGGCGGAGGTTCGATGGCACGATCCCGAGACGACTTGGAGCGTCTGGTTTCACGTCGACCGGCCGACCGAAGCCGAGGTGGAACTGGTCTCGGCCGAGACCGGCGGGCGGGCCGAGGTCGTTCTGACGATCGGCGACAGCGCCGTCACGGCCGAGCTCTCCGGTGACGATTCTTCGACCGCCCGCTTCGGACGCTTCCCACTCGCGGGCCCCGGCTACGTGAAGGCCGAGATCCATGGGGTGCGCCGGGAGGGGGGAGCCTTCGCGAGCAACCCGGTGCTGCGGATTCGCTCGGAGACGCCCGACCTTGCCATCTCCGCCGTCACCACCAACGACGGCGCGATGTATTACTGGGGCCGTCGCGGTCCCTCGGTGCACCTCGGTTACTCGCTCCCGGCGGAGAAGGAGATTGAATACGCCTACGGCGAGGTGACGGTTCCGGAGGGGGAGGACGCGCTGGGAAGCTTCTTCATGGCCAACGGCTTCGGGGAAGGCTACTTCGGCATGCAGGTCAACGGGCCGGCCGAGCGGCGCGTCCTGTTCTCCGTCTGGAGTCCGTTCACGACCGACGATCCGACGAAAGTGCCCGAGGCCGATCGCGTCATCCTGCTCCGCAAGGGGGAGGGCGTGCGGACGGGCGAGTTCGGCAATGAGGGGAGCGGTGGCCAGAGCTTTCTCGTCCATCCCTGGAAGGCCGGCCTCACCTACCGCTTCCTGACCCGCGTCGAACCGGCCGGCGACGGCACGACGACCTACACCTCATGGTTCGGCGAGGGGGAATCGTGGCGGTTGATCGCCTCGTTCCAGCGACCGCGCACCGATCGCCACCTCACCGGCTTTCACTCCTTCCTGGAAAACTTCCTCGACACCACCGGCAACGTCGGCCGCCGCGCACGCTATGCGAACCAATGGGTCCGCGACACCGAAGGCACCTGGCATCCGGTGGCCACGGCCCGGTTTACCGGCGACGCCACGGCCTCCGGCGGCCACCGGCTCGATTACGCCGGCGGCATCGAAGGGGACGGCTTTTTTCTCCGCAACTGTGGATTCTTCTCGCCGCCGGTGAAGCTCGGGAGCGTGTTCACGCTCGATCCGCCACCGGCAAAACGGCCGACGATCGATCTCGAATCGCTGCCCTGACGGTCAGGCGAAGAGCCGGTCCTCGACGCGTCCGGCGACGTCCGTGAGGCGGTGATCGCGACCGGCGTGCCGGAAGGTGAGCCGGGTGTGGTCGAGGCCGAGCGCCGCCAGGAGCGTGGCGTGGAGATCGTGCATGTGGACCCGGTCGACGACGGCGTGGTGGCCGTAGTCGTCGGTTTCTCCGTGGGCATGACCGGCCCGGAAGCCGCCACCGGCAAGCCAGACCGTGAAGCCTGCGGGGTTGTGATCACGGCCTGTGCCGTTCTCCTGCGCGTAAGGCGTGCGGCCGAACTCGCTCCCCCACCACACGATCGTGTCATCGAGCAGCCCGCGTCGCTTCAGATCGCGCACCAAGGCGGCCACCGGCTGGTCGGTGGCGCGGGCATGGACGGCATGCCTCGGCATGTCGGAGTGCTGGTCCCAGGCCGGGTTGTTAGAGTTGTCGGTGTAGTTGACCTGGACGAAGCGCACGCCGGCCTCGCACAGGCGGCGGGCGAGGAGGCACTGGCGGCCGAAGTTGTCGGCCGGCCCCCCATCGATCCCGTAGAGGGCGAGGGTCTCGGCCGTCTCGCCGGCAAGATCGAGAACGCGTGGCGCCACCGCCTCCATCCGCGCGGCAAGCTCGCCCGCGGCGATCACCGCCTCGAGTTCGGCATCACCCGGCCGCTCCGCGGCCTGGGCGGCGCTGATCCCGGCGAGCAACTCGCGACCGGCCGCCGCCAGGGGCCCGCCGCGCGACGGCGCGAGGTTGCGGATGCCGCTCTCGCGCGCCGGCACTCCGGCCCGCCCGATGGCGGTGCCCTGGTGGATCGGCGGGAGGAAGGCCGTGCCGAGGTTGCGGGGGCCGCCGTTCCCCAGGCTGGGCGAAAGGCTGACGAAGCCGGGGAGATCGTCGTTCTCGGTGGCGAGACCGTAATCGAGCCAGGCTCCGAGTGACGGCCGCACGGCCGTGGTGGCGCCGCAGTGGAGGAAGAGCGTCGCCGGGCCGTGGGCTATTCCCTCGGTGTGGAGGCTGCGGACGACGCACAGATCGTCGGCAATCTCCGCCATCGCCGGGAAGAGATCGGAAACCCAAAGGCCGCTCTCCCCACGCCGAGAAAACTTCCACAGCGGCTTCATGACGCGCTGGGGCGGGCTCTTCCCCGTCTTGGCGAGGCTGCGGAGGTCGCCAAACGGCATCTGCTTGCCGTTGTCGGTCGTGAGCCGCGGCTTGGGGTCGAAGCTGTCGACCTGGCTCACCCCTCCAGCCATGAACAGGAAGATCATCCGCTTGGCGCGGAGGGGAAGGTGAGGGCCGATCGTGGCGGCGGCATGGCGGGCGTTGAGGCCGGCCCAGGCCAGCGCTCCGAATCCGCAACCGGCACGCCCAAGTGCCGCACGCCGCGACAGGACGACCGGTGACGCCGCGGCAGGTGTAGTCATGGCAAAACCTCTCTGGGGAGCACCCAACGGCGATGGCGCCACCATCGTCAATCGAGAAATCGAAAATCGGGACTCGAGACGATCGACTGACAAAGCACCGTCCAGCTCTCGATCTCACCGTCGGTGCGCGCGAGGAAGGCCGTGGCCGCTTCCCGTTCCCCGGCCGAGGGACGTCGCGCGAGGAGGAGACGGAAGGCCCGCTCGATCCGCGCCTCGTCCGATTCCGCCTCGGCAACAACCCGCCCGGCAACGGCCCGACAGGCGGCGACGACGAACGGGTCATTGGCGAGAAACAGCGACTGCGAGGCGACGGTGCTCGTCGTCCTTGTCCCGCTGGAGGCGTTGATGTCGGCAAAGTCGAAGACCTCGAACAACGCAGGCCGGCGGTTGCGAAAGGCGGGGGTGTAGACACTGCGGCGGACGTCGTCGAAGACGTAGCCATACTCGATCGACTGCGCGGCGGTGTCGTTGGCGTCGATGTCGCCGGCCCCGACGATTGACAGGCCGCCGACGGTGCGATCGAGCCGGCCTGCAGCCGCAAGCAGCCCATCACGGATCTGTTCGGCATCGAGGCGGCGCCGCACGGCCCCGCTCCACAGCCGGTTCCCGTCCGCGGAGCCCTCCGCCGCGGCCTGGCGGTAGGTCCGGGAGAGGACGATCTCCCGGACGAGCGGCTTGAGCCGCGAGCCGTTGGCGATGAAGCGGCGTGCGAGCCAGTCGAGGAGCTCCGGATGGGAGGGGGGATCGCCGCTGGCCCCGAAGTTGTCGACCGTGGGAACGATGCCGCGGCCGAGGAGCCATCCCCACACACGGTTCACGAGCACGCGCTGTGGAAGCGCTGACTCGGGCCGGCCGATCCAAGCCGCCAGCTCCCTCCGGCCGCTCGACCCGGTCGGGATGGCGAGATCGACGGCAAACACCTCCGGCATGCCCCGGGGGACGACCCGGCCACGATTCTTTTCGATCCCGCGGACCCGGATCGCGGTGTCGGCCGCGTCGGCGCGATCCTCGACGATCATCGCCGTCGGCCGCGGTGGCAGCTCCGCGCCGAGCCGGCCAAGCTCGGCCTCGATCTCCGCCAGCCGCGCTGCGGCGGGAGTCACCCCGTCGGCGTTTGGGGGAGTGTCGGCGGTCTCCTTCTTCAGCTTGGTGCGCTCTGCCTTGAGCCGGGCGGTTGCGGTGTCGATCTCGGCGCGGCGCGAGGCGATCGACGCCGGCTCGAGAAGCGGCCGGGCGATCCAGCGTGCGACGTTGTCGGTCTCGTTGAGGAGTGTCTTCGTGCTCGAGAGGATCCCGGCCAGGGCGTGGTAATCGGCGTGCGTGATCGGATCATAGGGATGATCGTGGCAGCGGCTGCAGCCGATCGACAGCCCGAGGAAGGTGCGTCCGATCGTCTCCAACTGTTCGTCGATGATGTCGAAGCGGAGTTGGGCCTTGTCCTGTTCCTCGTAATTCGTGGGGCCGAGCGCGAGGAGGCCGGTGGCGACCAGATTCCCCTCGACGACGGCAGGGTCGGCCGTGCCGTCGGCGGCGAGGAGGTCACCGGCGAGTTGGGCTGCGACGAACCGATCGAAGGGGATGTCGGCGTTCACTGCGGCGACCACCCAGTCACGATAGCGCCACGCATCCTTGAAGAGGAGCGTGCGACCGCCGCCGCTCGATTCGGCGAATCGGGCGAGATCGAGCCAGTGGCGGCCGAACCGTTCGCCAAAGGCGGGATCGGCCAGGAGGCGGTCGACGATTTCCGCCACCGCTCCATCGGGATCGCTGGCATGCGCCGCGACGAAGGCGTCGGTCTCCTCGGGGGTCGGTGGCAGGCCGGTGAGGTCCTCGCTGATCCGCCGGAGGAGCCTCTCCGGGGTGGCCTCCGCGTGCGGCCGGAGGCCGGCGACATCGAGTCGGGCGCGGATGAAGCGGTCGATCGGATGCCGGTTCCAGTCGGGATCGGCTACCTCCGGCGGCACAGGATCCCCCAGCGGCAGGAAACTCCAAAACCGTCTCCCCTCGTCGGCCGTCATCCCCGTCGCCGCGCCAGGAAGGAGACGCGAGCGCGGCCCGATCGAGCCGCCACGGGGATCGTGGGCCCCGCGGCGCACCCAAGCCTCGATCAGCGCGATCTCCTCCGCCGCGAGCTTGCCGTCGGGGGGCATCTGGGGCGCCCCGGGATCCCAGCGGATAGCGCGCACCAGCAGGCTTTGATCAGGCTCCCCCGGCACGATCGCCGGCCCGGAGTCGCCCCCCTGTGCCCAACCGTCACGAAGATCGAGGCGGAGGCCGCCGTTGATCTCGTGGTCGGCGGAGTGGCACGCCAGGCAACGGGCCGCCAGCAGCGGCGCGATCGTCTCGGCAAAGCCCTCATCGACCGCGGCCGGCCCGGGCTCCGCCGCGGGGAGGGAAGGGAAAGAACCGACGGCGAACCAGAGAGCGCCGCCGGCGATCGCCGCGGCGACCGCTGCGCCCCTGCTCCACACGCTCCTTCTTGCCGCCATCGC
>CAMCCR010000072.1 GCA_945873085.1 Candidatus Kuenenia stuttgartensis | reverse complement strand
GTGTCGAACGTGACCGTATTTCCGCCCCCCTCCCAGTGGCAGGTGTGGCACGAATACCACTGATCAAGGCTCCGCTGCGCGTCGTGGAAGATCGCCTCGCCGCGGCGGATCACCAGCTCTTCGGCCGTCGGCTCCTCGCCACGGGAAAGCGCCATGCTCCAGAGCAGCTCCGGCCCGGTCGGATCGATCGACTGGACAGCGTCGAGAAGGGCGTTGGCGACAAACACCCGCGTGCCATCGGCCGTTACGGTGAGGCCGAGCGGCCGGCCGGCGAGATCGAGGCGGCGGAAGCGATTGGCATCGGTCGCAAGTGACCGATCCATCACCTCGGCGCCGCTGATCTGCGTCCAGGGAAGCCCGGCTGCGACGTCGAAGCGGAGGAGTTCATGGGTGCCCCCGGCGGCGACGAGGACCGTTTGGCCTCCGTCGACGATCGTCAAACCGAGAACGTCGCCAACGGCCCGGCCGGGGACGTCGAGCGTCAGCCCATGGAGCGTGCCGCCGTCGGGCTCGATGTCGAGCCTGCCGAGCCGGCTCCCGGTCACCCAGCCGCGGCGAATGTCGCCGGGGGAGATCGTGCCGCCGCCGTCGTAGGTGAAGGTGAAGTAGAGCGTGGCGCCGTCCGGCGTAAACGCCGGCTGGCCGATGTTGAGCCCCTTGAAGGGATGGCGGGAGCGGACAAGCCTGGTGGAGGCATCGACAAGGACGATCTCGGCGCCGGCGGCACAGGCGACGGCGACAGTCGCGCCGTCCGGGGAGACGGCGACGAAGCGGGGGAGGGGGCCGGTCGGAATCGGCTCAGACACGGTGAGCGCGTTGAGATCGACCGCGACGACCGCGGCCGTGGCGGCCAGGGGAACCCACGCGGTGGCGCCGTCGGGGGAGAGGGCGACGTCGTGCGGCTCGAAGCCGAGATGGACCCGGCCGGTCTCGGCGAGGTGCCCCTCCTTCACGGCAAGCGTGACGAGATCCCCCGACTCGGTCGCGACCGCGACGAAGCCATCCTCGCCCCGGGCTGCGATGGCGCCGGGACGTCGGCCGATCGGCAGCTCGTCGGCCAGCGTGCCGGCACGTTCGCCGGTCAGGTCGACAAGCGACACCGTCCCGGAGGCCCGGTTGGCAGTGGCGAGCCAGCGACCGTCCCCTGAGGCGGCAAGCGATACCGGCGTCCGCCACACGATCCGCTCTGGGGCCGCCGTCGGCTCGGCGCCCCGGCTAGCCGTCATCGGGAAGATCGCCATCACGAGGAGGAGGCGAATCGACGCAAAGCCGCCAATCGTCGATTGAAACCGCGCTCGCATCTGGGAATCCCCATTCGGGTGCCAAGAGTCCTCGCGCCGCAGGTTCTGCGGTCAACGCCCCTCAAATCCTACCAATCCTCCCCGCATCCCGTGGGCGATGGGCCGCCGAACTTGGCCCGCGGCGCTTTCGCGTCTGGCATCGTGGAACGTAGAACATTCTTCCGGGGATCGATCGCCCCCCGCCCGCCGCCGCAAGGACCCCTCGATGCCGACTCCCGTCACGCCTTCTCCCGTCCGCCCGGCCGCCGCGGCGAAACTCGGCTTCACGCTCGTGGAGCTCCTCGTCGTGATCGCGATCATCGGCGTCCTCATCGGGCTCCTCCTCCCGGCGGTGCAGGCGGCCCGAGAGTCGGCCCGACGCTCGTCGTGCGTCAACAAGACAAGGCAGCTCCTCATCGGCCTGACGCGGAGCCACGACACCGCCCGCCGTCTCCCCGCCGCCATCGACCGCTATCCCGCCACCGCGGTGACGTTTGCCAGCAACGGCGGCCCGGCCACGGCCAGTCCGGGGGGCTTCAGTTGGATCGTCCACATTCTGGCCTTCCTCGAGGAATCGACACTCCACAGCGGAATCATGAGCGGCTCGGGGAGGCTCGGTCGCGGGGCCTATCCCTTCATGCCGACGCTCGCCATCAACAACCAACCCCACCCCTGCCAGACCCCCCTCGCGGTCCTCCAGTGCCCTTCGTACGCCGGGCCCCCGACCGTCACCGCAGCCGCGGGCAGCGCCTTCCATTCGATCGGTAGCTACGACGGCTCGACGCCCTATCCAACGATCGCGATCACCAACTACAAGGCGATGGCGGGAGTGGCGTCCCAGGGGAAGGTCGCCGGCGCCGACAAGGCTGCTGCGGCCATCGCCGACAACGGGGGCATGCCACTGCGGGGTCCGAAGGCGCTCGAGCCCGAGTTTGACGATCTCCCCTATCTCGGGCTCGACATGGACGCCCTCCGCGACGGGACAGCGGCGACGATCCTCCTGTCGGAATCGAAGGAGGGGGGCAACTCCGCCTGGATCGACGGGATGCAGGCGTTCGTCGTCGCCCTCGCCGATGATTCACAGGCGCTGCCGGTCCTCGACGGGAAGGCCTGGACCGTCGGCAGCGCGGTGTCGGCGCTCGGCTACGGCCCGACCGCTGCCGCCCCGACGCGCACGAGCCTCAATCTCGACAACCGTGGCACGCGGGGGAACTCCGCCTGGGGGCCGAGCAGCGATCATGCCGGCGGCATGGTCACGACCGGCTTCGCCGACGGGCATGTGACCAACCTCGTCCCCGACATCGATCCGGGCGTCTACTTCGGCCTCGTCACCCGGGCCTCCGGGGAATCGGTCACGGCCCAATGACTCCCCGCTCCGCCCGCTCGATCGAGAGCCGGAGGAAGTGGGTGGCGCAGCTGATGCAGGGATCGTAGCTGCGGATCAGTTGCTCGCAGCGGAGCGTGACAGCCGCGTCGTCGAGCGGGAGCACTCCGGGGAGGAAGGCCCGGAGATCGGCTTCGATCCTGGCCTGATTCTGCGACGTCGGCGGCACGATCGCCGCGGCGCTGACAAGCCCTGCCGCATCGATCGCGTAGCGGTGCCAGAGGAGCCCGCGCGGAGCCTCGGTGGCATGGCTCCCGATCCCTTCGCGAAGCGGCAGGGGCGTTCGCGCAGGCTCGGTCGGACGGATCCACTGCCGGGCGATCTTCAGCGCCTCCTCACAGGCGGCGACGATCTCGATTCCTCGGGCCACGATCGAACGGAAGGGGTTGAGCTGGGGCCAGTCGAGCCGGGCCGCCGCCCGGGCGGCAAGCTCCGGAAGCCGATCGCGGCAGAGATTCAGCCGAGCGAGAGGGCCGACAGCATACGGAATGCCGGAGGGGAGGCGGACGGCATGGAGCGCCGTGCTCCAGGGCACCTGCCGCTCCTGAAAGTGCTCCGGGAACGCAGACGCGGGAATGTCGAGGCCGTCGCTCGACACGATCCGCCCGTCGTTGAAGGGATACTCGTCGGAATGCCGCAGGGCGACGAAATCTTCCGGGCGCTCGAAGGAGGGAAAGTCGAAGCCGCTGACGGTGTCGACAAGGGCTCTCGCTGCCCCCAGGCCCCACTCGAGGTCGGCCACGAGATCCCGCACCGCCGCTTCGGCGGGCCAGGCATGAAAGCCGCCGACGGCGACGTTGATCGGATGAACGGCCCGTCCCCCCACCACCTCCATGATCCGGTTCCCCAAGCCTTTGAGGCGGAAGCCCGCCTCGACGAGCTGCGGATGATCGACCGCCATCGCAAACCCGCTCTCGTAGCCGAGGAAGTCGGGGGCATGGAGGAGATGAACATGCAGCGCGTGGCTCTGGATCCACTCGCCACAGTAGAGGAGGCGGCGGAGGTCGCCGACACCGGCCGGCGGCTCGATGTCGAGCGCCGTCTCGAGCGCTCGGCAGGCGGTCATTTGGTAGGCCACCGGACAGATCCCGCAGATCCGGGCGACGAGGTCGGGCACCTCGTGGATGGCACGGCCGACGAGGAGCTTCTCGAAGAACCGGGGGGGCTCGTAGATGTTGAACTCGACGATCTCGACGCCCTCTTCACCGACGCGAACGCGAAGCGCCCCCTCCCCCTCAACCCGGGCCAGCGACTTCACCGTGAACGACCGCGATCCGCTCATGGCGCGGCCACTTTGACGTGGGGAGCGGCCGCAAGCCGGTCCGCTTCGGCCCGAAACGGCGGCGCCCAGGCATTGATGCCGTGAACGAGGCGGAGGAGTTCGTCGCGCGGCACGCCAGCGGCTTCGTAGTGGAGGTTGAGGCTGACGAGGTTGGGCGTGTCGCTCGGCCCGAAGCAGCCGAAGCAGCCGCGGCCGTGGGCGGGGCAGATCGCTCGGCAGCCGGCCTGCGTCACTGGCCCCAGGCAGGGGACCCCGCGGGCCACCGCCACGCACACCACTCCCTCCGCCTTACATTCGGCGCAGACGCTCGTCGATGGGACGCGCGGCTTCCGCCCCACGATCAGGGCGGTGAGGATCTCGACGAGCTGGCCGGTGTCGATCGGACAGCCGCGGAGCTCGAAGTCGACCGGCACGTGCTCGGCGATCGCGGTGCTCGTGGCGAGCGTGCTGATGAAGGCCGGCGAGGCGTAGACGGCCGCCACAAACTCGTCGATCTTTCCCCAGTTGCGCAGCGCCTGAATGCCCCCGGAAGTGGCGCAGGCTCCGATCGTGACAAGCGTGCGACATTCGCGGCGGATCTCCCTGATCCGCTCGGCATCGTGTGCCGTCGTCACCGATCCCTCGACGAAGCCGATGTCGTAGGGACCGGGCTCAACGGCCCGGCTCGCTTCGAGGAAGTGGACGAAGTCGACCTTCGACAGCAGCTCCGGATGCTTGCCGATGGCGGCGAGAAACTGGAGCTGACAGCCGTCGCAGGAAGCGAACTTGTAGACCGCCACGCGCGGCCGGCGGACGTGGGCCGGCGCGGCGACGGCGATCTTGGCGGGGAGGGGATTGGTCATCGGGCAGAGCCTTCGGGAACGATCGATGCTCCGATCACCATCACAGGCAGCGCACGCCCAACAGCTTCTCGATCCGGTCGTAACGGAACACCGGGCCATCGAGGCAAACAAAAAAGGGCCCGAACTGGCACAGCCCACACTGGCCGACGGCGCAGCTCATGTTTCGCTCAAGCGACATCCATACCGCTTCGGGGCCGAGGCCGCGCTTCGCAGCCCCCGTCGCCACGCCTGCCATCATCGGATCGGGGCCGCAGCAGAGGAGTCCGCTTCGTCCCGGCTCGAGGGGAAGCTGCGCGAGAAGATCGGTCACGAGCCCCACGCTCCCCGTCCATCCGGCTTCCGGGGCGTCGACCGTGCAGTCGACATCGATCCCCGCCTCCCGCCAGGCAGCGTACTCGCTCGGGTAAAGGAGCCCCGACGGCGTCTTCGCGCCATGGAGAATCGTCACCCGTCCAAACCGATCGCGGTGGCGGGCAACGTCGAGAATCGCCGCCCGCTGCGAGGCGAGGCCGAGACCACCGGCCACGAAGATCAGGTCGCCGCCGGCGAGATCCCCAAGTGGCCAGGGCTTGCCGTAGGGCCCGCGGAGGAAGATTCGGTCGCCGACAACGAGCTTCGCCAGGGCGTCGGTGACATTCCCCACCGCTCGGACGGTGTGAGTGAGGAGCTGTGGCGTCGCCGGATCGGAGCTGATCGAGATCGCCGCCTCGCCGATGCCGGGGAGGTAGAGCATGTTGAACTGCCCCGGCGCGAAGGCGTACCGCGCGCGGACGGCCGCGTCGACGATGCTCAGGTCGTAGCTGCGGACGCCGGGCGTCTCGTCGCGGATGGCGACGATGCTCCCTGCGTGGGTCTGCCAAGGGTCGGCCGAGAGCGTGGTCGGGCCAGGGCGGCGGGTGGTGAGGGGGGAGGGATTCATGGTGTGGGCCCGGTCGACGGGGCAGGGGTCTCCCGGATCGCGGCCACTTCGGCCGTCAGGTCGATCCCCACCGGGCACCAGGTGATGCAGCGGCCGCAGCCGGTGCATCCGGAGGTGCCGAATTGGTCGATCCAGCCGCCGAGCTTGTGCGTCAGCCACTGCCGGTAGCGCGAGGCGGTCGTGTGCCGGACGCTCGTGCCGTGCATCCGGGCATGGTCGAGCGAGAAGCAGCTTGCCCAGTGGCGCTCGCGCGTCACGGCGTCGCCGGAGAGGTCGGCCACCTCCGTGACACTCGCGCAGAAGCAGGTGGGACAGACGAGCGTGCAATTCGTGCAGGAGAGACAGCGATCGGCCACTTCGAGCCAGCGCGGATGCTCCAGATTGGAGTAGAGGAGATCGCGGATGTTTTCCATGTCGAGGCTGCGGCCGGGCCCGCCGTCGCTCCGCTCCCGGGCCCACATGGCACGCTCGAGGTCGACAGGCACGCGCTCGGCGGCAGCCACATCCTCCGGCGGCGACGGTCGGAGCGGAAGATCGGCGGCAATCGCGTCGATGACCGCTGCCCCCCGTTCCGAGCCGATCCGGCACTCATAGCGGCGCGGGCCCGCGCAAGGGGCGACTCCATCGGCCGGACCGGGGCCGAGATCGACCAGGGCGAGGTCGGCCTGTCGACCGGCCGACGCGGAACAGGCGGCGGGGCCAGAGCCGGTCGAATGACAGAAGCAGGTGGCAGCAGCCCGACGGCAATCGACCGCGACGAGGAACAGCCCGTTGCGGCGTCGCTGGTAGGCCGGATCGATCGCTTCTCCCTCACCGCTATCACCGCGGAGAAAGACCCGATCCTGGATGGCAAGCGCCGCCAGGTCACAGCCTCTCATCCCGATCACCGCAAGCGGCCTCTCCGGCGCCGCAGGAGCGCACTCCTCCCACACCCCCTCCACCCGCTCGAACCGGGCGATCGGCTCCCGCGGCGGAAAGAGAAAGTTCTTGAGCGAATGGGGCCCGACGACATGATCGAACGGCCCGGCCGATTCGTCGCGTTGAAGCCGGTAGTGTCCCCCGTCCTGTTCGTCGATCCAGCCGGTGGGGAGGTCGTCGGCCGAGGCCAGATCGCGGAGCACGACCGCCCCATCGGCCACCGTGGGCCCGATGACGCGGTATTCGAGGGCGAGAACCTCGATGAGCCGCTGAAGCGCCTCAGGCCCGAGGATCACCCGGTCACCGATCTGTGGGACGGGCGTAGACAAGGGTGCTGAGGCTCCCGACAGGCATCCGTACCGGCTCCAGTCTACCCGCTCCCGCGGGGAGGGCGTCTGCGAATGATCCGCACTGTCGAAGCAGTCAGAGGAGGAACCGCTTCAGACGTTTAAGCGTCTCGACAAGTTCGCCGCGGAAATCGGGATGGGCGATGGAGACGAGGAGCCGGCCGCGCTCGGCGAGCGTCTTCCCGTGGAGGTTGACCGCGCCGTGCTCGGTCACCACCCAATGAACGTGGCCGCGCGTCGTGACAACGCCGGCGCCGCTGTTGAGCTCCGGGACGATCCGCGAGATCGTCCCGCCGGCCGCCGTCGACGGCAAGGCGATGATCGGCTTCCCCTCCCGGCTCATCGCGGCGCCGCGCATGAAGTCCATCTGGCCGCCGATCCCGGAGTGGATTCGGTGACCGATCGAGTCGGCGCACACCTGCCCGGTGAGATCGACTTGAATCGCCGAATTGATCGCCGTCATCCGGTCGATCTTGCGGATCGCGAGGGTGTCGTTCGTCCGGTCGCAGGGATGAAACTCGACCAACAAGTTGTCGTCGACGAAGTCGTAAAGCGCCTGCGTCCCGGAGACGAAGCTCGTCACGATCCGCCCCGGATGAATCGCCTTGGCCCGGTTGGTGATCACCCCCGCCTCGACCAGCGGCACGACGTTGTCGGAAAACATCTCGGTGTGGATGCCGAGATCGTGCCTGTCCATGAGCCGGCGGAGGACGGCGTCGGGGATCGCCCCGATGCCGAGCTGGAGGCAAGCCCGGTCTTCGACGAGGGCCGCGACATGCATCCCGATCGCATCGGTGACCGCCGCATCGCCGACAGCGGGCTGGCGACTTGGAAGCTCGCGGTCGGTCGTGCAGAAGGCCGCAAGCGACAACAGCGCTACCGATGAATGGCCATGCGTCCGCGGCATCTGCTCGTTGATCTCGGCGAGCACAAGCGTTCCCGAATCGGCCGCCGCCCGCGCCGCATCGACGCTTGTCCCGAGTGTGCACTGGCCATGCCGATCGGGCGGGGAGAGCTGGAGAAGCGCCGCATCGAGGCGCACCTGACCGCTCGTGAACAGCGACGGGATGTCGGAAAGGAAGATCGGCACGAAGTCGGCCGTCCCCTGGTCGACCGCGCCGCGGAGGCTCCCCCCGGTGAACAGCGACACCGAGCGGAATCTCCCCCCACACCCATCGGCCGCGAACGGCACGTGCCCCTCGAGGTGGAGGTGCCAAAGGCGGACGTTGTCGAGGTCGGTGCGTCGGCAGAGGGCCTCAAGGAGCGTCGTCGGGGTCGCCGCCGCGCCGTGGACGAAGACGTTCATGCCGCTCTTGATCCGGGCGACGACGGCGTCGGCCGACTCTGCCCTGTTTCGCCAGTCGGTCGTCATGCGCTCATTCACGATGGCTTCTCCGTGGCAGCAAGAGAACGCAGCCTGGCGTCGAGGTCGGTGAGGAATCGGGCCGCAGCGCCCATCTCCTCGGCCCCGATGCGGAGATGGAGCGAGGGAGGCCCGCCGCCGCAGGGGGCGAGCTCCGCCTCTTGAATCGGCTCGCGCGCCGCCAGCTGAGCACGGAGAACCTCTGGCGTGGCATCCGACGGATCGCGCCCTTCGGCTGCGCGGGCCACCACCCGAGCGTGGAGGAGATCGGCGGGGAGATCGATCTCGAGCCAAACGATCCGCGTGCCGGTGTCGCGGGCCACCGCCGCTAGGAGCTCGCGCTGAGAGCGGGCATTGCAGGTGGCATCGACGACGACGCTTGAACCCGCTTCGAGCAGTCTGCGCGCGAGCGTCGCCAGCCGCTCGTAGACCTGCCGCGTTGTCTCGGCCGCATAGAGGGCCCGGGTCGCGTCGTCGTCGCCGGGCCGATCGGTTGCCGCCATCGAGAACAGCCGCTTCCGCTCGACGTCGCTCCGCAGCCGCACGGCGTTAAACGCCCCGACGCATTCCGCGGCGAGCGTCGTCTTCCCCGATCCCGACACGCCGGTCGTCACCAGAAGGAGCGGCGGCGACGCCTTCGCCAACCGTTCGGCCAGATCGAGGTAGCGGTCGCACTCGCGCCTGGCGGTGGCCACCGCCTCCGGCGGGCAGTCGTCCTGTGCCGAACGGATCGCCGCCACGGCGGCGCGGACGACCGCCCGGGCGACGCGGTGAACCGGGAGCACCGCGGCGGCGGCGAAATCGCCGGCAGCCTCCATCCAGGCGCTGGTCACCTGGGCGGCCAGATCGGGCCGCCCCCGGCTCTCCAAATCCATCGAGAGGAAGGCGATGTCGCTGGCGACGTCGATCCAGCGCAAGTCGGGATTGAACTCGATCGAGTCGAAGGCAACGGGATGGCCGTCGAGGAGGACAAGATTGGCAAGATGAAGGTCGCCGTGACACTCGCGGATTCTCCCGGCGGCGATCCGCGCTTCGAAGGAGGCTTCGTCGCGGGCCAGTTTCCCCTCGAGCCACTGCTCGATCGTGTCGGCACGGCGGCCGGCGTCAGGCCTGTGGCGGCGGATTTCGTCGAGATTCATCCGGAACACCTTACGAAGTCGCTCGGGGCTGCCGTGGCCACTCTCCGCAGAGGCGACGGCCTGCCCGGCCTGGACAGTGGCGATCGCCTCCCCGAGCTCCCGACACGCTGCCGTATCGATCCCGCCGGCGTCGAAGCGGGCATCGAGCCGATCGGCCTCGTCAAATTGGACGAGCTTCACAGCCCACTCGATCGGCTCACCAGCGCCGTCGACATGGGGCGCCTCGGGGGAGCCGGTGATCGGCACCGCTTCCAGGTAGAGCCCCGGCGCGAAGCGCCGGTTCAAGCGGATCTCCTCGGCGCAGAAATACTTGCGCCGGTCGAGCGTGGAGAAGTCGAGAAACTCGAGCTTGCACGGCTTCTTCACCTTGTAGGCGAAGGGCCCGGTGAGGAACACATAAGAGATGTGCGTCTCGATGAGCTTGATCGGGCCGACCGGATGGGGATAGGCCGCCGGTTCGAGAAGTTTTTCAATCCAGGCAGGTCTCGTTGCCACTGCCGTCATCCAAACACCTCACGGTGGCGGGGAAGGGGCCGCGGGGCGGCGAGGTCGAGCTCGATGAGCCTTCCGCCACGCTGCCAGTCGGCCGCGCCGTAGCCCCCCCAGCCGGTGACGCGGCCATAGGCGAGATCGACCCCCTCCCAGTCGCCGTGGTAGTTGTTGACGTGGTCGTGGCCGCAGAACACGCCGACGACGCGATTCGTGCGGGCAAACCGGGCGAATGACTCGCCGGTGTCGCTGTCGAAACAGACGTTCTCTCCCTTCACCCCCTCGACGGCGCCGCGCTCGAACAGCGCCCGATATTCGAGGAGCGGAATGTGGACGAAGACGGTGATCGGCCCGTCGACCTCGCGATCCTCGTCGGCCGCGATCTGGCGGTCGAACCACTCGAGCTGCGGTGCTGAGATCTTCCGATCTCCCTCCGCATAGCCGACCTGGAAGAAGAACAGGCTCGTTGCCGGCTTCACGCCGTCGCCGGTGAGGAGGTCGTAGCGGAAGCAGTAGTGCCGGCCCGCGGGGCTATCGACGTGCCCTTGGAGGCCGTGAGTGATCCGGCCGCTGATCTCGTCGAGCGGAAGCGACCCCGGCCCTTGCTTGACCGGATAGTCGTGATTGCCAAAGCAAAGCGTCCAGGGGACGGAAAGATCATTCATGATCTCGAGCCCCTTCCACTCGACCTGTCCGAAGGAGTCGTTGTTGACGAAGTCGCCGGTGTGGATGACAAGGTCGGGCTTTTCGGCCGCGACGAGCCCGCGGATCACGGCGGCGGTGCGATCGGCGGCAGGCCCGGGATAGAAGTGGGTGTCGGTGATCTGGAGGAGCCGCAGGGCGCGGTCGCGAGCCGGAGTAAAGCGAACCTCGTACTGATCGCTCTGCCGCCGGTGGATGAGCAGGTCGCCGAGCCGCTGCTCCCCTTCATCGGCCCGGGCGGGAGCGTGGAAGGCGCCGATGGAGAGCGCTCGCGTCAGGGCGAGCCCGGAGAGCGACGAGGTCGCGAGGAAGCTTCGGCGCTTCATGGCGTGAATCCTTCTGGAATCCTTGGGGAATCTTGTGGGAGGTGCGATCACTTCGCTTGCGGAGCAGCGGGAGGCGTGGCGGTCTCCTGATAGAAGATCTCCAGCCACTTGCCGTCGCGGCGGACGTAGAGCGATGACGATTCGACCCCGCTCGTCGAGAGCGTCTTTCCCTTGTGCACCCCCTCGAAGCTGGCCCGGTAGAGCACCATCACGGCGTCCTCGTTGATCCGCAGCAGACTCACGTCCCCCATCGTGTATTTGACGAGGTGGAAGTCGTCCATGTTCCGGATGAACTCCTCCCGGCCGGCGACCGTGCCATCGGCGAAGAAGCCCTTGAACTCCGGCGCCATGTACGTGCGGAAAAACTCTTTGTCGTCCTTGAGCGTGGCTTCCCAACTGGACCGCTCGAGTGCCGTCAGCTCGGCCAGCAACCGTTCGTCGCCGGGGGTCTGGGCACTGGCCACGGCAGACACGGTCGCCGACAGGAGCAGCGCCATCACGAACAGCAGTCGCATGGGAGACCTCGGGGGTGGAAGGAATGGCGTTGGTCGGCAGGCTTGTCATACCGATTGAATGCTTCTGCCATCCTCCGGCGACGGGCCGAACGGGTCAATGCCGGGGCCGGGCGTTCTGCACGCGGGGATAAAAATCCGCCCCTCCGGCCCTGACAACCGAAGGGTCGCTTCCATCGAAGAGGCCCTCGGCCGATCGGCCCCCTCTCCATCGCAGCGTTCAGGAAGGCCACCGACACAAGCCGTATGCGCTCGACGGGGCAACGCGCTTCCGTGCCGGCGGCTTGCCCCTCTTTCGGGGAACGGCCAAGATGGCTGCCGAAGGAGCCCACGACCGATGCCGAACTGGCCCGATATCGTCTTCTGGTGGCTGACGGCGACGTCGACGCTGTGGGCTGTCATGCAGGTGCGTCAGGGCATCGTGCAGCGCGGTTGGCTCGTCGTCTTCGCGACGATCATGGCGGTCGCGTTGGTGGGGAGGTTGCTCGGCCAACCAGTTGTCATCGGCATCGCCGGGGCGCTATGGCTCGTGTTCGTCTGCCTGCCGTCGATCCTCTCAAATGCCAGTACCCGCCAGGTGATCCGCGAGCGGTACGGCCCGGCGAAGCGGCTCGCCGATCTTGCCGCTCTGCTCCACCCCGCCGACGGCTGGTCCGGGGCTTCCCGGTTCATCGATGCGGTCGCCCTCACGGCAAGGGGTGATGAGGATGGAGCCGTCGCCGTCCTCGAGCCGCTCTGTCGACTCGGGAACATGGTCGGTCAACGGGCCAACCTTCTCCGTTGCCGGCTGACGCAAAACTGGGCAGAGATCCTCGCCTGGTCGGCAGCCAATCCGGGAATGGTCGAGCGCGATGTCGAACTGCTCGCCGCAGTCATCCGCGCTCTCGGTGAGACGGGAGACACCGCTGGAATGGTCGACCTTTACCGCCGCCATCGAAAGCGGATCGGAGCGATTCCGCTGGCCATCCTCCGCGACTCGATCCAGCTCAACCTGTTCGCGCTCGCGGGGCATCCCGAGGCCGCGGAGCGAATCCTCGGCGGATCGCTCGCGACGGCGCCGCCGCTGTACCGCGACTACTGGCTGGCGACGGCCCGATTGAGGGCGGGCGAGAACGACACGGCCCGTGCCGAGTTCGAGCACCTTCTTGTCGGTGCCGACGACGTGTGGGCCAAGGCGATCGGGCGGCGGATAGCGGCGAGCCATGAACCGATTCCCCCCCTCGACGAGTCTCGCCAGGCGCTCGTCGCTGAAGAGGCGACGAGCCTGGAGGCCGAGATTCGTTTCGGCAAGAAGAGCCCGCCGTCGGCCGGCGCAAGTCTGGTGACATGGAGCCTCGTCGCGCTCAACAGCCTCGCCTTCGCCCTCCAGCTGGCGTTCGACGGGAGCACCGACCTCAAGGTCCTCCACGATCTCGGGGCCCTCTGTGCCGACTGCGTCGGCCGGGGAGAGTGGTGGCGACTGCTGACGGCCACGTTCCTCCACCTCGGGCCCCTCCACCTGATCATGAACCTCGGGGCGCTTGCGACCCTCGGCCCGCAAGCCGAGGCCGGCCTCGGACGGGGCCGCACGCTCGTCGTCTATTTTCTCGCCGGGGTCGGCTCGATGGCCGCCGTGGCGGCCCAGAGTTGGATCACCGGCGAACGCCTCATCGCCGTCGGGGCCTCTGGCGCCGTGATGGGGCTGATTGGCGCCACCGCCGCGATGATGCTCCGCGGCTGGTTCAACGAGGGGGCCGTCGCCGCCCGCAACCGCGGTCTGGCGATGGCCGGGGTCGTGCTCGCCCAGATGGTGATCGACACGCTCGTGCCGCAGTTGAGCTTCACGGCCCACCTCTCCGGAGCGGTGATCGGCTTCGTCGCCACGCTCCTCCTCGGCGACCGTCTCGGCCGCCCGGCCGCCAGCTGACGGGGGAGCGTGACCGATGCAAGCGAGCGCTGGATTCACGAAACTCGTCGTGGTGAAGCGGAAGACGATGGTCGAGGAGCTCGTCGAGCGGCATGGCACGCGTGGCCAGGCCCGCTTCCTCACTGAAAACCGGGGCGAGTCGTTTGCCGAGGTGGAGCAGGCCCACGAAACCTACGAGCAGGCCCGGCAGGCGCTCCGCAAGGCGCTCCCGGCCGGGATCCGCTCGCAATGGATCGAGCGTGGCTTCCTCCCCAACTTCCTCTTCGGCCCCCACGACCTCGTCATCACGCTCGGGCCCGATGGCCTCGTTGTCAACGTCGCCAAGTATCTCGCCACGCAGCCGGTCCTCGGGATCAACCCCGATCCCGAGCGGATCGACGGGGTCCTCGTCCCCTTTCCGATCGCGGGGGCGTCGGCAGCAGTCCCCGCGGCTCTCGCCGGCTCGATCCCCGTCCGCAAGATTACGATGGCCCGGGCCCGACTCGACGACGGCCAGACGATCGACGCGGTCAACGATCTCTTCATCGGCATTCAGTCGCACGCCTCGGCTCGCTACCGGATCGAGTACCGGCGGAACGTCGAGAATCAGTCTTCGAGCGGCGTGATCGTTTCCACTGGCGCAGGCTCCACCGGCTGGTATCGCTCGGTGCTGACCGCCGCCGCGGGGGTGGCAACCGCCCACCTCGGCAAGAAAGCAGTTGCAAATCTCGCCGACCGCTACGCCTTCGATGCCACGGCCCGCGAGCTAAGGTTCAGCGTCCGCGAGCCGTTCACGAGTCTCTCGAGCGCCGCCGGGATCGTGTGGGGCCCGATCACCGGGAGTGAAACGCTCGACATCGTCTCGCAGATGCCCACGGGGGGAGTGATCTTCAGCGACGGCATGGAGCAGGATTTCGTGAAGTTCGAGGCGGGCATGCGGGCCCGCATCGGCATCGCCGACCGCGCCCTCGAGCTCCTCTGGCCACGGGCGTGAGTGTGACACGGTCATCGGCCGTGGGTGAAGGTCTCGAAGAAGATGTTCCAGTCGGACTGGCCACGACGGCGGACCTGCTCCAGGATCAGCCGCTCGGTGTGCGGCATGTCGATCCCCAGGCGGTGATGGTAGTGGTGGTAGCCGACCGAGAAGGTGTCGTAGAGGTCGCCGGTCGTGGC
>CAMCCR010000071.1 GCA_945873085.1 Candidatus Kuenenia stuttgartensis | reverse complement strand
CGATGCTGAAGGATGTGCGATTCGCGAAGTCCCACGAATGGATCAGTCCCGTGGCTGGCGGTGTGGCGACGGTCGGGATCTCGGCGTATGCCGTCGAGGCCCTCACCGACCTGGTGTTCATGCAGCTCCCGGCGGTCGGCCGGAAGGTGAAGGCCGGGGAGTCGATCGGCGAGATCGAGAGCGTGAAGGCGGTCAGCGACCTCTATGCCCCGGTGTCGGGAGAGATCGTGGAGGTCAACACGTCCCTCCCCGATCAGCTCGAGACCCTCGGGAAGGATCCTTTCGGTGCAGGATGGATCGTCAAGATCCGTCCGGATCACCCGGCCGAAATCGACGCGCTCCTCGACCGGGCGGCCTACGAGGCACTCATCGGCAGCCAGCCCCACTGAGACTCCCCCTTGAATCGAGCCCCTGACCCCTCGCTTGAGGCGCGTGCCAGGCCGGTGATCGCCTGGTGGGATCCGCCGGCCGAGGGTGCCACGAACATGGCGCTCGACGAGGCGCTGGCAGCCGAGGCCGCGCGATTGGATCGGGTGCTTGTCCGCATCTCCACCTGGTCGGAGCCGACCTTGTCGCTCGGTGCTTTCCAGGCGATCGCGGAGGCTCGCGCCCACCGGGCGCTGGCCGGGCTGAGGATCGTCCGCCGGCCGAGCGGCGGCGGCGCGATCCTCCATGGCAGTGACGTCACCCTCTCGGTGGCCGTGCCGCGGCTCCACCCCTGCGGGGGCACGCCGCAGCGGCTTTACGACGCGGTCCATGAGGCGCTCGTTGCCGAGTTGTCGGCGTGCGGCGTCGAGGCGGGCTTGTCCGCGGGGAGCGCACGAGCGGGGAGATCGGGGATTGATCGGGTGGATCCCGATTCGGGGCCTGAGACGCCTCAGGCACCGGGGCCCCCGGCGGAAGGTCCACTCCTTTGTTTCGACCGGCGGGCGGTCGGGGATGTGGTCATGCCGGTGCCGGATGGTCGTTTCGGCAGCGATGCCAAGATCCTCGGCAGCGCCCAACGCCGGTTGCGGGGCGCGGTCCTCCAGCACGGGAGTCTCCTGCTGGCGGCCAATCGCCTCGTGCCCGAGGAATCCCGCCATCCAGGCCTCGAAGAACTGCAGCAAAGGGGTGAATGTGGCGGAAGTTGGGCGTGGGGATCGCCTGCTGGCACGGGGCTGGTGCGGGGCTGGCTCACCCGGCTCGCTGCCACCCTCGGGGGAGGACTCGAGACGCCTGCTGGTCGGTTTGTCCCTTCCCCGGAGGCGGGGTATGAGGAAGGACTCACGCGTTTTCAGCAAGACAGTTGGAATGCGCGTCGTTAAGATGACGAGGTGGAAAGGACGGGCTCGGGGGCGATGTCGATCCTCCCTGACGAACGGTTGTTGAGAACGACTGGTCGCCAGCGGTTTGGCTTTGCTAGGGTTTGTCGACGTCTTCAGCGGCCCGCCATCCGCGTGGATCGGTGGGGTTGTCAAGGGTCGGTCTCGACGAGTGGGGGGAGTCAGCCGCACCATGATCACCAAGTTGATCGTCGCCACTGGCAAAAGTGCCGGCCGTTCGATCGCCGTCAAAAAGAACACGCTCCTCATCGGCCGCGCTGAGGAATGTGACGTCCGACCGTTGAGCGAGGACGTCAGCCGGCGTCACGCGGCTGTCCATGTCGGCCCAGCCGACGTGTGGGTGGAGGATCTCGGCAGCCGGAACGGGACGTTCGTCAACGGGGCGCGGATCACCGCGAAGACGAAGGTCGTGTCTGGCGATCTGATCCGGGTCGGCGCGCTCGAGTTGACCGTCTCCTGTTCGGATCCGGTCGCCCAGGGGGGCGGCGATCAGGACGTGTCGAAGTGGCTGATGGCCGATGACGCCCCGGCCGGGATGTTCGACACGACCCGTTCCCTGCGGGCCACGAGCGACGGCCCGAAGGCCGCGACGATTGGCCCTGCCGATGCCGATGCCAGCAACATCCACTCCGCGGCGGGATCGGATGACGTCCATGGCTCGACGATCTCCGGGATCGCCGGTGATGGGCCCTCGACCACCGTCTCGGGCTCGGCCACCGCCAAGAACAGCGGGAGCTCGACCAAGGTCGGCCAAAACGCGGGCGACACGAAGTCCGATAGCTCGGTCGCGATCGACGCGGTCAAGCAGTCGAACGCCAATCCAGGCTCGCTCCCCCCTTCCGCCCAGAAGGGCACGGTCAACTCGCGGGATGCGGCGGCCGAGGCGCTGAAGAAGTTCTTCGGCAACCGGTGACGCCCCTTCCGGCCGGTCACAGCCGTAGGGCGAGGTCGCGCAGCGCCGGTTGAACGGGATGCAACGGTCGTGCCGGCGGAAAAGCTTTCCTGAACGGAACCTTTTCCCCAAAGAGCCGGACCTGCGCAGCCGGAGACGGGAATACTTCCGGCAGAGTTTCGCCAGCCGTTCAAGTCCCCCGTCGAGGAGATCCGTCGATGCCCGCCTCCACCGCCGCTGATTGCCCGAGCCTGGAAACGACCCGCTCTGATGCCGCCGCCGCCCCCCACCGGACGCCGAAGGGGCCGCGTCGTCGTCGGTTTATCGATCCGACCACGTGCGATCGCGATTACGGCCCGGAAGAGATCGAGTTCATGCGGGCCCTGGAACGCTACAAGCGGGTCAGCGGACGGATGTTCCCGACCTGCAGCGAGATCCTCGAAGTGGTTCGCTCCCTCGGCTACCAACGCGACGTCCCCGCCTGATCACCCCGTGGCTGTGCGCGGTGGCTTTGTGGGCGGGGGATTTGGGGGGAATGAGGGGAAGGCGATTCTCCCCCTGCCCTTGTCGGGGTGCGGTTGGGCCGGTACCGTCCGCCGCCCCTTCCCCTGCCGGAACGCCAGACGTGCCGCTGAAACCGCCCCCCACGCCGCTCCGGTCGTCCCGCGTGGGGGCCGTCGTTTTCGCGGCGGCGGCGATGGTGCTGGCCGGGTGTGGGTCGTTGAAGCGCAACGAGAACGCCGAGGGGGTGAAGCTCTACCAACAGGGCAACTATCTCGGCGCCGTGAATCACTTTCAGCAGGCGCTGGCCCAACAACCGGGGAGCCCTGACTGCTTCTACAACCTCGGTGCCACCTACCATCAGCAGGCGAAGGTTTTCGGCAAGGGGAGCGATTGGCGGTCGGCGGAACAGTATTACCACCTCTGTCTCTCCCGGAACCCGAATCACGACGCCTGCCAACGGGCCTTGGCGGTGCTCCTCGTCGAAGAGCAGCGGAGTCCAGAGGCGATCGCCTTGCTCGAGGATTGGTCGCGGCGGCAGCCCAACAATCCCAATCCGCAGATCGAGTTGGCCCGACTCTGCCAAGAACATGGCGACATCCGCGAAGCGGAGAATCGGCTCGTTGACGCGTTGGCGATCGATCCGTCGAATCCGCGGGCGTTGGTGGCCCTCGGGCAGATCCGCGAGTCGACCGGCGACGTGAATCAGGCCCTGGCGGACTACTCCCGCGCGCTGTCGGTCGAAGGCGTGCAACCGGTGGTCGCCGCCCGGGTGGCGACGCTCGCCGGCGCCGCGCCGACGGCCACCGTGAGGACGGCTGCCCTGCCGACAAGCCCGAGCGGGTACCAGCCCCCCGCGCCGCCCCCCACTGGTGGAGTGCTGCCGCAGGCGCCTCAATCGGCCTGGGGGCCGGCGCCTGCGGTGGTCCCGGCGGGCGTTCCAACCGGTTTCCCAGCCGCGCAGCCGGCCTCCGCGGCGGCGGCAGTTCCCGCCCGTTGACCCTTCCCGCGGCGGGTCCTATCCTGCGGCGTTCCTGGGACACCGATGGCGTGGCTGTCGGTGACGGGGAGCATTCCGCCTGCTCCCCTTCCCCCGGGGGAACGCCAGATGGCGTTTTTCCCCAGCATGGGCAGCCGTGGGTGGATCGAATGCCCCGGGGGCCGCGGCACCGCAGGGCGGAATGGAGAGCACCCGAGTGATGGATCGCACAACGCCGACGGCCGGGACCATGGAACGCGTCTTCAATTTCTCTCCTGGCCCGGCGGTTCTCCCGCTGGAGGTCCTCGAGCGTGCCCGCGACGAGATGCTCTCCCTGCCCGGGGTGGGGATCTCGGTTCTCGAGGTCAGCCACCGCAGTCCACCGTTCGATCGGATCCTCGAGGAGACGATCAATGATCTCCGGGGGCTGCTCGGGATCGGTGAGGATCACGAGGTGGTGCTCGTTCAAGGGGGCGCGAGCCTGCAGTTCTCGATGGTCCCGATGAACCTCCTCCGCGGGCAACCGGGCCCCGCCGACTATCTCGTCACTGGCACGTGGGGGCACACCGGGGCCAAGGAGGCTCGCCGTGAGGGGCGCGTCCATGTCGCCTGGGACGGGGAAGCCACGAACTACGATCACCTCCCGACGGCCGGAGAACTCAAACTCTCCCCCGATGCCGCGTATCTCCATGTCACGAGCAACGAGACGATCCAGGGGGTGCAGTGGAAGCATGACCCTGTCTTCGGGACCGCGCCGCTTGTCTGCGATTGCTCGAGTGACTTCCTGTCCCGCCCGATCGACGTGGCGAAGTACGGTTTGATCTACGCCTGTGCCCAGAAAAACGCCGGCATCGCCGGAGTGACTGTCGTGATCATCCGCAAGGATCTCCTCGAACGGTCGCGCGACGATCTGCCGACGATGCTCGACTACCGCACCCACGTGAAGAACGGGTCGCGTGCCAACACACCGCCGGTGTTTGCCGTCTATGTTCTCGGCCTGGTCTGCCAGTGGATCAAGAACCGCATGGGGGGCCTCGACGGGATGGCCCGCCACAATGCCGCCAAGGCGAAGACGCTCTACGACATCCTCGATCGTTCGGGCGGCTTCTATCACGGGCACGCCCGTTCCGACTGCCGCTCCGACATGAACGTCACCTTCCGCCTCCGCGACGAGGCGATGGACAAGGAGTTCGTCAAGGGTGCCACCGCCCGCGGGCTTGTCGATCTCAAGGGGCATCGCTCCGTCGGCGGCATTCGGGCGAGCATCTACAACGCGATGCCGGTCGAAGGGGTTGCCAAGCTCCGCGACTACATGATCGAGTTCCAGAAATCCCACGGCGGCTGACATCTGATTGCGAGCCTCCATCGCGACCCATTGATCGGTCGAAAGAGACCGCTACGCCTCCCCCACCCTGCCGAGAAGCCGTCCATGCCCTCCATCATCGTGCTCGACACCCTCAGCCCCGACGGTTTGGCGCTTCTCGAGGCCGCGGCAGCGCACGGCATCACCTATGAGGTGGCGACGGGCCTCTCCGGCGACGCCCTCCGAGGGGCGCTCGCCAGGCACGATGGGGCGATCTGCCGCAGTGGTGTGAAGATCACCGCCGAGTCGCTCGCGGGCAACCAGCGGCTCAAGGCGATCGTGCGGGCTGGGGTGGGCACCGACAACATCGACAAGGATGCGGCCACCCGGCAGGGCATCGTGGTCATGAACACGCCCGCCGGAAACACGGTGAGCACGGCGGAGCATGCGTTCGCGCTGCTCCTGGCCCTCTCCCGCAACATCGCCGCAGCTGACGCGAGCCTCCATGCCCACCGCTGGGACAGGAACAAGTTCATGGGGGTCCAGGTCGCTGGCAAGACCCTCGGCATCGTCGGCCTCGGGCGGATCGGCCAGACGGTGGCGGCCCGGGCCCGGGCGTTCGAGATGCGGGTGCTCGGTTTTGATCCCTTCCTGTCGGTGGAGCGCGCCGCCGAACTGGGGATCGAACTGGTTCCCAGTGTCCATGCCATGCTTCCCGAGGTCGATTACCTCACCGTCCACACACCCCTCACGGCCGAGACGAAGTATCTCGTCGGCATGAAGGAGCTCGATCTCCTCAAGCCGGGCGTCCGCCTCATCAACTGCGCCCGCGGCGGGATCTACGACGAGAAGGCGCTCGCCGAAGGGCTTGACCGCGGCGTGATTGCTGGAGTCGCCCTCGACGTCTTCGAGAAGGAGCCGTGCACCGAGTCTCCCCTGTTCGACAAGCCCGGGGTGCTCGTGACGCCGCACCTCGGCGCGAGCACCGAAGAGGCCCAGTCGCAGGTCGCCGTGGAGGGGGTTGGGTTGCTCGTCGACTTCCTCGCCACCGGCGCCGTCCGCCATTCGGTCAACTCAAGCCCCATCGATCCGGCCTCGCTCGAGGGGGTGAAGGGCTTCCTCGACCTCGCCTGGCGCCTCGGCCTCCTCCTGGCGAAGCTCGACGACGCTCCGCCGCGGTCCTGCTCGATTGCCTATCGGGGTGAAATCGCCTCCCGGTCGACGAAGCTCGTCACTGCCGCGTTTGCGGCCGGGCTCCTCGAAGGGGCTGCCGACGACGTCAACATCGTCAACGCCGAGGTCCTTCTCCGGGAACGGGGCATCGATCTGGTCGAACAGAGCCGGACCGATCCTGGCGCCTTCAGTTCCGTCGTGGCCGTCGACCTCGTTGCCGAGGGGCGCGTGCACCGCGCTGCCGGGACGCTCTTCGGTCACGCCATGCCCCGGCTCGTGCAACTCGAGGGGCACCGGCTCGAAGCGTATCTCGACGGGATCGTGCTCTTCTTCACCCATCAGGACGTGCCGGGCATCATCGGCAACGTCGGCACGGCGCTCGGCGGTCTTGGCGTCAACATCGCCCAGATGACGGTTGGCCGTTCGGCCCCGGGGGGGGATGCGATCGGAGTCCTCAATCTCGACGTGGAGCCCTCGGCGGCGGCGATCGCCGCCGTGGCCGCCGTGCCTGGCATCCGCTCGGTCAAGGTGGTGCGGATGCCCCCGGCGGGCCAACTGCCCAACTGGCTGGCGATGTCGTCCTCCGCGAGCCGTGGCGCCCGGAAGTAATCCGCCGCGGGCTGCTGGTGTTTGACGCCTCTGCGGCGATCGGCACAATGCAGGGAAGACATTGGGCGGGGGGAGCGGGCGGTGCTGCCGAGGCGGTGTGAATCGTCTGGCCGGTCGCCCCTTCCTGACGCGACGGCTGCATTCGATGGGCGCAACGCGAGGCCCTCGATGGTCGAGGTGCGAAGATTCCGGGGGCAGGATCATGGTGCGTTTCCACGGTGACCGCAGCGCCCGTCACGGGATCGGGGCGATTTTCCTGTTGGGTGGCTTTTTGGCAGCGCTGCCGGTGTTGGTGATTGGCCGCGGGGAGGTGCTTTTCGCTGCGATTCTGCAGCGTGAAGAAGGCCGAGCGGCGGGCCCCGGCAACGCCGAAGTCGCCACGCGCCGCCTCCTCGACGCCCTCACCGAAAAGCGAATGCACGACGTCGTTCTGGCCGTGCTCGATCGGGTGGCCAACGACCCTGGGGCCTCTGCCGAACTGCGGCAGAGTCTTCCGCTGCGACGCGCCGACGCGCTGACTGGGCTTGCGCGTCGCGAGCCGCCCGGGGCGCGGCGGTCCGCGATGCTCGAACAGGCGGCACAGGAGATCGATCGTTGCCTGGCGGCAGGGCCGACCGGCGACGAGGCGATCGCCGCATACACGCAGAAGGGGAACCTCCTCGTCGAGCGTGGGCGGATCAAGCTCTTGCAGGCCAAGCGCCCCGGCGAGGACGGCCCGAAGGTCATGGCGGAAGCCATTCCGCTGTTCGATGCCGCGATTGCCGCCCTCGAGGCACCGCCCCGCGATCCGGCGGCGGAAGTTCCGCCGCCGACGAACGCCGAGGATGCCGTCCTCGCGAGCCTCCGTGATGTCGATGCCCGACTCGCCCAGCTCAAGAACGCCGGCAAGGAGAAGGAGGGGGATGAACCGACGGGCGGAAAGAAGGCCCGGCGGACGCCCAAGAAGCCGGCGACCGACGTGAAATTGATGGAGAAACTCGAGGACCGGCAGGACGAACTGCGCGGTGAACTCCTCCAGACCCGGCTCCTGGTCGGGAATGCCTATTTTGAGAAGTCGAAGGCGCTGCCGCCCGGATCGCCCGAGTGGAAGGCCGTCGTGAGGGGGTCGGCCGAGCGCTATCGGAAGCTGTTTGAGAAGTATCCCAAGTGGGGAGCCGGGCTCTATGCCCGCTACTACGAGGGGCGCAACTACCTCGTCCTCGCCCAGTCCGAGACGGTGCCGGAGGAACGGCGCAAGCTTCTCGACACCGCCCTGCTCACCCTCTCGAGCATCCGGGCGCTCGACGGCGAATCGGGCTTCGTGCCGACGCTCCGGGCCAAGGCGATCAACGCGTCGCTCGAGTGCTGGCTGGAGCTGAAGCTCTACGACCAATTCGACGATCGGCTCCAGAGGCTGTCGCTTTTGAACGTGCCAGCCGACCGGCTCGATGCCGAATGGTTGGGGATGAAATACCGCTCGGCGCAGCTGCTCTCGGAGAAGGCGGAGATCCTCCCTGCCGATCAGAAGGGGAAGAAGCCGGGCATGCTCCGGGATGCCAAGAAGCTCGCCACCGACGTCGCCCGCCACAACAAAGATTTCGCCCGCGAGTCGCGGGCCCTGCTCGAGAAGCTCGGCCGGGCCGCTCCCGACGATGATGACGACCCGGCCGCATCGTTTGCGGCAGCGTTCGACGTCGCGGCGGGGGCCGTGACGGCGATGCAGGAGAAGCAGGCCGAGGCGAAGGGGGCGACCGCGGCCGGGAAGGCGGAGGAGGCTGCGGCGGCCGTGGAGGCAGCGGGCGTCGAGCGGACGCGGGCCATGGAAGCTCTGCGGAGAGCGCTGGCCCGCGGGGATGGCGTCCCTGCCGACGACCTCAACCGGGCCCGCTCCCTGCTCACCTACCTCCTCTACGACGCCCGTCGCCTCCATGATGCCGCCGCCTTGGGGACGCTTCTGGCCGAACGCTACCCCAACGCGAAGGGGGCGCGGCAGTCGGCCAAGATCGCGATGGCGGCTTGGCAGCAACTCGGCAGGGATGGACCGGCAGCCTGGCATGCCGCCGCCAAGGTGCGGTGTGCGGATGTGGCGGCGCTGATCATGCGAACCTGGCCGAAGGAGCCGGAAGGCGTGGAGGCAGCGCAGATCGTGGTCGCCTCGGCTGCCGAATCCCACGACGCCGAGCGCCTCGTGAAGCTCATCGCCGACGTCCCCCGCGATTCTGCCAAGGGGGCCGAGGTGCTCCTCCGCGCCGGTGGGGCGCTGTGGCGCGAGATCATCGAACGCCGTCGCCTCCCTGAGGACGTCCGTCCCGCGCCAGAGATCCTTGCGGCATGGAGAAGCCGGGCGGTCGAGGCGCTTGACGCCGGCCTGGCGGCCATGCCGGCCGGCGGTGCGGTGAGTCCGGTGGCCGTGGCGGGGGGGCTGGCCCGCTGCCAGATCGCCATCGAGGAGGGGGATCAGGCCCTGGCAGCGAAGCTCCTCGAACAGCCATCCTGGGGTGGCTGGACCGTCCTCTCTTCCGGGGATGCGGCGTATGGATCGGGGCCGCTTGCCGAAAATGCCGCCACGGTGGCGCTGCGGTTTTTCATCCAATCGCAGCAGCTCGACAAGGCCCAGCAGGCCTTCGATAAGCTCGAGGCGGTGGCGGGCACCGGCCCCGAAGCGACCGCCAAACTCACGAACATGTATCTCTCGATGGGGCGAGATCTCCAGGGGCAACTCGAGGCCCTGGCGGCCAAACAGCAGGTCACGCCAGGGGCCACGCAAGGGAATGGGCTGGCGGAGTCGGAGGGAACGGCTCTCGGGATTCTCGCCGGCTTCGAAAAGTTCCTCGAGGGGGTGGCGAAGCGGGATGCCAAGGTGGCGTCCCAGATGTGGGTGGCGACGACGTACCTCTCACTCGGCTCCGGGAGTGGTTCGGCCACGGTCGTGCCGAGGGCCAAGGCCTCCGGCTATCTGGCGCGGGCCGCGGAGGTGTACGAAAGCCTTCTCAAGCGCTCGGGCGCAGGCGCTGGTTCGGCCGACGGCGCCGACGAGATCGCCCGCTTTGTTCCCTCGATCCGCCTCAAGTTGGCGAGCGTCTACCGGGAGTTGGGACGCTGGGACGAGGCTCTCGGGCATGTCGATTGGATCCTCTCCGACGCGAAGCGGCAAAACTCCCTCGACGCGCAGATCCAGGCCGCAGAGCTCCTCCAGGTAGCCGGTGAAAAGGCCACCGACGGCGCCGCCTCCGCCCGGTTTCTCCGCGAGGCGATCGCCGGCAGGAAGAGCCAGGGGGGCGTGGCTTGGGGATGGGGAGGAATCGCTAACCGGCTCGCCCGTCAGGCCGCCGACCCGAAGGCGATTGACGCACGGGCGAAGTTCTTCTCGGCCCGTCTCAATGTCGTCCGTTGTCGCCTCGCTCTCCTCGCCAAGCCCGGCCAGGATCGGGCCAAGCTCCTCCAGATGGCGTTCAATGACGTCGCTGTCACCTACCGGCTCTACCCCGATCTCGGTGGCGACGCTTTCCGAGCCCAATTCGATGCCCTCTTGAAACAGATTCAAAAGGAGCGCGGCGAGGCCAGCCCCCGTGGGCTTGCCGAACTCGACGAACCCCCCGTCGCCGCCTCATGACGCCCGTCCGCTCGTCCAGGAATGCCACAGCCATGTCGAACTCCATCCGCTGCGGAGCGATCCCTGCCCGCCGGTTTTTCCTCCTCTTCTTGGTCACCGTCGTCACCCTCCTCGTCGGCCGCGGGGCCTTCGCGCAGACGGCCGACCGGGTGGTGACCAACGCCGGCACGGTCTCTGGCCGCGTCTCGGCGACGGATGCAAATGAGATTCAGCTCGAGGATCGGGCGGGGGAGATCAAGAAGATCGCCATCGATCAGATCCGCGAGGTGCAGTTTGGCGGCGAGCCTGCAGAGCTCAAGTCGGCCCGTTCGATGCTGCTGCGGGGTCGCGCTGCCGACAGCTTGGAGGAGCTTGCCGAGATCGAGCCCACCGACCTCGACGGGGCCGAGCAGATCCTCCTCGACGAGGTTGACTACGTCCGGGCGGCCGCGACGGCCCGCGTGGCGCTGGCGGCCGGCGGCGATCCCCGCGAGGCCGGGAAGCTCGTGGCTGATTTCGTGGCAAAGCATCCAGACAGTCACCACGCCTACGACATGCAGGAGCTCCTCGGCGATCTCCTGGCGCGGGCCGGCCGCGTTGACAACGCGCTGGCCGCCTACGGGCAACTCGCGAAGGGGCCGCCGGCGTTCAAAGTGCGAGCGGCTTCGGCCCGGGCGGCGATGCTCCTCGACCAGGGGAAGCATGCCGAGGCGCTGCGGGAGTTCGATGCCGCGGTGCAGATCGACTCAAGCGACGAGGCCAGCGCCGCCCAGAAGCGGGCCGCGGAATTAGGCCGGGCCCGTTGCCTCGCCCATCTCGGCAAGCCCGAGGAGGCCGTCGGGCTCGTTCAGGCGGTCATCCAGCAGGCTGACCCGGAGGACGGGGAGGTGCTCGGTCGGGCCTACAACGCCCTCGGTCAGGCCTACCGGGCCACAGCGGGGAAGGAGCAGGACGCCCTGATCGCGTTCCTCACCGTCGATCTCGTCTACAACAAAGTTCCTGAAAACCACGCCGAGGCCCTCTACAACCTCGTCGATCTGTGGGAAAAAGGGGCGAATCCGGAGCGAGCCCGGGAGGCCCGCGCGACGCTCGAATCGAGCTATCCTGGTTCGCAGTGGGCAAAGAAATTGACGGCGGGAAAGACCTGACGAGAGAGTGGTCGGGCAACCGCGTCGGTGGCCCGGCTTGAGGGGACGAACCTGGGTGGCGTACGATCCAGGGGGCCGCGGACGATTGGCGGAGTCCGGCTCATGGCCGGTCGGGGGAGTCCAGTCGCGCGGGTGAGTGTGTGGAACGGTCGGATCGACGTTTTCCGAGGAGAAGAGCATGCAGTCGGCTGCGATCGCGGTAGTTGGAGAAAACGGTTGGCAGGTGCCGCAGGCAGGGGCGTTGTTCCTGCGTGGCCTCCGTGCAACGCTCTCGCGGGCCGCGATGGCCGTGGCTCTCCTTCTTCCGGCGACGGCGGCCGTTGGCCCCGTGCTCGCCCCCACCGTCGCTCTCGCCCAAGACGACCTCGCCGACGAGGAAGGGGCCCAGCCGGAGGGGGAAAGCATGCTCGTCTTCTACTACAACGCGCTCGGCCTGCGGTACGTGATCATTTTCCTTCTCCTCTCGTTCGCGCTCGTCGCGCTCCTCGTGATGTGTTTCCTCCAGATCCGCCGTGAGGCACTGATGCCCAAGGCGCTTCGGGAGGGGTTCGAGGCCCACCTTGACGCCAAGGAGTTTCAGCAGGCCTACGATCTGGCCAAGGCCGACGACTCCTACCTCGGCCATGTCTTGGCGGCCGGCATGAGCAAGATCCAGTCGGGCCATGCGGTCGCGGCGGAGGCGATGCACGAGTCGGAGGATGAGGAGGCGATGAAACTCGAGCACAAGATCAGCTACGTGTCGCTGATCGGGGCGCTGGCGCCGATGTTCGGCCTCCTTGGGACGGTCGACGGGATGGTCGGGGCGTTCATGGTGATCGCCAAGTCGGCCACGGCCCCCAAGCCCTCGGAACTCGCCATCGGTATCTCGCAGGCCCTGATCACGACCCTCATCGGCCTGTGGTTGGCCATCCCGGCGATCGCCTGCTTCTCACTGTTCAAAAACTGGCTGCAGAAGCTCAACGGCGAGGTTGCCGAAGAGTCGGAGAGGCTGATGTCCCGCTTCCAGTCCGTCGGCGTCAAGAAGTGACGACGGCGTCCAGTTCACCCGAGCAGACCCCGTTCACCCCAGCGATCTGATCCATGGCCAAACGCAGCGGCGGTCCGTCGAACACCGAAATCGACATGACGCCGATGATCGACATGACGTTCCAATTGATCACGTTCTTCATGTTCGTGATGAACTTCTCGGAGGCGGAGCAGGATGACCGTATCCAGCTTCCGTCGAGCCAACTCGCGAAGCCGGCCGACGGGGTGATCGAGAAGCCGATCACGCTCCAACTCACAAATGCCGGTGCGGTGATCTACGCCGGCGAGCTCGTCGCCGTGCGGGATATCGGTGCCTATCTGGAGCGTGAAAAGACGTTGATGATCGACGAGAATCGCGAGCCGAACTCGGCGACGATCATCGTGCGGGCCGATGGCCGGGCGAAAACGGGGGAGGTGCAGGACATCATCCGCATCTGCCAAGAAAAGGGGTTCGAACGGTTCGCCCTCCGGGCGCAGTACGACGACAGGCGGTGAACCGATGGCACGCAGATCCAGTACAGGCCTGACCGACAAGGTCGAGATCAACATGACGCCGATGATCGACGTCGTGTTCCAGTTGATGTCGTTCTTCATGTGCACGCTCAAAGTCGTCGCCCCCGAAGGGGATTTCGACATCCGGATGCCGATCGCGGCCGCTGCTGCGGCGGCCCCTGACGACCAACAGATTCCGCCAGTCCGCGTGAAGCTCTCGGCCGGGCCCGACGGAAGCCTCGCCTCGATCGCCATGAATGGCACGCCTGTCGCCGACTTTGACGAGCTGCGGAAGCGAATCATCGGGCTGGTCGGGGCCGACAGCGGCCCCAATTCGCTCGCCGAGAAGACGGAAGTCGAGTTCGACGCCGACTACGCCCTCAAGTACGTCAACGTCGTCAAGGCGATCACGGCCGTGTCGGGGAAGGTGGAGAATGGCCAGGTAGTGGAGTTGATCCGGAAGATCAAGTTCACGCCGCCGAAGAAGGGCTGACGTTTCGGTGGCGCTTTTGTGGTGGCGGGCGTGTGGGCGGCGAGCCTGGGGTTTGTTAGCCGGTCACGGCGTTCATCCGCGCGGATGGAAGCGGCCGTGGATGCCCTTGAGCCGGCCGGCATCGACGTGCGTGTAACGCTGCGTCGTGGCGATGCTGGCGTGGCCGAGCATCTCCTGGACATGGCGGAGATCGACCCCTCCGGCGACGAGGTGGGTCGCGAAGCTGTGGCGGAGGGTGTGGGGGCCGATGTCGGGGGGAACCCCGGCCTTGCGGGCGTGGTCGGTGACGATCTCCCAGATCCGCATCCGTGACAGCCGGTTGCCACGGGACGAGAGCATCGCCCACGGCGGGATGCTCTCGGCATTGGTGGCGTAGGTGCCCCGGTGGCCATTGAACCACGTCCGGACGGCGCTCACCGCGCGGGCACCGAGCGGGACGACGCGCTCCTTGTTCCCTTTGCCATGGCAGGTGCAGAAGCATTCGGCGAGGTGGATGTCGGTGACTTTCAGCGACGACACCTCGGAGGCCCGGCAACCGGTGGCGTAGAGCAACTCGAGAAGGGCTTTGTCCCGCTGGCCGGTCGGAGACCTGCCGTCGGGGCTGGCAAGGAGGCGGTCGACCTGGTCTGGCGACAGCACGCCGGGAATCGTGTCGTCACGGCGCGAGGCGGCGAGGAGTTCAGCAGGGCTTTCCGAAACCGTCCCCTCGAGCTGGAGGAAGGCGAAGAAGACGCGGAGGGTCGCCGCCTGGCGTGCGACGCTCGCGCGGGCCAGCCCCTTCTTGGAGAGATGGCCGAGGTAGTCGCCGAGATCGCGGATCGAAATTGCTGCGGCGTTGCGTCCCCCGAGCCAGGCGCTGAAGTCACGGAGATCGCGGGCGTAGGCTTGGAGGGTGTTGTCGGCCAGGGCCCGTTCGTGGCGGACGTACGTCAGGAACCGCTCCACGAACAGGGCATTCGAGGCCGGGCCTGTTTCTGCGGCGGGGCTGACATCGAGGATCACCCGCCGCCCGCGTTCTCGCTTCACGATCACCGGCAGCGGCGCCGGAGACTGGATCGGGGCCGGGCCCGGGGGGGCTGGCTTGGACGGGCCTTGGGCGCGGCGGGGCATGGATCGACCTCCATCCCTCTGTTCGGCAGGCTCTTGCCAGCGGAATGAGTCGGC
>CAMCCR010000070.1 GCA_945873085.1 Candidatus Kuenenia stuttgartensis | reverse complement strand
TCGTCGCTCCGCCGTGACTCCACTTGCGGCGTCTCGCGGCCAGCCTCCTCGATCCCGAGGAAGTCGAGCCCTTCGTCGTCCTCGTCGTAGCCGCCCGCAACCGGGGCGAAATCGTCCCTCCGGCCACGCGCCAGACGCGACGTCGCACGAAGTTCCGGTTCGGGGCGGCGACTCCGTCCAGCGGTCCCTCGCCTCGAGGAGCGGCCCCGGACCTTCGGCTCCGCTCCCTCCGCGGCAGGCTGGCCAGCAGCGCCAGCGGCGCCGGCAGCACGTGGCGTCGAACTTTTCCGGTCGCCCCGTCCCCGTCTTCGGCGTCCGCGCGCTTCCCCTTCGCCGGTGCCGTTGGCAGCGGGTCGGGGAGGAACGGGAGCCCGGCCGTAGCCGGAGGGGAGCGGTTCGTCGTCAGCGGCGTTATCGCCCCGGCTCACCGGGGCCGATTCGTCGCCGGCTTGTTCCGAGGTGGGACGTTCGTCGCCGGTCCGTTCCCGGCCGCCACGACGGCGGCCACCACGACGGCCGCGGCGGCGGCGGCGGCGGGTCTGCTCGTCACCAGCGTCGCCAGCGTCGCCACTCGGTTCACCATCGATCGGGGCCCCGTCTCTCCCACCGCCGGTCTCGCTTGCCGGCTCACGGGGATCCAAATCGATGCCCCCCCAGTTGTCGTCGTCACGTTCGGTCTTCCGGGGAGGCGACCGATCGCTGCTAGGGGAGCGGGATGGGGCAGAGGCTCGTTCGCCCGGTGCATCCCAATCAAAACCGGCCGCGGGAGCCGATGGCTCGCCACGCGGCGGCTGGCTGCGGGGCTCGCCGTCCCGGTCTCGGGACGACCGACGTTCGCCGTCGTCCTGACGTCGCTGGGGAGCAGGACGCCGCTCCTGACGGGGGGCTTCCTCGGCAGGCTTCCGCGGCTGGAAGCCGAACTCATCGTCGGCGCTGTCATCGGCCTGAGGAGCGCTTCGAGGAGCAGCGTCGTCGGCCCGGCCCGGTGCCGCCTCGTCCCGCGGTGCGTCGTCGCGATCCCTCCCGCCACGTCCCCGACCACCGCGGCGTCCCCGGCGGCGACGGCCACGTCGCGGCTCACCGCTGGTGCGGTCTCCCTCGGGGCGATCGCCATCCTCGAGAATCCGGCCTTCGGACGAATCGCCGTCTGCGATCAGATCATCCTCTTCGCGCCGACTGGGAGCGCGCTCCTCGCTCCTGGGGGACGGAGGGGCTGCATCGCCGCGCCCCGACGACCGGAGCGAGTCTGGGCGTGGTTGGTCGGTTCTGGCGTCGGCGGGCCGCTCGGCGCTGGGCCGATCCCCGGCCGTGCCCCGCGCTTCCCCCTGCGGAGAGCCTTCGCCCCGCCGGCCGTCACCGCGGCGTCCGCGGCCCGAGGACTGTCCGCCGTCCCGTCGCCCGTCGCGGCGGCCGTCGTCGTCTCGGCGGCTGGCGACTGGACGGTCGGATGAGCCACGGTCGGATGAGCCACGGTCGACGACCGGACGATCCTGGAAGCTGAGATCGTCAACGCCCCGATTGGCCCCGACGTCACGCGGCGGGAGATCGCGAGGGGATGGCTCTCCCTCCGGAAGACGTTCAGGACGTTCAGTCCTGCGTTGCCCTTCCGGACGTCGCTCGAACGACTCCGGTGGGGGGGAGGGGGCCCGTTCCCGGGCCGCCGGCGGCGGCGGGGGAGCCGCGGGACGGAGCGGAACAGCGTCCGGCTGAAGGCCCAATCCGGAGACGATGTCGGTCCAGTCGCCCCCGGAAGTCTGGGGAGCGGGCTTCTTCGGTTCGGGACGCCGCGTCTCGACGGCGCGGGGGGGAGCAGGCTGAGGAGCGGGGGTGGGCTGGGCAGCGGCCTGGTCAGGCGCTGGAACGGCGCCGAGATTGTCGGCGAGGGAGGCCCACGGATCGTTTGCTTCCGGCATGGCAGCGATGGATTCCTGGATAGCGGGGGTGGCCCGAAAGGGGCGCCCTGGAACCGGCAAGGATAGCAGAAACCCGTCGGTGGGCGGCAGGGGCAGGGGTGGCGAAAGGCCGTGGCCCGATCAAGAGGGCTGTCGCCCTCGGGGCCCGCAGCGGAGGCGAGGCCCGTCCGGTCGATCCCGGCAACGGTCCCGCGGCCGCCCGCCCCTGTGCCCGCGCCCGGGCCATGGCTGTCGCCGCCACGTTGCCACCCCGTGGCGGTAGCCGGCGGGCCGTCACGAGCCGGGGGGACGCCAGGGGACTTGAAGGCTCAACGACGCACGGGCCGGTTCACCGACACCGTTCCGATCATGCTGCCATTGTCGGCCACGTCGAAGAGCGGCCGGTAGGGACTGGCCAAGCTGCGGCGCGACCGGCAGGCGGGGTACCAGACGAGGTTCGTCGACACGTTCCACGCCTGCTCGGCGTAGGTCAGGCTGCCCCTGTTGTCGGGCAGCTGCACGGTGTTGCTCGAGGAGGGGATCAGATAGGTGAACGTCCCCTCGAGCGCCAGCGACCGCGACATCGGGGCCCGCACGAGCATGCCGGTGAGGTAATCCCCCTGGCCGCTGGCACCACCCCAAATCTTCATCTCGTTGGCATCCCCGAACTGGAGCCGGTAGAAGCCGGTGTAGAGATCGAGGGTGTCGAAGGAGGCCGAGTTGCCCCGGGCCCCGGTCACGAACGCGCCGTTGGCGTTGTAGGCATTGACGGCACCCCAGAATCCGAACTCGTGGTAGCCCCACACATAGCTCATCTCCGCGCGGATCTGGGACAGATCGGTGGTATCGAACCAGTTGTCCTGAAGGTAGTCGTACACGGCTCCACCCTGGAAACCGCGCCCCTCGAAGGCCCGAGTGAAGAACCCGGTCGTGAGGAACACCTGGTTGCGGGAGTGGGTGTTGAGGAGCGTGCTGCCGTTGGCGGCGGTGATCTGCGTCCGCTGGAAGTCGGCTTGGACACCGCGGATGCCGATCTGCCAGCCGAGGCCGATGGCGTTCCAGAATGGCATCGACCAGTTGGCATATTCATTGAAGCCGTAGTTGCCGCGGAGGCCGAGGTTCGTGGTGTTTTGGAACGACGTCACGCCGGCCCCGACGGTGAGGTCGCGGTACCACCGCCAGCCGTAGTAGGGGCGGCCGAAGCGGCGGAAATAGGCGCAGATCCGTCCTTCGGGATCCCACATCGGGGAGCACCCCGGGCAGGCTTCGCCATCCTCGCAGGCGTACGGGTCGTCATAGAACGACGGCACATGGAGGAAGACCTCGCCGGTCCAGGGGGCTTCCATGCCCTCCATGCCCTCCATGCCTTCCATGCCCATCGGCATGCCGTCTTCGGAGAGCATCATCCCGTCGTCGGGGAAGCCACCGTCGAAGGCATCCATGCCGGGGGCGAGTGGGCCGTAGTCACCCGAGTCGAGCGGCATGCCGCCGAAGCCGACGTCGCCATCGGGGCCACCGAAGGTCAGCCCTTCCTCGTCCATCGGCATGCCACCGGGCAGCGAAGGATCGGCTGACATCGATTCCATCGGGGTGGGCCGACCGCTGCGGCTCGGCGCGCCAGGGGGGGCGCCAGGGGGGGGCGCCACGCCAGCGGGCGGAGGAAGCTCACCGGCGGGCGTCGGCTGATTGGCAACTCGGCGGGCCTGAACGCGCGGGCGGGGCATCGAGGAGGTGGGCATCGACGAGGTGGACATCCGCGACATCATCGAAGGCTCTCCGCCGGGCGCCATCGCGATCCGCTGGCCGGCAGGCGCCATCGAACGCTGGCCAGAGCGAGGGAAGTCACCGGCAGCCGCCGCGGGGCGAACACCGTCCCGCTGCGGAACGATTTCCGCGCCGAACATCGGACGGCCCACATCCCCCTGTGGGGCGCGGAACAAGTTGATCCCGAAGAGCGAGGGCTCGGCTTTGGCGCCGCGCGGGGGAGCAGCGGCCGTTCGTCCGTCGTCGGCCCGGCGAGCGGGCCCAGTGGGAGGAGCCGGTGCCCGATTCACTCCTGAGCGCGTGAAGGGGGCGGCGGCCATTTCGGGAGGAAGTTGCCGCGGCGGGAGCATTCGGGGCCGTTCGGCGGCGGCAATCGCGCGGTCGTCGCGGCCGGCATCGGCGCTTGCATCAAACGCCGGCGAATCGTTTGCCTCGGGCAAGCGGGCGGCGGCGCTGGGCTGGGGCGAAGCGGGGGCAGCGGGCGGCGTTGCGGCCGAGCGGTGGGGTGTCCACTGGAGGGAAGAGTTCTGCGCGGCCGCCGCGGCTCCCTCGTCGGCGAAGGCTGGGACGGAGCCCGGCTGCATGGCCCACGTGAGCAGCGCCAGTGCGGCCAGTCGGCGGATACCATTCGCGACGTTCATGGACACTTCTCCGAGAGCACCCGCGGTGGACGGCACCTGACGGGCTTCTGCAATCGGAAGAGATATCGGCAACCTCGCGACCGGAACTTCCGTGAAAATCACCGCGACCGGCAGACCCCTCCCAGGTCGCCCTGTTTGCCTGAGAGGCAGCGGAGGTGAGGCATCTCGCGCCGGGCCGGGCCCGTCGCAGCTTGCCCGGCCTGCGCGATCGACGCTCCCGCCGCATCCAGCGGCGGCGACGTGATCTCCAGCGAGCCAGCCAGCGAGCGGGCCGGGGAGACCACGCGTCAGGCCTCGAGCGCCCGCCCTAGATCGGCGATCAGGTCAGCGGTGTCCTCGACGCCGAGGGCGAGCCGGATCATGTTGTCGCCGATCCCGAACGTCTGCCGCTCCGCGGGGGAGTAACTCCAGTAGCTCATCACGAGCGGTTGCTCGATGAGCGATTCCACCCCCCCGAGGCTCGGCCCGATGCGGAGAATCCGCGCGGCATCGACGACACGCGACGTCTGCTGCCAGTCGGCGTCCTTGACGAGGAAGGTCACCAGGCCGCCGTAGCCGCGCATCGATGCCTTGGCGACGGCGTGGTAGGGATGGCTCTCGAGGCCCGGGTAGTAGACCCGCTCCACCCGCGGATGGGATTCGAGGAACCGAGCCACCGCCAGGCCGTTGGCGTTGTGCCGATCCATCCGCAGGGCGAGGGTCTTCAAGCCACGCTCGAGGAGGTAGCAGTTGTGGGGCGAGTTGATCCCCCCCATGATCCCGCGGAGGTTCCGCACCGGCTCCATCTTTTCCTTCGAGCCAACGACCACGCCCGCGAGGAGGTCGTTGTGGCCACCGAGGTATTTCGTCGCCGAATGGAGAACGAAATCGACGCCGTCGGCAAGCGGGCGGTGGTTGTAGGGGGTGCAGAGCGTGGCGTCGATGAGCGTCAGCACGCCATGGCGGCGGCCGATGTCGGCAAACCGCGCGCAGTCGACAATCGAGAGGTGGGGATTGGTCGGCGACTCGCTGACAACCATCTTCGTCCGCGGGTTGATCGCCGCTTCCATCGCGTCATAGTCGCCCGTCTTCACCTCGCGGAATCCGACGCCGAAGCGGGTCAGATGACGCCGGCAGAACTCGCGGCTGCGGTGGTAGCACTGATCGAAGAACACCACTTCCTCGCCGGCGCTGAGGTGGGCCATGAGCACGCCGACGAGCGAGGCCATGCCGCTGGAGAAGAGGACGGCCATCTCGCCACCGTCGAGGGCGGCGAGTTTGTCCTCAACCACCCGTTCCCCCGGATTGCCATAGCGGCCGTATTCCTCGCGGGGAAGATCCTGCTCGATGAAGTCCAGGATCGCGCGGGTGTTGGCAAAGGTGTAGGTCGATGCGGAGACGATCGGATCGGTGATCGCATCGGCCAGTTTCTGCCGGGCCTCGCCGGCATGGACGGCGGCGGTGGAGGGGCCGACGCCCCGCCCCGACCGGAGGGCTGCGTCAATGGCGGCTGCCGGCGTCGGCGGGCTCGAACCGGAGGAGCGGTGGGGCTCGGGGCTGGTCATGAGGGCTTCCAAAGAGGGAGAGGGGGCTGAAACGCCCGCAGTTCGGGGGAGTGTAGTCGGGGCCCGTGGCGCGGACAAGGAATCGGGGGCGTGATCGACCGGCGGGGAAGGTTCGCGTGGGCGCGAAAACAGTACGACCGGTAAACTCTGGTGGTTGAGCCCTTTCGACGTGCCGCGCGTGCGGACGATCCGGTGGGGTGACCGCGAGGCGATCCCCGCATGAGCAAGTCCACGAGGCGGTCGAAGAAGCAGCGCTCCGGGGGCTCCGTCGATCCGGCGCCCGTCTCCGAGGCCCGCTCGCTCTGGCCCCCGCGCCGGTTGATCGTCTCGCTCTGCTCGCTGGCCGCCGCGGCGGCGATGGTGCGGGCCGGGCTTCTCGAATCGGTCGTCGGCGGCATCGTCGACGGCGCCGTCCGCAACATCATCACCCTCATTCTCGGCTTCTCGGCGCTGATGTCGGCGGTGCTGTGGTTTGTCCGGGAGAGCGGCCACCGTTCGACGTGGAAGCGCGGCCTTGGCTTCGGGCTTTTGGGGCTGGTCGGCCTCGGCGTGGCCACGCTCCGCATCGAGCGCGTCAGTGGTGATCTCGTGCCGGAGTTCCGTTGGGCCTGGCAGAAGTCGCGCGACACGCTCCTCGCCCGCCCCGCTGCCGCGCCGCCGCCGGTGTCTGCCACCGCTCCCTGGCAGTCGGCCCCCCACGACTTTTTCCGGTTCCTCGGGCCAGCGGGCGACGCCTCGCTTCCCCCCTCGGCCCCGGCCCTCGATCCGGCCTGGAAGCAAAATCCCCCGCGCGAACTGTGGCGCCGCCCGATCGGCGCCGGCTGGAGTGGGTTTGCCACGTATGGCGACCATGCCGTGACGCTCGAACAGAGAGGCGACGAGGAGATCGTCACGTGCCTCGCCCTCGCCAGCGGCGAGCCGGAATGGCAGGTGGCGGTGACAGCCCGGCACCAGACGGTCCTCGGCGGCACCGGGCCGCGGTCGACGCCGACGATCCACGACGGCGTGGTCTATGCCGCCGGCGCTACCGGCTGGCTGTTTTGCGTCGATGGCGTCACCGGCAAGGTGCTCTGGAAGAAGGACGTGCTTGCCGACCTCGGCATCGATGCTGCCGCCCACGCGGCTGCCGTCGCCTGGGGCCGCTCCGGCTCTCCGCTCATCCTCGGCGACGTCGTGGTCGTGCAGGGGGGGGGGCCGCGTGCCGACGGGCCGGTGGCGCTGGTGGCCTACGACCGTTCGACCGGCGATCGCCGCTGGACCGCCGGCGACGATCAGATCAGCTTCGTCAGCCCGAGTCTCCTCATGCTCGGTGGCCGTGAGTTCCTCGTGGCGGTCACCGAGTCGCAGGTGATCGGCTTCGATCCGGCCACGCGTGAGGAGGCGTGGCGGTTCCCCTGGCCGGGGCACAGCAATTCCGACGCGTCCTGCACGCAGGCCCTCGTGATCGGCCCGAATCGCCTCTTCATCTCCAAAGGCTACGGCATCGGCGGCGCAGCCTTCGACGTTGAGCCTGGCGCCGATGGGGCGTGGACGGTGAAGGAGGCGTGGCGCAACAAGGCCGGCATGAAGACGAAGTTCACGAATGTCGCCGTCCATGAGGGCCACCTCTACGGCCTCTCCGACGGGATCCTCGAATGCCTCCGCGCGAGCGACGGCAAACGGATGTGGAAGGGGGGACGCTACGACCAGGGGCAGTTGCTCCGGGTTGGCGATCTCCTCGTCGTCCAGTCGGAACCGGGGGACGTCGTCCTCGTCGAGGCGACGCCGGAGGCTCACCGCGAAGTTGCCAGGCTCTCAGCCCTCTCCGAGCAGACATGGAACTCTCCGGCGATTGCCGGCGACAAGCTCCTGGTGCGCAATGCGCGCGAGGCGGCCTGTTATCGGTTGCCGCTTCGCAGCGCGGAGGTGACCGACCGGGCCGCGCCGAATGCCGGGACGACGAATGTCGACGCGACGCCCACGGCGGAGACTCCGCCGGAGGCCGACCCTGCCCCTGCGGCATCCGGCGAAGAAAAGCCGGCCGCATGAGCGAGACAAGCGCCATGGCTGCACCGACAACAAAAAGACTCGACGGCAGGACAGTGCTTGTCACCGGGGCGACGCATGGCATCGGCCGGGCGGTGGCGCTGGCCTTGGCGGCCGCGGGGGCCCGCGTCGCGATCCATGGCCGTTCGGCTGCCGCGGCCGACGAGGTGGCCGGGGCGCTTGCCGACCACGGTGGCTGTGTCGGCCGGTTTCTCTGCGACCTTGCCAGTCATGACGAGCTTCCGCGGCTCGTCGAGGGCGTGACCGCGGCGCTTCCCGACCTCGACACGGTCGTCCTCATCGCCGGAGCCGATGTCCTCACCGGGGCGGCTGCAGCGTGGAGCTTCGAGCGGAAGCTCGATCAGCTGCTGCGGGTCGACGTCGGGTCGACGATGATCCTCGCGCGGGCGTTCGGCCGGCGGATGAAGGCCCGTTGGCAGGATGAGCAGGCGGCGACAGGGAAGGCCCGCGGCGCGATCGTGACCACCGGTTGGGATCAGGCGGAGACCGGCATGGAGGGGGATTCGGGCGAGCTGTTCGCGGCCACGAAGGGGGCGGTGATGGCGTTCACGCGGAGCGTGGCCCGGTCGCTCGCGCCTGAAGTGCGGGTCAATTGCGTCGCCCCGGGGTGGATCCGCACGAAGTGGGGGGAAGGGGCAAGCGACGTCTGGCAGAAGCGGGCCGTGCGCGAGAGTATTCTCAGGCGATGGGGCGAGCCGGCTGACATCGCCGCCGCGGTGGCGTGGCTCGTCTCCCCCGACGCGGCGTTCGTCACCGGGCAGGTGATCCCCGTCAACGGCGGATTCCGTCGGGCGTGAACCGGCGGGCTGGAGTTTTTGGCCCGTGGAGCTGGCGAAGATGGCGTCTGTCCGACCACGACTCCTCGCCGCCGGCCTGATGCTCGGATGGACGGTGGTCGTTGCGTCCGGTGGCTCCGGCTCCGGGCCCGACGACGATGCCGCCGGCCTTGAACGGGTGATCGTGCCGTTTTTTCAAACCCACTGCATCGAGTGTCATGGCGGGGAGAAGCCGGAGGGGGAGTTCTCACTCGCGGCGGAATCCCTCGACACCGATTTCGGCCATGCGAGTGCCCGGGGGAAGTGGCGCGAGATCGTCGATGTTCTCAGCAGCCACTCGATGCCTCCGAAAGACCGGCCGCAGCCAGATGCGGCCGACGTGGCGGCCGTGGTCGACTGGATCACGAGCAGAGCGGTGGCGGCGGAGCTCACCAAGCGGGAGCAGTCGGTGGTGCTGCGGCGGCTCAACAGGGCGGAGTACCGCAACACGATCCGCGATCTCGTCGGCATCGATTTCGACGCGTCGGTCTTCCCCCAAGATCCCCCCGCCGGCGGATTCGACAACAACGGCAGCGTGCTGACGATGTCGCAGCTGCAGGTCGAGCAATACCTCGCCGCCGCCAGCGAGATCCTCGATCGTGCTCTTGTGGCAGGGGAGCGTCCGCAGACGATCCGCTGGCGGTTCGATCCCGTTGCTGGTTCCGCCGATGACAGCCATCGCATCCGCCTCGACGCCGACAACAACCCGATCGTCAACGGCGGCAACAACGCCTTCGAAGGGGATTGGGTCGTCCTCCACCACGACGGCTGGGACAGAACGGTGAACGCCCGCGATTTCCGCGTCTCGACGCCGGGCACGTACGTCTTCCGGGCCCGCGTCGCCGGCCGGCGCCCCGGACGCGAGCAGGTCGAGGAGGGGGCCGAGAAGATTCTCCGTGCCGAGCAGGCCAAACAGGACGCCGAGGATCCGGCGAGGGGGGCGAACCATCAGGAGTGGTTCGATTCCCACGCGGCTCATTTTCGCACCGACCGGATCTACGACTACGGCCCGCCGCGGCTCAAGCTCACGCTCCAACTCGGATCGCAGCCCCGGACGGTGGCGGAGTTTGACATCGAAGGGGCGCCCGCAGAGCCGCAGGTGGTCGAGCTTCCGGTTCGGTTCACGACCGAGTCGGCCGGCGTGACGCTCTCCTCTGCCTACTCGATCCCTGCGGTGCTCGAAAACTTCTGGCTGCAAACCAGGGACGGATTTCCCCGACCGGAGGCCCTCATCGACTGGATGGAGATCGAGGGGCCCGTGTTCGATGCCTGGCCACCAACCTCGCACATGAAGATCCTCTTCGACTCGCCGCTCGCCGTGGCGGATCCCGATGCGTATGTGCGGGAGGTGCTCGGGCGATTCATGCGCGAGGCCTACCGCCGGCCGGTGACGAGCGCGGAGGTCGAAGAAAAGTTCGTTCTCTTCACCGCATCGCCCGCCAGCCTACCGCTCGTGGAGCGGATCAGGCTTCCCCTCAAGGCAGTGCTCACCAGCCCCCACTTCCTCTATCTTGTCGAGGCTCATCCGGCCGATGGCCCCGAGCCGCTCTCCGATCATGAGCTTGCCGCGCGGCTCTCCTATTTTCTCTGGTCGAGCCAGCCTGACGCCGAGCTCCGCGGGCTCGCCGATGCGGGGCGGCTTGCCGATACCGAGACGCGCTCGCAGCAGGTCGACCGGATGCTCGTCGATCCGAAGGCCGAGGCCCTCGTGACAAACTTCGCCGGGCAGTGGCTGAGCTTGCGCGACGTGGGAGCCAATCCACCGGCGCCCGATCTCTACCCGCAGTACGACCGGCATCTGGAGCAGTCGATCGTGGGGGAATCGGAGGCCTACTTCCGTGAGTTTCTCCGCGCGGATCTCGACGTCCGCGGCATGATCAGGAGCGACTTCGTGACGATCAACGAGCGGCTGGCACGGTTTTATGGGATCCCCGATGTCCGCGGCGACGCGTTCAGGAAGGTCCCGGTGCCGGAGGGTGTGACGCGGGGCGGGATCATGACCCAAGCGTCAGTGCTCACGATCACCTCCAACGGCACGCGGACGTCGCCGGTGAAGCGCGGCACCTGGATTCTGAAGACCCTGTTGGGAACCGATCCGGGGCTCCCGGTGGCCAACGCCGGTGAGATCGCGCCGAAGGTGCCGGGGATCGACAAGGCGACGGTCCGAAACCGTCTGGAGATCCACCGCGCGTTGCCGCAGTGCGCCCGCTGCCACGACACGATCGATCCCCTCGGCTTCGCCCTGGAAAACTTCAACGCCGCCGGCGAATGGCGCGCTCGGGAGGGGTTTGGCTACAAGGGGCGGATCGAGGCCAACGACCCGCTGATCGATGCCTCCTCGCGGATGCCCGACGGCCGCGTGATCGACGGTGTGGCGGGCCTGCAGGCGGCCATGCTCGCCGAGGATGACCGCTTCCTTGAATCGCTCGCCAGGCACCTGGCGACCTACGCCCTGAGCCGCGAGCTTGGCCTTGCCGACCGACCGCTCGTGGCAGGGGCGGTGGAGACCATGAAGCAGGATCGCCCGACGCTGCGGACTCTCATCAAGGCGATCGTCGCGAGCGACGCGTTTGTCACGAAGTAGCCATTCTTTTTTCCTCGAACCAATCGATCCTTTCGGAAGGCCCCGCTTCATGTCGTCATTCACTCCGCTCTCGCGTCGGCATCTGTTGCGCGGCGCGGGGGCGGCGCTGTCGCTCCCGCTCCTCGAGTCGATGCTGCCGCGATCTTGGGGAGCGCCCTCGACGTTCGAGCCGCAGCGTCTGTCGGAGACGGTGCAGCCCAGGATGGTCTGCTGCTACGTCCCCAACGGCGTCAACATCCTCGACTGGATGCCGGCTGACAGCGGCGACCGCTACACGCTCTCCCCGACGCTCGCGGCGCTTGCCGACCATCGCGATCACTTCACCGTCGTGTCGGGCCTAGGGCATCCGCATTCCAAGGGGGGGCACAGCGGCGCCGACACCTGGCTCACCGGCGCCGACCTCACCGCCCGGCCCGGGGCCGACTACACCAACACGATGTCGATCGATCAGGTCGTCGCGGCGACGCATGGCCCTCACACCCGCTTCCCGTCGTTGCAGTTGAGTGATCAGTCGGGCACCGGCGCCGCCGGCCACAGCCATACGCTTTCCTTCGATCATGCCGGCACGCCGCTGCCGGCCGAAAACTCCCCCCGCCGGTTGTTCGACCGGCTGTTCGTGCCGGAGACGGCCACCGACCGGGCCGCGGCGCTCGCCCGGCTCGCCGAGCGGCGTTCGATCCTCGACTCGCTCGGCAGCGATGCCCGGGCGCTTTCCCGTCGCCTGGGCGCGACCGATCAGCGGAAGCTCGAGGAATATCTCTCCAGCGTTCGCGACACCGAGAAGCAGGTGGAGCGGACGGAGGCCTGGATCGACCGGCCCAAGCCGCGGGTCTCGGAGGAGGGCCTGCAACTCGGGAGCAAGCCGGGGGATGCCCATGACCGGCCGATGTGGATCGATGTCTGTCTCGAGCTCGTCTATCTCGCCCTCCTCACCGACACGACCCGCGTGGTCACGTTCGAGTGGTCACGCGAGGCGGGGGGATTCGGCATCGGGGGAGAGAATCACCACGAGCTGTCGCACCACGGTGGCGACGCCGGCATGCTTGCCAAGCTTGCCGCCATCGACAAGGCGTTCCTCGAGAAGCTGGGAAGGTTCCTCGGCATGCTCTCGAAGACTTCCGAGGCCGACGGGTCGATGCTCGATCGGACCGTCGTCGTCTATGGCAGCGGGATGAACTCTGGCAAAGGGGGGGAGCACTCCCCGAAGAATCTTCCCCTCCTGGTGGCCGGGGGGAAGAAGTTGGGATTCAACCTCGGTCGTCACCTGGCCTTCGACGAGGAGAAGCACCCGCCGCTCTCGAACCTCCTGTTGTCGGTCGCCCGGGCGGTCGGCTGCGAGACGGAGACGTTTTCCGACGCCACCGGCACCCTCGATGGGCTCGTGGGCTGAAAGCCCCCCGGAACAACGCGTCGATCAGCGAAAACAAGGGGCGGGAATCCGTGCTGCTGGCTCGCGGCCCGAACATGGGTACCCTTTGATTTTCGAGCTTCCCGATTGAACGAGCGATCAGACAGGGACGCGACGGGGACTTCGTTCATGCCCCCCCTCCAACCGCAGAGCAGGATTCGGACATGCCCCCTGGCCGGCGAATCGAGGACTTGATCGTGCCGCTCACGGGAAGCGGGGCGCGGGTGAGGGCCGTCGCCGCAGTCGCTACCGCGTTTGTCGCGTTTGCTGTCGCGACGTTCGCTGTGGCAGCTGACGAGCCGGCGGAGGAGGCCCGGGCGGAGCCCGTGCCGATCCTGCGGGTGCTCGTCATCGATCAGGAGGGGCCGACGCGCCCCGCGTTCGTGCAGTTCATGGAGGGATTCCGGGCGGGGGTGGCCGAGGCGAAGGCGGCGCCTCCCGAGGTGTTCATCGAGAATCTCGACCTCGTCCGGCTCGGCCGGAGCGTGGACGACCCGGACCGGGCCGCCGCTTGGCTCCTCGAGAAGTACAGCGACTGGCAATTTGACGTCATCGTTCCCACCAGCGACGTCGGCCGTGACTTCGTGCTCGCCAGCCGGGATCGACTCTCCCCCAACGCGAGGATCGTGGCCTTCGAGCGGCCGGGGGATGCGTTGGCCACCGAGGATATGCCCCGGGACTACACCTACGTGACCAGCCAATCGACGTTGGAAGACACGGCGGCGCTTGCCTGCCGGCTCTTTCCCAGTTCCAAGCGGATTTGTCTCCTGGGGCAAAGCGAGATCCACCCCGGCGTGATGGCCAGGTTTGACGCCACTGTCGGCCGGATCGCGGAGGAGCGGCAGCTCGAGTATGTCCCGCTCATCGACATGGGGCTTTCCGAACTGCGTCGTCGGCTCCGCGAACTCCCCGCCGATTCGGTGGTCATCTATTTCGGCTATTGGAGGGACGAACAGGGGCAATCGTACTTTCCGTCGGAGATTCTCCAGTCCCTCTGCCAGGAGTCGAAGGCCCCCGTTTTCGGGATGCTCGACTCGCACATCGGTCAGGGCACCGTCGGGGGGGCGTGCAGCGATCTTCGAGCGATGGGGGTGGCCATGGGTCGCCTCATTCTGGCCAGCCGCGACCGGCCCATTCCCCCTCCGGTGACCGTCGCTCCGGTGACCATTCTCGATGATCGCGCGCTGAATCGTTTTCGCGTGCCTGCCTCTCGGATCCCCGCTGGCAGCCGGGTGCTGTTTCGTGAGCCGTGGCTCTGGGACCGCTACCGGCCGTATTTTGTTGCGGGGGGGGCCGTGCTCGCGCTCCAGAGCCTGCTCATCGTTGCGCTGGTCACGCAGTCACGCCGCCGTCGCTGGGCCGAGCGGATCGTCGGCGAACAGCGCGATCAGATCGCCCACGCGGGGCGGATTTCGACGCTCGGGCAACTCGCGGCTTCGCTGGCCCACGAGCTCGGCCAGCCGCTCGGGGCGATCCTCAACAACCTCGAGGCGGCGGAGATCCTCCTTCGCGACGATGCGTCGGCAAATGCCGAAGAGCTCCGCGCCATCGTCCGCGACATGGCCGCCGACGACCAGCGCGCGGGAGCGGTGCTCGACCGCATCCGGGCGATGATCCGCAAGCAGCGATTCACCGTCGGTCCAGTCGAGGTGCCAGGCCTGATCCGCGGCGTGCTCACGCTCGCCGGGCCCGGGCTCAACTCCGACGGCATCGTTGTGAACGTCTCCTGCGATCCGGGGCTTCCACGGGTGGCCGGCGACGAGGTCCTTCTCCAGCAGGCGCTCCTCAACCTCCTCGGCAACTCGGCCGACGCCATTCGGGCCTCCCGGGCTGGTTCAGCCGGCAGCGGGGAGGGACCGGCAGGGCACCGTGATCCGGGGGAAATCACGATTCGGGCCAGCCGGGCCGCGGATGCGGTGGAGCTGGCCGTGATCGACAACGGGGGTGGGATCGGGGAAGGTATCATGGAAGAAGCCCTCGAGGCTTTCGCGACGACGAAGGACGAAGGGCTCGGCATGGGCCTGCCGATCGTGCGTACGATCGTCGAGCAGCATGAGGGAGATCTCCGGCTCGACAAC
>CAMCCR010000069.1 GCA_945873085.1 Candidatus Kuenenia stuttgartensis | reverse complement strand
ATCGATCTCAATGGCTACTCCCAGCAGATCGCCTTCCTCGCCGGCACGAGTTCCGGCGTCGGCGGGATCGTCAACTCGGTCGCAGGGATCACCTCGACTCTCACCGTCAGCGGCACAGGGACCGGCAGCTATGCCGGCCCGATCGGCACCAGCGGCAAGGCGAACATCGCACTTGTGAAGGATGGAAGCGGGTCGCTGACGCTCTCCGGGGCGAATACATACTCCGCCGGGACGACCATCTCGGGGGGCACGTTGATTGCCGGTGGTGCGTCTGCCTTCGGGACCGGGGCGGTGACCGTCGGCAACGGCGCGATCCTCGACCTGGCGTCGCTCGCGGTCTCAAACACTCTCGCCAATAATGGTGGCACGATCCGCAACGCCGAAGGATTCTCTGGCACCCAAACAGTCGCCGGCACGTCTTCTTACACGGGCTTTATCGGTGGCACGCTCAACGTCGCGGCCGGCGGCGTCGTCAAGGGAGACGGGGTGACGTTCACCGGCCCGGTCACGCTCGACGCCGGGGCGATCCACGCCCCCGGCAACTCGCCCGGCCGGCAGTCCTTTACCGGCGGCTTGAGCTACGCAGCCGGTAGCCAACTCCAGTGGGAGCTGGTGGCCAACGCCGCCGCACTGGCCGATCGTGGCACGCTCTACGACGCCATCGACGTCGTCGCCGGGCCACTGTCGATCGACACCAACAGCCTCCTCGACCTTAGCTTCGATAGTGCCGACTCGACGGTCGATTGGACCGACCCGTTCTGGTCGACTCAGCAGTCCTGGTTGGTGATCGATGCCACGGCAGCAGCCACCTCGACGGGCTTGTTTTCGCTAGGGCTTGTCGGCACCGATAGCAACGGGATCAGCCTCACCTCCATCCGGCCCAATGCGGCCTTCAGCGTGATCCGCCAGGGATCGAATATCATGCTCGACTACACCGTCGCCGCCGTTCCTGAGCCGGGCGCCCTGTCGCTGGCGGCCATCGGTTGCCTCCTGCTGGGCTATGGAGCGACAAGACGGCGGACGACTCGGGTTGCGGATGTCTCCGCCGCGGCCCGGCGGTCTCCGTCGACCTGACCGCGCTGGGATCCGGCCGGCCTGGCCCACCCGGGGGCTTGAGGACCTCCAGATTCCGCACGAGGCCCTCCGGCCTGATGGCCGGGGGGCCTCGGTTTTTCGATCCTCCACCCCGCCCCTCGGTCGCAAGCAAAGCCGGGTTTTTGGTCCTTTTTCGAGGCCCGCAGTCCCTGTCGGCTGCTGTCGGGATGCCGTCGGAATCTGTGGGCAACGGGGACTCCCGTTCCCCGGCCAACATTGCCACACCACGCCGTCACCCCGTTTGGGCGCGCCACACACCATCCGGGCACCGCAAAACCACGTTCTGCGACTGCCATTCTCACGGTCGACCTTCGACCTCTAGCCCCCCAAACGGCCTTCATTCGTCAGCCTGGCAGCTTTTTTCCGACACGATTCCAACGCTTCAATCGACATCACCGAAAGCCGAAGAAACCTGTTTTCCTTCGTGTTTTTCTGGGTCAAGGGAGCCATAGAAGGACATTTGTCCAGCCTTTCGCGTCGTTTCGCATAATTCTGGCTTTGCTGATCCTCTTGTTTCCTCTCCTTTCTTTCTTTCATCCATGAGGAGAAGAAAAAGAGGGAAGGATCTGGGACGGAGTGGGGAGTGGATCGGCGGGGGTTTCTGTGCCCGCCGGGTCGGGTACAGTAGGGGTTTTCCGTGGCCGGGTTCCCGGGCTGCGAGGCGGTTCGTCCGAAGGGGTCCGACATGAAAGTGCGATGTGTGCGCGAGCCGCTCCTTGCGGCTCTCCAGAGCGCCCAGGCTGTGGTTCCGGCCCGGTCGCCGAAGCCGGTTCTCACCAACGTCAAACTCGAGGCCGATCGGGAGACAGCCGTGCTCTCGGCCACCGACCTCGAGGTAGGAATCCGCATCAGCATCGATGGGGTCGAGACGTCAGCGCCCGGGGCAGTGCTCCTCCCCAGTGCTCGACTGGCGGCGATCGTCCGTGAAAGCCCAGCCGGCACGGTGTTCGACATTCATACCGACGGCACCGCCACGATTGTCAAGGCGCCGCGGAGCGAGTTCCGCTTGCCGGCCGAAGACCCGCTCGAGTTTCCCGCCGTCGCCAGCTTCCCTTCCGACTCCGGCCATGAACTCTCGACGCCGCTGGTCCGTGAACTCGTCCGACGGACGGTGTTCGCCACCGACAACGAGTCGAGCCGCTATGCCCTCGGGGGAGTCCTCGTCGAACTGGGTGACAAGCAGGTGACGGCGGTCGGCACCGACGGCCGCAGGCTCGCCAAGATGCAGGGGCCGGCCGTCGCCACCGGCGGAGGAGCGGCGGAGGCCGCGCCGATCGTCCCGGCGCGGGCGATGCAACTGGTGGAACGCTGCCTGGGCAGCGCCGACGTGCCGGTGCAGATCGCGGTCCGCCCCAGCGAGATCCTCTTCAGGAGCGGATCGACGACCATTTCCTCGCGGCTTGTCGAGGGGCGTTTCCCCCGCTGGCGCGACGTCTTCCCCACCAGGCCCGATGCGATCCGCGTGAATCTCGTCGCCGGGCCACTCCTCGCGGCGGTCCGTCAGGCGGCGATCGTCACCAGCGAACAGTCGAAGGGGGTCGATTTCTCCTTCGAGGCCGGGCAACTGGTCCTCACGGGACGATCGTCGGAGAGTGGCGAGAGCCGGATCGAATTGCCGATCGACCACTCCGGCGCGACGGTGCGCATCAAGCTCGATCCTCGCTTCGTGAGCGACTTCCTCCGCGTCCTCGATGCCGACACGGCGGTGACCGTGGAGCTCACCGATGCCCAGAGCGCAGCCGTCTGCACCACGACCGATGGCTACGGCTACGTGATCATGCCGCTGGCCGCCGATTGACAGGATGGTCGATGCCGTCGTGATCCGTTCGATGCTTGCCGTACTCCCTGTTCCCCCCTGTTCCATCCGCCACGTTCCCAATCCTCCTCCCGATCCCCGCATGCCGAACGACTCCCAGCCTGCAGGACCGACGGCCATCGGCCGGCTCATGAGCCGCCTCTTGGCCCGCACCGGTTACGACCGCGAGCAGGCGGCCTCGGGACTCGTCGACGCCTGGCAGCAGGCCGTTCCAGAGCACTTCCGGGCGGCATCGCAGCCGGGGCTCGTCCGGCGTGGCGTGCTCGAGGTCTTCGTGACCCACTCGGCGCTCGTCCAAGAGATGGGATTCCACAAGCGTCAGGCTCTCAGCCGCCTGGCCGAACTTGTGCCGTCGGAGGGGATCACCGACATTCGCTGCCGCCTCCTTTCCGAACCGATCGATCGCGCTGAACCACAGTCCACCCTTGAATCGATGCGGGCCGAAGCCTCCCAGCGCTCAGGCCCAGCCCCGTCATCCCCGGAGGAGCCTTCCCATGGCTGACGAGCCCCGCACACCCGGATACACATCCGAGGATCTGCTCCATCTTTCCGACCGCGATCATGTTCGCGAACGGTTCGGCATGTACATCGGTGACAACACCGCCCGCGGCCTCCACCACCTCGTCTACGAGGTCGTCGACAACTCGATCGACGAGTGCATGGCCAACTACGCCAAGCGCGTGAGCGTGATGGTGAACGTCGACGGGAGTGTCACCGTCGAGGACGACGGCCGCGGCATCCCCGTGGAGAAGCATGCGCAGCTCTCCGAGGAGATGGACCGTGAAGTGTCGACCCTCGAGGGGGTGATGACGGTCCTGAAATTCGGAGGCAAGTTCCAGAAGGGCGCCTACCAGACCTCTGGCGGCCTCCATGGCGTCGGCGTCACGGTGGTGAACTTCCTCTCCGAGTGGTGCGAGGTGGAGGTCTCGCGTGGCGGCCACCTCTGGCAGCAGGAGTACGAGCGCGGCGTCGCCACGGGCCTGGTCCGCAACGTCGGCACCACCACCCGCACCGGCACGAAGACGACCTTCAAGCCCGATCCGCAGATTTTCCCGTCGACGAAGTTTTCCTTCGATATCCTCGCCCGTCGCCTCCAGGAACTCGCCTTCCTCAACTCGGGCGTGAAGATCGTCTTCTCCGACGCCGCCAGCGGCCAGACGGAGGAGTATTTCTACGAGCGGGGGATCGTTGAATTCGTCGAGTGGCTCAATCGCTCCAGCGACGCGATCCACGCCGACGTGATCTCGATCGTCGGCGAGCAGGAGGGAGTCTCGTTCGACATCGCCATGCAGTACACCGGCGAGTTCACCGAAAACCTCCACAGCTATGTCAACAACATCTCGACCACGGAGGGGGGGACGCACGTCTCCGGCTTCCGGGCCGCGCTGACCCGATCACTCAATGCCTACGGCAAGAAGACGGGGCTCTACAAGGATCTCGTGCCCACTGGCGACGACGTCCGTGAGGGCCTCACGGTGGTGGTGAGCGTCCGCGTCCCCCACCCGCAGTTCCAGGGGCAGACGAAGACGAAGCTCGGCAACGGCGAAGTAGAGGGGATCATCAACTCCGCCGTCGGTGACTTCCTCGCCAAGTACCTCGAGGAGAATCCGAAGAACGCCAAGGCGATTGTCCAGAAGGGCGTGCTCGCTGCCGAGGCCCGCGCGGCGGCCCTCAAGGCGAAGGCGCTCCTCCGCGAGCGCAAAGGTGCACTCTCCGGAGGAGGGCTCCCCGGCAAGCTCCGCGACTGCACCAGCCGCGACGTGGCCCGCTGCGAGCTCTACCTCGTGGAGGGTGACTCGGCCGGTGGCTCGGCGGAGGGGGGAAGACACCGCGAGTACCAGGCGATCCTCCCGTTGCGCGGCAAGATCATCAACGCCTACAAGAGCCGGGAAGACAAGGTGCTTGCCAACGAGGAGGTGCGCAGCGTCATCTCCGCGATCGGCGCCGGCATCGGCACCGACGCCGATCTCGGCAAGCGGCGTTACGACAAGATCGTGATCATGACCGACGCCGACGTCGACGGCTCGCACATCCGCACGCTCCTGCTGACGTTCTTCTACCGGCAGATGTATCAGCTCGTCGCCGCGGGGCACGTCTATGTCGCCCAGCCGCCGCTGTTCCGCGTCCGCAATAAGAAGCAGGTCTACTACGTGCAGACCGAAGAGGAGATGAAGACGCAGCTCCTCGACCAGGGGCTCGGCGAGGGGGTCTTCCTCCCTGGCGACGGCCGTGAGATCTCCGGGGCGCCGATGCAAAAGCTCTGCCGCACCCTGGCCGGCCTCGAGGATGCCCTTGTCGCCCTGGAACGGCGCGGGATCAGCCTTCGCGATCATGCCGCCCGCCGCGACGCAGCCACCGCCAAGCTGCCGATGTTCCATGTCTATTTCGGGAGCGAGGAGCACTGGTTCTCCAGCCGCGAGCAGCTCGAGGCCTTCGTGAAGGGGAAAGAAAAGGCCGCCGGTGGGGCGCTGGCGGTGGGACGGGCCGAAGACGCACAAACTCACGCCACGGCGCCGGGCGTTGACGCGAAGTCGGTGGAGCATGAAGACCAACTCGTGATCGTCGATCTCCACGAGGTGCGGAGCATCAATTCCGGGCTGGCCGAGCTCAAGGAGATGGGCTTCGGCATCGAGTCGCTCCTTCCGGAGGACCGCACCGGCACCGAGGACGCGCGCTATTCGCTCCGCCGTGGCGAGAATGTCATTGGCCTTGAGGATCTCCGCAGCCTCCTCTCCGCCGTCCGCCGCGCCGGTGAGAAGGGGCTGTCGATCACGCGCTTCAAGGGGCTTGGCGAGATGAACGCGGAGGAGCTCCGCGACACGACGCTCGACCCCGCCAACCGCACCCTCCTCCGGGTGACGATGACCGACGCTGCCGCGGCCGACGATCTCTTCCGGGTGCTCATGGGGGAGAAGGTCGAACCGCGGCGCGAGTTCATCGAGCGCCACGCCCTCGATGTGAAGAATCTCGACGTCTGAATCAGGACTTCCCGATGCATGCCCCTTCCAGCACCAGCCTCCCCCGGCTGTCGTTCGGTGTCGGTGACCGTTTCGCCCATCAGGCCGCCGCACAACTGGCCGCGTTTGAAAGGCTCGAGGGGGAAGGGGTCGTCGTCGCCCCGGTGTGGAACAAGTCGAACCGCGAGCATGGCTTCGTCGGCAGCGAGCCGCCGAGCGTCCGGGCCGCCGCGGCGAAGGGAGTGGAAGAGCGCGGCTGGCGTCATCCGTGGTTTGTCGATGCCGACCACATCCGCCTCGAAACGGTCGATCGCTTCCTCGACACCAGCGACTTTTTCACGATCGACGTCGCCGACTCGATCGGCAAGCCTGCGCCTGCCTCCGAGATCGCTGCCTTCGTGGCCCGGCATCCTGAGCTGACAGGCACGCTGAATGTGGCGGGGGTGGCGGAGCCGATCGTGCTCGACGCCGACGTCGTCTCCCGGATTGCCGGGCAGTATCTCCTCGCGGCCCGCGAGGCCGGCGCGATCCACCGCCACATCAAGGCGCGGAAGGGGGAGATCGGGTTTGTGACGGAAGTGAGCATGGACGAGACCGACAGCCCGCAGACGCCGCGGGAGCTCCTCGTCATTCTCTGCCTGCTCGCCGACGAGCGCGTCCCGCTCGACACGATCGCCCCGAAGTTCACCGGTCGGTTCAACAAGGGGGTCGACTACGTCGGCGATCTCACCGCCTTCGAACGGGAGTTCAACGACGATCTCGCCGTCCTCGCCCATGCCTCGGCCACCTATGGCCTGCCGGCGGGGCTCAAGCTCTCGGTGCACAGCGGGAGCGACAAGTTTTCCCTCTATCCGGTCATCCGACGGGCGACCGAGCGCACCGGCGCCGGCGTCCATGTGAAGACAGCGGGCACGACGTGGCTCGAGGAGCTCATCGGCCTCTCCGAGGCAGGGGGAGACGGGCTCGCCCTCGCCAAGGAAATCTATGCCTACGCCCTCGAACACGTCGACGAGCTCTGTGCCCCGTATGCCACCGTGATCGACATCGACCGGACGCGTCTCCCTGTGGCTGCGGAAGTGGCATCCTGGGAGGGGCCGCGGTTGGCGGCAGCGATCCGCCATCTCCCCGCCGATCCGCGGTTCAATCCGCATGTCCGCCAACTCCTCCATGTCTCCTTCAAGGTGGCGGCCAAGCAGGGAGCCCGGTACACCGATCTCCTCGTGGCCCATCGCGACATTGTCGGCCGGCAGGTGACGGAGAATCTTTACGAGCGGCATCTCCGGCCGCTGTTCGCTCCACAGCGGGGACCGGTCGCATGAAGAGCGCGGTGACGGTGTGTCTCGTGAGTGAGGCGCGGCAGGGGCCATTCGTGTTCCATGGGACCACGGCGGCGGAGGCGTTGCAGGTCGGCTGCCGGCGGGCCGCGGAACTCGGCTTCGATGCGGTGGAGGTGTTTCCGACTGGCCCAGAGCAACTCGCCGACTGCGGCCTGGCCGGGAGACTCACCGAACACGGGCTGGGTCTGGCTGCCGTGGGGAGCGGCGCGGGGTGGGTGCGGCACAAGCTTTCGCTCACCCATGCCGACGAGCGAATCCGCACCGAGGCCCGCGACTTCATCGAGCTGCTCATCAATGTCGCGGCCGATCTGGGAGCGCCGGTGATCATCGGATCGATGCAGGGGCGCCACGAGGGGGACGTGTCGAGGGCTGACGCGATCGAGCACCTCGCCGCGGCCCTCCATCACCTCGGCCGGCATGCCGCAGGGCGCGGGCAGACGCTCCTCTACGAGCCGCTCAACCGCTACGAGACAAACCTCTTCACGCAGGTCGGCGACGCGGCGTCATTCCTCCGTGGCCAGGGCCTTCACAACGTCAAGCTCCTCTGTGATCTGTTCCACATGAACATCGAGGAGGCCGATCCGGCCGCGGCCCTCGTCGCCTGTGGCGATCTCGTCGGCCATGTCCACTGGGCCGATTCCAACCGCCGCCCCATGGGGAGCGGCCACACGGCCTCGGCGTCGATCGCCATGGCCCTGCGGCACATCGGCTATGCGGGCTATCTCTCGGCCGAGGTCTTCCCCCACCCCGATGCCGAGACCGCCGCGCGGATGACGATCGACAGCATCCGCGCTCTCGACTCGCTCGCTTCCTGCTCCACCCTCTAAAAAACGCCTCCTCCCCCATGCTCAACACGCCGCTTGTCCACCCCGACATCCTCCGCATCCTCGCCCAGGCCGGGCACCACTCGAAGGTGCTCATCGCCGACGGCAACTATCCGGCGTTGAACAAGCGCGGGCCGCGGGCGGAGCTGGTCTCGCTGCAACTCTCCCCCGGGATCCCCACCGTCGCGCAGGTCCTCGAGGCGATCCTCGGCACGGTGCAGATCGACGGCGTCAACACGATGGGGATCGACCGCACGGATCCCTACGCCGCTGCCACGCCGGGCGATCCGCCGGTGTGGGCCGAGTACCGGCGGATCCTCGCCGCGGCCGGCGCCCACTGCGAGCTCGAGCCGATCCTCAAGTGGGACTTTTACGAGGCGGTGGCGTCGGTCGATCATGTCCTCACGATCCAGACCGCTGAGCAGGCCCCATGGGCGAACCTGCTGTTGACCGTCGGCTGCCGCACCTTCTCCTGACCCTCGAGAGATTTTTCGATGAAGCGACGACTGCTCGGCCGCACCGGACTGGAGGTGCCGATCCTCGCCTTCGGCGCCTCGTCGCTCGGGGCCGAGTTCCGCCGGGTGACGGTGGAGGAGGCCCTCGCGAGCGTGCATGTGGCGCTCGATCTGGGGATGAACCTCATCGACACGAGCCCCTTTTACGGCCGGGGGATGAGCGAGGTGCTCCTCGGGATCGCGCTGAAAGAAGTGCCGCGGGATTCCTACACCCTCTGCACGAAGCTCGGGCGCTACGACCTCGGCCACTTCGACTTCTCGGCCAAGCGGGTCGCGGAGAGCGTCGACGTCTCGCTCCATCGCCTCGGCACCGATCATCTCGACATCATCCTCTGCCACGACATCGAGTTTGTGCCGATGGACAAGATCGTCGACGAGACGCTTCCGGCGCTCGAGAAGATCCGGGACGCCGGCAAGGTGCGGTTCATTGGCTTCAGCGGCTATCCGCAGAAGATCTTCCGCTTCATCTGCGACCAGGCCAACGTCGACTGTGTCCTCAACTACAACCAGTACACCCTCCAGAACACGCGCTTCGCCGACGAGACGGTGCCGTGGCTCGTGGAGCGCGGGATCGGCGTCATGAACGCCGGGCCGTTCAGCGCCCGGCTCCTCACCGATGCAACGCTGCCTGTCTGGCTCAAGGAGCCGGAGAGCGTCAAGGAGGCAGCGCGGAGGGCGGCGGCGGCCTGTCGGGCCCGAGGGACGCCGATCGCCAAGCTCGCGCTGCAGTTCTCCCTGGAAAACCCGCTGATCGCGACGACGATTGCGGGGAGCGCCAATCCGGCCAACATCCGCGACTGGGCGACCTGGGCGGCCGAGCCGATCGACCGCGAGCTGCTCGCCGAGGTCAGAGCGATCTTTGCCCCGGTCCACAATGTCGGCCACGTCGAGGGATTGCCGGAGAACAACTGACGTTTCGCAGGCAAGGTCGGCCCCCGTCCTGCACTGAGGAGATCCCGCCATGCGGATCGATGCCCACCAACATTTCTGGAGCTATTCCGCGGCCGAGTATCCCTGGATCGGGAAGGGGATGGAGCGGCTGGCGCACGACCATCTTCCCAAGGATCTCGCGACGCTTGCCGCCGCGGAGGGAATCGGCGGCACGGTTGCCGTGCAGGCGAGGCAGTCCCTCGAGGAGAGCCGCTGGCTGCTCGAGCTAGCCGATGCCAATCCGCTCATCCGCGGTGTCGTCGGCTGGGTCGACCTGCGGAGCACGCACGTTGTCGATCAACTCCGGGAGGTGGCGGAGCATCCGAAGTTCGTCGGCGTCCGGCATGTCGTGCAGGACGAGCCCGACCCGCGGTTCCTCCTCGGTGAATCGTTTCTCCACGGTATCGGAAAGCTCGCGACGTTCGGCCTCACCTACGACCTTCTCCTCTATCCGCAGCAGCTTCCTGCCGCGGCGGAGTTCGTCGGCCGGTTTCCCGAGCAGCCGTTCGTCCTCGATCATCTGGCCAAGCCGCGGATCAAGGCGGGGGAGCTCGACCCCTGGCGGCACGATCTCGAGGCTCTCGCGGCCCATGGCAACGTCCTCTGCAAGCTCTCGGGGCTCGTCACTGAGGCGGCCTGGCAGGGCTGGAAGCGTGCCGATTTTACCCCCTATCTCGAGGTGGCCCTCGAGACCTTCTCGCCGGAGCGGCTGATGTTCGGCAGTGATTGGCCGGTCTGCACCCTTGCTGCGGAATATGCCGATGTGATCGGGATCGTCCGTGATTTCCTTGCACCGCTTGCTGCCGCCGAGCGCGAGGCGATCCTCGGCGGCACTGCGAGCCGGTTCTACTCCCTTCCGGTCGGCTGACACCCCCTTTCGGATCGCTTCATCATGCAGGCCCTCCAGCTTGAAAAGCCCCACCACTTCCGCTTCATCGAAGTGCCTGAACCGGAGGCCCCGGGGCCGGGTGAAGCGGTTGTCGCTGTCCGTGCCGTCGGTATCTGCGGCACTGACTACGGCGGGTTTCTCGGCAAGATGCCGTTCTTCAGCTATCCGCGGATCCCGGGGCACGAACTCGGCGTCGAAGTGGTGGCGGTGGGGCCGGGAGTCGAGAACGTCGCCCCAGGGGACCGCTGCTGCGTCGAGCCCTACATCAACTGCCAGCAGTGCCACTCTTGCCATCGGGGGCTGACCAACTGCTGCGAGCATCATCAGACGCTCGGCGTCCACTGCGACGGCGGGCTGCGGCCGCGGTTTACGGTGCCGGCCCGCAAGCTCCACCGCTCGCCGAAACTCGCGCACGAGCAGAATGCGCTCGTCGAAACCCTCGCCATCGGCTGTCATGCGATCGACCGGGGAGCGCCGACGAGTGCCGAGACGGTGCTCGTCATCGGCGCCGGGCCGATCGGGCTCTCGGTTGTCGAGTTTGCCAAGCTCTCAGGGGCGCGGGTGATCGTCATCGATCGGGTGGCGGCGCGGCTGGCGTTCGTGCGGGAGCGGATGGGGGTGGCAGACACGCTCCTTGCCACCGGCGGCGCCGCCGATCTCGATGCCGTCCGCGAGCTCACCGACGGCCGGTTTTGCGAGGTGGTCGTCGATGCCACCGGGAGCAACGCGAGCATGGGGGGGGCGCTTGCCTACTGCGCCTTCGGCGGCCGGCTCGTGTTTGTGGGGATCACGCAGGCGGAGGTCTCTTTTCCCCATGCGCCGGTGATGCACCGCCGCGAGCTCTCAATCCTCGCCAGCCGCAACGCCCTCTCGCGCGACTTCACCCGGATCATCGGTCTGATCGAGGAGGGGCGGATCAACACCGCCCCCTGGATCACCCACCGGATCCCGTTTGCCGACACGATTGCCACGTTCCCTACGCTCCTCGAGCCGACCAGCGGCGTCATCAAGGGGATGATCGAGATGCCGGAATGAGCTTTGATCCGGCTTTTTTGCGGATCTTACGGAGTTTCTGACAGAGCGTTCATGAACTGGTGCCGGGATGAATTGAGTGGTAGCTTTGAAATGCGGCCGCGGTCATCCCGCTGCCAGAAGGGCTGCAGTGACTTCATGCCGACCCGACCGCGACTTCCACGACGAGCCGAAGTTTTCCCCGCGCGTGCAGATCGTCGGCCCGCCGGCCGACCGGCCCCGGGCTTCACGCTCGTCGAACTCCTCGTCGTGATCGCGATCATCGGCACGCTCGTCGGGCTCCTCCTGCCGGCCGTGCAGGCTGCCCGCGAGGCTGGCAGGCGGGCTTCCTGTGGCAACAATCTCCGCCAGCTCGGCCTCGCGGTGTCGAACCAGGAGGCCGCCCAGGGATCGATCCCGACCTGGCGGCAAGAGTTGACGCTCGCGGAGTATCCGGCCCCACCGAATCCGTTCTTTCCCGTCCATTCGTTTGCCCGCTCGCCGATGGGGCCGCTGGGAAGGCTCTTGCCGTATCTGGAGGAAGCGGCGCTGGCGACACGCTTCGACAACCGGCGCGCCCTGATCGATCCGCTGAATCTCCCGCCGCCGTTTCCGGGGGGCCGGGGCAACGCCGAGGTCCGGACGCCGGTGCCGCTGTTTGTCTGTCCTTCCACCCCGTCAGGCATGCCCGACGATTACAACGCGTTCCTGCAAAACTTCGGGATGCCGGCCGGCGTCCCCTACCCGATGCCGCGGACTGACTACGCGCCCCTGCGGGGGATCGATGCGACCCTTGCCGTCTGTGTCGGTCTGCCTCCCGTGCCGACCTCCAACTCCTTGTTCGGAGCGGAGAACATCGCCACGGCGCGGCGGGTGAGGTTTCGGGAAGTCACCGACGGGCTTTCCAAAACGCTCTGCTTCATCGAGGAGGCGGGGAGGCAGCAGCGCTGGTTCAGGGGGCGGCGCGTGCCGGCGAATGCTGCCGGCGGCAATCTGCTCGTGGCCTGCTTCTACGGAGATTTCAACACCGCTCGACTCACACGCGGCTTGAGTGGCGCTACCGACCTCGACCCCAAGCAAGCGGGCTGTACCGTGATCAACGTCTCCAACGACGACAATCCCTACGCCTTCCACGCCGGCGGGGCGATGACTGTCCGGGCCGACGGCGCGGTGGCGCTCCTCGCCGACAGCACCGACAACCGCGTCTACGTGGCCCTCGTGTCGCGGGATGGCGGCGAGAGCGAGTCGGGGGAATAGCCGACCTGGGTGGTCGCTCTCGCTCCTGACCCCCGTGGGGAGGTATCCTCAGCGGGGCACAACGGGCTTGGGGCCCGGGGAGGGAACCATGTTCACAGGCAAGATCCCGTCCGGCACGCTCTTTCCGGGGCGGCAGTCCGACGGTCGAGCGCATGGCCGCCGCGCGATGCTCCGCGCGAGCGCGACGGGCTTGGCGGGGCTGACCGGATTGGCCGCACTGCCAGGCGCCGCAGCGCTCCCCGGAGGAAATGCCAAGGCGAAGTCGACGATCCTCTTTTTCCTCTGCGGCGGCTCGTCGCATGTCGACCTGTGGGACATGAAGCCCGCCGCGCCGGCGGAATACCGGGGTGAGTTTCGCCCCGTCGCCACGACGGCGCCCGGGCTTGCGATCTGCGAGCATCTCCCCCTCACGGCGAAGCAGGGGCACAAACTCGCGCTCGTTCATGGCGTCACCGATTCCGGGCTCGCTACCGGCGATCACCATGCCGGGTACTACTTCAACCTCACCGGCCACGCCCCCGACATCACCTTCCGGACGATGGGGAACGACCGGCGCCCGCTCCCCTCCGACTGGCCCCACATGGGGGCGGTCGTCGGCTCGCGCCGGCCGCTCCATCCGTCGCTGCCGCAGACGATCACGCTTCCCTACCGCCCCAGCCAGGCTCCCTACACGCGCCCGGGGCAATTCGCCGGTCGGCTCGGCCTCGAACACGACCCGTTCTTCATCGAGGGGACCTTCAACGACCCGATGCGGTTCACGGTTCCCGATCTCTCCGTTGATGCGGCTGGTGCGGGCCGGCTCGCCGACCGCCGCGGCCTTCTCGACAGCCTCAACCGCCTCCGCCATGACCTCGATCTCGAGGTTGCAATTGGCAACTACACCCGCCAGCAGGAGCGGACGTTCGACCTCCTCGCCGCCTCGTCGACCGCCGGGGCCTTCGACATCCACCGCGAGCCGGAGCATGTCCGGGCCCTCTACGGCCCGTCGATCAATGGCACGAGCCTGCTCATGGCCAGGCGGCTTGTCGAGGCGGGGGTGCCGTACATCACCGTCTTCTGGTCGGAGGAGGATCCGGTGGTGTCGAAGAAGTGCGCCAGCGGCGGCGGCTGGGACACCCACGCCAACAACTTCAGCTGCCTGCGGGAGAATCTCCTCCCGGAGTTCGATCGGGCGTTCGCCGGTCTCGTCGGCGACCTCGACGACCGCGGTCTCCTCGATTCGACGCTCTTGCTCGTGTCGAGCGAGATGGGACGGAAGCCGAAGATCGGTGATCCGCGGTCGGGGGGCCCGGGGGGCGCCGGACGCGACCACTGGACATCCTGCATGAGCGTCGTCATGGCCGGCGGCGGCATCCGCGGCGGCGTGGTTCATGGCCGCACCGATCCGCGCGGCGAATATCCTGAGGAGAAGGTGACCCCGGGCGATGTCGTGAAGACGGTCTACGCCGCGATGGGGATCGACGACCTCGAGGCGATCGACAGCCTCGGCCGCCCCTACAACCTCCTCGACGACGGCCGCGTGCTTCCGATCCTGTAGCTGCTGGTGGAAGAAGCATCCGTCGCCGCGGGGTGGGAGCGGGGATATCGCGAGGGCTCAGCCGTCGGAGGCCGGATCGGCATCGACCGGCGCCAGCGCCCGGAAGAACCGCCCCGACCGGCCGACGAGGAGCGCGGGGAGGAGAACGAGGTCGCCGGCGAGGGCCGCGGCGATGAGGATCGCCAGCAGCCAGGCGAAGCGGCTCGTCGGCGCAAACGAGCTCCAGGCAAACATGAGGATGCCGCAGGCACACACGATCGAGCTTTCGGTAAGCGCGGCTCCCGAATGCCGGAACGCGCCATGGACGGCAGCGACGCGTCGCTGCCGGAGCTCGCGGCTGTCGGCGCCGCCCGGCGCCTTGCGGAGCCCGCGGCGGAAGAAGGTGAGGAAGTGGAGCGTGCCGTCGATCGCCATCCCCAGCGCGATCGATGCGGTCATCACGCTGCCGATGTCGAGGGCGGTGCCTGCCCAGCCGAGGAACCCGAACATGAGGATCGTGGGGAACACGTTGGGGATCATCGAGACGAGCCCAGCCACCACGTCGCGCTCCACGGCGATCATCATCAGCGTGATCACCACGAAGGCGGAGACAAAACTCGAGAACAGGTCGGAGAGGAGCGTCTTCTGGATGGCGTTGATGAGCGGCATGGCGCCGGTGTAATCGGCGACCACGCCGCGATCCGTGCCGCCATGGGCGGCGATGATGGGGTCGATCCTCGAGCGGACAACGCCGAGGAAGTCGCCGAAGTCGATGCC
>CAMCCR010000068.1 GCA_945873085.1 Candidatus Kuenenia stuttgartensis | reverse complement strand
CGAGGATTCGATCGATCACGAGGTTTGGGCACGCTGCCACGGTGCCTTCTGCCATCTCTCTGGCAGTGTTTCTGGCGATGCCCTCGTCTCGCTGTTCAACAAGGCCCGGGCCACTGCCAATCGGCACACCTCTCGTACGGTCCGCTGCGGCGTCTGAGCAAAAGGCCGGCCACCCACGGCCCGCCGGCAAGATGCGGCTGAGATGCAAGGCACGGCTCGGCCCTCAGTCGGGCTAGCAGGCCGTGGCCCAAGTCCCCTTCGCCTGAGCGGATGGGGCTAGACTGCTTTCACGGCCTTCGGCTTCTGCTATCGCCAGGATGGAGAACGGCTTGGCCACGCCGCAGGGCCCCCTCAAGGAGTGCGATAGGCCGAAGATCACGCCCTGCGCGATCACCGCCCACCGAGGCCGCATCGTCCGTCGGAGTTCACCGAGAAGGAAGCCCCGTTAGAACACTTCTCTGAGAACCGGTGCACCGACCAATCAGAGCATCAGTTCAGAGGAAAGTCCGGCGACGCTCGGGATCACCGTCGGCCAATATGAGCGTCTCACACGGAAGGCCGCATCGGGGAGGACGATGCGAATGAGGACCCACGTCGCGACCGAAGCCGCAAACAGGAGCAAGACCACACTGCTCTTCTGGCGGCTTTCAGGCCGACAGATGCTGCCGTCGTTTTCCCAGCCGGACCGCCCGCAGATCGATCATTCCGGGGACAGAACTGGCGAACCGCGGAGCGAGAGGGCCTCCGCGGGCTCCGCCACGACCTTCTCGATCTCCTCCAAGCGTCGCTGATCGGCCGGAGAGAGCCACTGATCCGCCAAGCCCTTCGTTCGCGCCCTGTCGAGGGCAGCACGGGCTTCGGGAATCTGGCCATTGGCCGCCTCGACGATCGCCAGATGGAGATAGCGTAACGGGGTCGGCTCGAGCACCGCCTCGCGGATGTCTTCGAGCGCCCGGATCGGCTGCCCAAGCGAAAGCCTGACCAACGATCGGGTATCGAGGAGCTCCGGATCGGGGCCGAGGCGGCGGATCGCCCGGTCGAGGAGTTCGAAGGCCTCCTGGGCCGTCTCATCGCTCGTCAGAAGCCAAGCCAGATTCGCCGACACCCTGGCCATCTGCTCCTCATCGAGCTTCCCGGAAGCGAGAAGTTGGCGGTAAATCGCCTCGGCTTCCGCCGGACTGCCGATTCGCTCCGAGACCGATGCGGCCCGGAACTCAATCTCGAGGTTGCCCGGATTCTCCCGCCGCGCCCGGTCGATGATCGAATTCACCCTTGCGGCGACAGCTTGATCGAGCGGCCCCGGAACCTGCTTGATGATGCCCTGGAGCGTTCCGAGGATTCGGGGGGCTGGGAAGTCGCCGAGAAGACCCATGAGGACTTCGACCGCTTCGGCCGTTTTCCGCTGGCGGCCGAGAAAGGCCGCGCGTTCGAGCCCACCAAGCGGGGCCAGAGACGCATACTCCTCGTAAAACCTTTCTGCCGGTGCTACGAAGCCGAGTTCCTCGGCAATCTTGGCCCCCGCCAGAAGCCGGTCGATGTTTTCCTTCCGCACCCGCTCGTCGGGAAGCAGACGCTTCATGACCTGCTCGATGCTGGCCTGGTTTCCCTGGGCAACCGCCAGTTTCAACTCGAGTCGCCGCAGGACGGGCGAATCCTTGTCCCCCACACGGGCCCGGTCCATCCACTGTCGCGCGGCGAGAAGATCACCGTGATCGATGAGCCCATCGACAAAGAAGGCCCGCAGGGCCGGCGTGGCGTCATCGGTGAGCGCGATGTCGAGGAGGACCTTCCGGGCCTCCTCCCAGTGCTCAAGGCGAGCCTCAAGTCGAGCCTGCGTGAAACGCTGATCGACGGTGAGCGAACGCCTCTCGGCAAGGGCTGCGAGAAAATCGATGGCCTGCATCCAGTGGGCGGGCTCGCTCCGTGACTGCAGCAGATCGATCGTGATCGCCAAATCGTCCTCGGACTGGCGTCCTTCCCCATCGACGTTCGTGGCGAGCAGTCCGAGGGCTTCCTGGAACTCCGGATACGATTCCTTGGCCAATCGGATGGCCAGCATCCGCTTCGCCCAGCCGAGGGTCGGGGTGCCCTGGGCGGCGTCGAGAGCCATGATCCTCCGCAGTTCCGCCTGGGCCTGGTTTTCCTGGCCGGAGCGGATCAGGAACTCGGCAAGTCCCCTGGCAGCGTCGAGGTCTTCGGGAGAAGCCGCGACTTTCTCGCGATGGAGCGATTCGGCTCCGGAGACGTCCTCGAGTGTCTCGAGGGCGCGGACGGTGAACAGATCCCGACGCTCCCCGGGGATCGCCTGCTCGGCCCGTCGAATCGCCTCCCGGGCTTCGCCACGCCGTCCCTGCGAGACAAGATAGCGGATCAGGGCAAGCCGGGCGTCGAGGCGGTCGGGCGCGACGTCGATCGCCTTCCGATACGCCGCATCGGCCTGGCTTGGTCGGCCACAGCCGCCGAGGAGCCTTCCGTACCACATCCACTGAAGAGGGTCGCGACAATTCTCCGGGGTGATCCGCTCCCCCCTGGCCAGCGCCGCCGACACCCTCCCTCCGCGGGCCTCCATGTCGGCGACGATCCGCTCGACGGCGGTGCCGCCGTGTCCCTCCAGATCGCGGATCACCTCCCGAGCCTCGTCATAGCGGCCCGCGGCATGGAGCATGATTGCCAAGCGACGGAGCGTGGCCCATTGCCGGCCTCCGAGATCGATTGCCCGCTGCAATTCGCCGATCGCCAGGCTCCGATCCCCGCGGATCTCGGCGATCTCGCTGAGCAACCGCGGCACCATGCCCCAACGGGGGCGGTCGATCGTCACCTCGACGAGGAGATGCCTTGCCTCCTCGAGATCGAACTGTTCGTCGGGCGTCAGCACTGTTTCCAGGGTGTCACTGGCGAGCCGGTCACGACGCCGCTCGAGCACTGAGGCGACGAGTTTCACGGCCTTGGCGTAGCGGCCGTTGGCGTCATCGGGATGGGCCATCGCCACGAGCGACTCCGCATGGGCCTGGGCGGCAGCGAAATCCTCCTCGATGAACGCCAGATCGATGAGCATCATGAAGCTTGAGAGGTCCTCGGGGTTCACAGTTGCCATGCTCTTGGCCACCCGGCGGGCCCCGGAGACGTCCCCAATCTGGAGGTATCCTGCCACGAGTTCCTGCCGCACCCTTCCTCCGCCGGTGACCGACAGGGCCACGGTCCGCTGCTCGGCATCCTCGAGGCGACGCGTTGCCTCGTCCTGCGGACACTCCAGGGCAATGAGGATGGCGGCGCGCAGCATTTCGGCAGAGTTGCGCAATTCGTCCGGGGCGCCGTCGATGAGTTGCAGAGCCGAATCCCCCCCGAGCAGCACCGCCCGCTGACCGAGAAGGATCGGCGAGCGCGGGTGGGTGGCGACCGCGATTGAGGAACGGGAAATCGCTTGTTCTCTAAGCCCCTTCGCCTCGATGACGTCGATTTCCAGGCCCTCCAGGAGGGCCGGATCGATCGGCTCGGCGGGCTTCGCGTTCTTGAGATCGGTGATCAGCGTCTCGACTTTGGCCCAGTCACGTTCGGGAACTGGGCTTCTGGTCTGCTCCCACAGCCGCATGCGGATGAGGGGGACGAAAACGGCAGGCCGTCCGGCCAGTTGCTCGATCGGCATCTCCCGGGCGATCGTTTCGCAGAGTTCGAGTGATCGCTCCGACCACCCCGCTCGTTCGTACGTCAGCGCGAGCGTCAGCAGCGCCTCGATGAGATTCGGATCTTCGTTGAGGAGCCTGAATCCTGCCCCGAGGGTCCGGTCCGACTCGCCGAGGGCGTCGTGGCAGGCGGCAAGCCGGAGATCGATCATCCGGGTGTAGGCAACGTCCCCCGCCATGAGCGGACGGAGCCTGAGCCACAGCCCGAGCGCTTTGATCCACCGGTGCCCGTCCATGGCTACGACCGCGTCGGCATAAAGTGCCGGCACGCAGTTCGCTCCCATCACTTCACGGGCGTGCGTGACCACCTCCTCGAGCTCGTCAAAACGCTTCAGGTCAGCCAAGGAGAAGACGAACTTCGTCAGCACCCTTGTTTCATCTGGGAACCGCTCGACTCCTTCACGGAGGAAGCCGATCATTCCGTCGGTATCCCCCTTGGCGAGGGCGAGATCGGCGCGGGCGATGGCGTAGGCCGGGCTGTCGGAGATGTCACCGAGAATGCCATTGATGATCGTCTCCGCCCGCTCCAAGCGGCGCTGCCGAATGGCCACGCAGAACTCTTGATAGAGCGATTCGTGGTCCCGGGGGGAGAGCTCGACCGACTTCTCGATCGCCTCGGCAGCCGCATCGAGGTCGCCGTGGGTGTCCCGCCACCAGGAGAGGTACCGCCAGGCAATCGGATCCTCGGGGGCGACTTCGGTCATCTTCCGGATCACCCCATCGGCCGCTTCTGGCTCTTCAAAATGCCGCTCGAGCAACCCCGCCAGCAGGACAAATGCCTCGGCCCGTCCAGGGGGGATTTTGATCGCCGTATCGAAGGCATTGATTTCCGGCACGTAGCCCACCATCCGGCCGAGCACCACCAACGCTTCATCGTCTTCCCGGAGGTTGATGCAGGCCTTCGCGTACATCGTGCTGATCTTCACCCCCTTCAGATCCTCGGTCGGATCATCGACCGGCAAGTCATCGAGCCCGGGCCGCTGACGGAGCTCGTTGAGATGCCCTTGGGCGGCTTTCGGTTCGCCGGCAAGCATGAGAAGTTCGGCGTGATTGAGGCGCAGTTCCTCATCATTCGGCACGCCCCGGAGCGCTTTCTCCGTCACGAGAATGGCCCCGCGGACAAAATCGCTTGTTTGGCCAGGCTTGCGGGCGAGGTCGTTGAGGATCCTGGCGAACTGCACCCGGCGTTGGTGGTCGCGGGGCCGGAGTTCGAGGTATTTGGCGAACTGCGCGCCGGCCTCGAGCGGCTTCCCCTCGGCAAGGAGCTTGTCGGCATTCTTGACAAAGACATCGGCGTTCCGGCCGGTCTGCCAATGGTGGAGGCCAGCAACGCCGAGGACGATTACCAAGAGGGAGGCGAGGACACCCAAGAAGAAGGGGAGATTGACGCGTCGCATGGGGGCTTGAGCTCACAGAGATGACGCGAGGGTGCGACACCGGAGTCGTCGTCGACCCGGGGAAACGCGTCCGCCGCCGTTCGATAACGGCGGAACATTCCCCCTTCATCCTATCGGCCGGACAGGCCCGATTCAGCCCACCACTCCCCCCCCTGAACCTACGGTCGTTAAGACCCAAATCGGCGGTAAAGGCTCTTCAACCGGTCATGGGAGGGATGGCAGGGCGACCGAGCATTGGGGGACGGGCGATCCAGGAAAACCTCGCCTTTGCCGCCGGGCGACACCCGCGAAAAAAGGCCGGAGATGACTTTTTCAACGGGTCGCTAAAATCGTCCCCACTTGTCCAGCTGACTCCAGGGGGAAACCATGCGTTCATCGTTCCGCGGGCCGGCGCTTGCCGGCCTGCTCGCCACCGCTTTGCTCGTCGCCGCTCCCGGGCTCTGTGGGGCCGAGGGCTGGCCCGACTTCCGCGGCCCTTCGGGGCAGGGTCACTCGGCCACGGCCGGCCTGCCGACGTCGTTCTCCCCCAGCGACCATGTCCGTTGGAAGGTGGCTCTCCCGGGAAAGGGGTGGTCGACGCCCATCATCGACGACGGGCGGGTGTTCCTCACCACGGCCGTCCCCTCGGGGGAAACCCCGCCCGCGAAGCAGTCGCTGCGTGCCCTCTGTCTCGACGCCGCCACCGGAAAGATGCTGTGGGACAGGGAACTTTTCTCCAAGGACATGACGACCGCGAAGAGCCACACGAAGAACAGCTTTGCGAGCCCCTCCTGCATCACCGACGGCCGGCATGTCTTCTTTCACTTCGGCCCCGACGGTACGGCCGCCGTCGACCGTGACGGCACCACCGTCTGGTCGAATGACTCACTCGGATACGACCCGCAGCATGGGGCGGGAAGCTCGCCGATCTTCGTCGGCAACCTGCTGGCATTCACCGGCGACGGCGTCGCCGATCCGTTCATCGCCGCGCTCGACCGCAGCACCGGAGCACTTGCCTGGAAGATGGCCCGCCCTGAGATGCCCGATCCGAAATGGTCGTTTTGCACGCCACTCTTGGTCGAGGCCGACGGCCGCCGGCAGGTGGTCAGTCCCGCCGGGCACATGGTCTGCAGCTACGACGCGGACAGCGGCCGGGAACTGTGGCGCGTCCGCTACCCCAACAAGTGGTCGGTCGTACCGCGGCCGATCTTCTCCCACGGCCTCGTGTTTGTCTGCACCGGCTATGACGGGCCGGCCGAACTCCTCGCCATCAAGCCGGATGGAGAAGGGGACGTCACCGACACCCATGTCGTGTGGAAGACCGACGACAACATCCCCCACAATCCTTCGCCGGTGATCGTCGGTGACGCGATCTACCTCGTCGCCGACAATGGCATCGCTTCCTGCCGGGATGCCGCCACCGGCAAGCTTCACTGGAGGCACCGCCTCGGCGGCAACTTCTCGTCGTCGCTCGTCCATGCCGGCGGGACGTTGTGGATCGTGAGCGAGCAGGGGGTGTGCACGGCGTTCGCCGCCGACCCGACCGAATACCGCGAACTCGGTAGCGGCGACATGGGAGAGCAGGTTCTCGCGTCGCTCGCAGCGGCTGAGGGGGCGTTCTTCCTCCGCACCGAGGGGCATCTCTACCGGATCGAGTAGCCGTCCTTCCGCCCCTCCTGACTCCCGGAGTTTTTGCGATGCCCCGTCTTTCACCGTCAATCCTTGCCGTTGCCATCGTCGCCTTGGCTCTCCCGATGCTCCCCGGGACGGCTGCGGAGGTGGTCGTCGCACTCGCCGGCGACTGGAAGGTGCGCGTGGCCGACACGGCCGCCGGCGTCACGGCCACAGAGACGTTCCTCATCGCTCCCCCTGACGGCGTCGAGGTGCTCAATGAGAACATCCCCGCGCTGCCGCTGTTCAACCCCGCCGTTCCCGGCTGGGTGAAGGGGGTGGCGCTCGAGGAAGTCAAAGCGGCCGAGTGCACCGTGATCCGGGCCCTCGATCCAGATTCGCTCGTCGTCAAGTCTGCCCCCGGAAGGGAAGGGACTCTCCTCGAGCGCGGCCGCGACTGGGAGGCCGATTCCGAATGGGGCACCGTGGGGCGGCTCGCCGAGGGCCGCATCGCGGAAGGCCAGCCTGTGTGGGCCAGCTACCGCGCCGCCCTGCGGCGGATCGATTCGATCGTCCGTCTCACGGATGGCACGCTCGAGTTGGTGCGCGGCGAGCCGCAGATCGTGCTCTGCGAACCGCCCTCCATCCCGGCCGGGAGTGAACGACTCGTGAATGTCTATCTTCCGGGGCGGTTCGAGAAGCTCTCGAATGCGAACCTCTTCCCGATCCTCGAAGACCGCTGTCCGCCGCTCCCCCCGGATCAACCGCCCCTGGCCAAGGCCCGGCTCCCTGAAACGCTCCGTCGTCTCGAGGCGGGCGAGCCTTTGAAAATACTCGCCTGGGGAGACAGCGTCACCACCTACGGCCGCTGGCAGGCGATGTTCGTTGAGCGACTCAAGGCCCGCTATCCACAGTCCAAGATCGAGTTAGTCACCGAGGCCTGGGGGGGCCGCAACACCGGCAGCTATCTCGCCGAGCCCCCCGGCAGCGACCACAACTATCAAGAGAAGGTGCTGGAGGCTCGCCCGCACCTGATCGTCTCCGAGTTTGTTAACGACGCCGGCATGGGGCCGGCAGACGTCGATCAGCGGTATGGCCGGTTGCTCGCCGACTTCCGCGGCATCGGCGCCGAATGGATCATCCTCACGCCCCACTACGTGATGCCGGAATGGATGGGGCCGGGATTCGTCGAGCATGGCCAGCGTGACATCGACGACGATCCGCGTCCCTACGTCGCCGGACTGAAAGCCTTTGTTGCCGCCCACCCGGAGCACGTGGCACTGGCCGATGCCGCGCGGCGTTACGGCCGCCTTTGGCGCCAGGGGATCCCCTACCTGTCGCTCATGGAGAACAACATCAATCACCCCAACGTCGCCGGCCACCGGATCTTTGCCGAGGCCCTCGATGAGGTGTTCGGGAGCCCGACTGACCCGTCGGGGCCTGGATCTACTGCGGCTGGCCTTGCGGATTGAGGAGGATGGGTCGATTGAGATCGAGTCTGCGGCCCCGCGCGGCGGGGTTTTGCACAGCCCCTCGCAGTCGCCGCCGGACGACTGCCGGCGGGCCGCCGCCGGCGCCGAAGAGTGTTGCGATGGGGCCAGGCGCGACCGCCGCCTCGTCGAAACACCGATGGCCACTCCCCTCGCCACCCTCCGCCGCTGTCGACCGGCCCGTCCTGGGCTCGGCAGGGGGGCGATCTGTCTGGCCCTCCTGCTGACCTGGCTCGGGAGCGCGTCCGCCGCCCCCCCCCGCTCCAAGGAAGCAACTCCCGCCGTCGGCCGGGCTCCGATCCGACGGCTGACACGGATCGAGCACGAGCACACCCTCCGCGATCTCCTCGCTCTTCCCGGCCTCGAGGTCCGCGGCCTCCTTCCCGAAGACGGGCGGGCCCACGGCTTCGACAAGACGGCCGCGGCCCTCGACATCTCGCATGTCCACATCGCTGGCTGGTACGCGGCCGCCGAAGCCGCCCTCGCCATGGCCACGGCGCCGCAGCCGACGGCTCCGAAGCCGGTTCACGAGACACTCCTTCCCGGCGCGCAGGAGTTTTTCAAGCTTGCCCTTCTCGAGGGGGACGCCGTCTTCCTTCGCGAAGGCGCCTACGACCACGAGGCGCTGCCGATCGTCCGCGCGGCGCTCCCACACAAGCTCACCCACTACGAGCAGTCGGGGCTCTTCCCCTACCGGCATTCGGTCGGGGTCTTCCGCCGCCAGGCCGTCGACGATCACTTTGCCCTGTTCTTCACCGGCTTCGCGCCGATCCGCGCCGGCCACTACCGGCTGCGGCTCTCGACCTGGAGCTTCCAGTGGGATAGGGGAAAGCTCCTGCCACGACCGGCCCCCGAGGCCGTCAGCCTCCACGCCGACGACCGGTTGCTCGCCTATGTCGATGCGCCGTCGCTAGAGCCGACGGTGCATACGATCGACACCTGGCTCAACCCCGGCGAGCGGATCCTGTTCACGGCGGCCTCTCTTCCGCCGGCGCGCGTTTACAAAATGCCTGGCCGGGCTGCGGAGTACGTCGGACCAGGCGTGGCGGTCGATTGGATCGAGGTCGAGGGACCGATCGACGACGTCTGGCCCCCGGAGAGCCACCGCCGGATCTTCGCCGACCTGCCGGCGCTGCCGCTGCGCGACCGAGGGGCCTCCCCGCCGCGCCGTCTGCTCGCCGTGCAGCGGTTTCCCGGCGCGCTCCCCAGGGGTGAGGAGCACGGAAAACCGTGGGCCGTCACCTCGGGCGACCCGACTGCCGACGCCAGGCGGCTCCTGTCGGCCTTCCTCTCCCGGGCTTACCGGCGACCGGCAACCGCCGGTGAACTCGCGGTCGCTACGGCCCTCGTCGCGAAGCGGATGAAACAGGGTGATTCCTTCGAGGATTCGATCCGCACCGCCTGTCAGGCGGCACTGTGCAGCCCCGAGTTCCTCTTTCTCGGGAGCCCCCCGGGCCCCCTCGACGACTGGGCCCTGGCATCGAGGCTCTCCTACTTCCTCTGGGACTCGATGCCCGACGAAACGCTCTTCACCCTGGCACGGCGGCGGCAACTCTCGCAGCCTGACGTCCTCCGGGCCCAGGTCGAGCGGATGCTCGACGATCCCCGCGCCGAACGGTTCATCGCCCACTTCACCGACGAATGGCTCGACCTTCGCGACCTCGAGGCCACCACGCCCGACACGACGCTCTACCCTGATTTCGATCGTGCCCTCCTCGATGCCATGAGGGCCGAGACGCGAGCCTTCGTCGCCGAGCTCGTGCGTCGCGACGAGCCGGTGACGGCCCTGATCCGCTCCGACTTCGCGATGCTCAACCAGCGCCTCGCCGCCCACTACTTCCCTGGGGCAGACGTCGGAGTGGAGGGCGTCGCCATCCGGCGTGTGTCCCTCCCGGCGGGGAGCCACCGCGGAGGCTTGCTGGGACAGGGGGCAATCCACAAGGTGACCGCCAACGGCACGGTGACCTCGCCAGTGAAGCGGGGCGTTTGGGTGCTGCGGGAATTGCTCGATGCGCCTCCCGATCCGCCCCCTCCCGGGGTCGCCGCGGTCGATCCCGACGTCCGCGGCGCGGTCTCGATCCGCGACCAACTCGCCCGCCACACGGCCGACGCCGCCTGCGCGAGTTGCCACGCTAGCATCGATCCACCCGGCTTCGCCCTCGAGGGGTTCGATGCGGTCGGCCGGTGGCGGGATCGCTACCGGGTCTTTTCCGATGACTCCGAAGCCCTGCCCGTCGATGGCCCGACCATCGACGACTCCTGCACGCTCGCCGACGGCCGCCATTGCGGGTCCTTCGAGGATTTCCGCGATGCGCTCGTGGCCGACCGCAGAGCCCTCGGCCTGGCATTGGCCCGACAGCTGGTGGTCTACGCCACCGGTGCTGACGTCTCCGCTACCGATCGGAAAGCCCTCGACCGCCTCGTCGACGACGTCGAAGCGGCCGGCGGCGGGGTGCGAACGATGATCCACGCCGTTGTCTCGAGCCCCTTGTTCCTCGAGCAGTGAAGGGCCTCTTCATGCCTCTCTCCACACCGACGACGGTCTCCAGACGCGCCCTCCTCCGCGCCTGCGGCGTCGGAGTTGCCCTTCCCTGGCTCGAGGCGCTTGCCCCCCGTCGGGCCAAGGCCGCCGAGCCCCGCGCGCCGCTGCGGCTGGTGGCCATCGAGACAACGATGGGATTGCTGCCGCAATGCTTCTTTCCGGAGGGGATCGGCCACAACTACACCGCCTCCCCCTACCTGGCTCCCCTCGAGCCGTTCCGCAACCGGCTCACCATCTGCTCCGGGCTCTCCCACCCCGACGTCGACGGAGGCCATGCGGCCGACATCGCCTTCCTCACAGGCGCCCCCCATCCGGCCAGCGGCAGCTTCCGCAATACCGTCTCGCTCGATCAGTTCGCTGCCGAGGGTCTCGGCACGGAGACGAGGCTTCCGAGCCTGCCGCTGACCGTGGCCGCTCAAGGGACGACGAGCCTGTCGTTCACGCGTGACGGTGTCCTCCTGCCCGGCGAGCGGAGCCCGGCCCGGCTCTACCGGCAGATGTTCCTCCAGGGAACCCCGCAGGAAACCGGCGAGAAGATCGAGGCCCTTCGCACCGGTCGCAGCGTCCTCGATTTCGTCGCCACCGGCGCCCGCCGCCTCGACAAGACGCTGCCGGCCGGTGACCGCGAACGGCTCGACCAGTACTTCACGAGTGTCCGCGAACTCGAGGATCGTCTCCAGAGGGCCGAGGTGTGGGAGAAACGCCGTCGGCCCCGCCCCAAGGCGCCGTCCCCCCCGGAGAACCCCGAGCAGGAACTGTTCACCCTCCTGCGCTTGATGGGACAGATGATCCGTCTGGCACTCGAGAGCGACACGACGAGGTTGGTGACGCTGTTTGTAAATCCGGCCCAATGGGTGCCGCGGACCCCGGGGGTCGTCCACGAGACCCACGCCCTGACGCACCACGGCAACCGTCCGGAGATGATCGCGGAGCTCAGGCGGGTGGAGGAGATGCAGTTCGCGATCCTCGGTGAGTTCCTCGCCGCGCTCGACGGCGTCCGCGAGGGGACCCACTCCCTCCTTGATCGGACGATGGTGCTCCACGGGTCGTGCATGGGGAATGCCAACGCCCACTCCAATTCCCACCTCCCGGTGCTCGTGGCCGGAGGCGGCTTCCGTCACGCCGGGCATCTCGTCTTCGCCGAGCCCGACGCCCCGCCGCTGGCGAATCTCTATGTCAGCATGCTGCAGCGACTGGGAATCGAGACCGATGCCTTTGCCAGCTCCACCGGCACGCTCCGCGGCCTCGAGGCGGCGTGAGCAGCGGGCATCACTCGCTCGACACCGCCTCGAGGAGATCGAGCCGCGCCGCGCGCCGGGCGGGGATCCAAGCGGCCAATGCCGTAACGACGACGGCGGCAGCGACGTTGGCGACGATGACCGTCGGCCGGAGCGTCGCCCGAATCGGATGGCCGAGGAGCGGCTGGCTGGCGATCTGAATGAACAGCGCGGTGGTGAGGCCGGCGATGACACCGATCACGGCACCTGAGAGCCCGAGCAACACGCTCTCGAGGACAACCACGCCGGTCACCTGCCGGCTGGTCATGCCGACGGCACGGAGGAGCCCGAGCGTCCGCCGTTTCTCGAGCACGTTCATCGTCACGGTATTGGCGACGCCGAGGCTCCCGACGAGGAACCCGAGCCCGAGGATCGCCCACAGCGAGCCGACGACGCCGTTGACGATCCCGTCGACGAAGCGCTTCACGTCGCTGAAGCTGCGGAGGAGCATCCCGCGTTCGTCGGCGATCGCCTGGAGTGGCCCGCGCAATCCCGTGGCCTCCCCCGGCTTTGCCGTGACGAGGATCACGTCGGCTGACTCCAGCCCGAACAGCCGCTTGGCCGCGTCACGACGGAGGATCAGCGATGCCCCGCCGGAGGTGTAGTCGACGACGAGCGCCGCCACCTTGACCTTCGTCTTCCGACCGAAGACCTCGACGGCGAGTTCGTCGCCGGCGACGAGCCCGAGCCGGCGGGCAAGCACCGTGCCGGCGACCGCATCGCCGCGGGCCAGGGCCGCCCGCACCGTCGCTTCGTCCGCTCCGACAGGATCGAGCGGGAGCGGTGCGTCATCCGGCACGTCCCGGGCGACGATCACGCATGCCCCCCCGGCGACGCGGCCGGCGGCGATGCCGATGACGTCGATCCGTTCGATCCCGCCGATCGCACGAACATCCTCTTCGGCGGAGCGGGCGCCGTCTCCCCCGCCCCCCGCCACCGCGCTCATCATGCCGGCTTGCGTCATCACCCAATCGGCGCGCATCAATCGGGCATACCAGCCGAGGATGTCTTCGACGTTGTCTTGGATCGCGTGTCCCAGGCCGATGCCGTTGCTCACCGCCACGACGAGGACGCCGGTGGTCAGCGCGGTGCGTACCGGTTGGCGGAGGATCTGCTCGAGGGCGAGTTCGCGCTCGATGCGGAAGCGGCGGGGCACGAGCGCGGCACAGGCCCGCGCGATCGGCGGCAGGATCACCGGCGTCATCGCCACAAACGACAACAGCATCGCGATCCCCGCAGGGACCGCAGCCCGCGGCGGGAGCTTCTCGAGGATCACCAGAACGAGCATCGCCGTGGCAAACGCCCACAGCACGAGCGCCGCACCGACGAACCGCCAGGGAATGCCGGGAGAAGGGGGGGGCGGAGCGTTGGCGAGTCCTTCGAGGGGATCGACGGCGGCCGCCTGCCGTGCCGGCCACCACGCCGCCGCCACCGCCACCACAATTCCCATCAGCGCTGCCAACGGGACGATCGCCGGATGGACGACCAGCCCGGTGAAGGGGGCCTGGAGGGAGCGGGAGATCCCGGCCGCGATCGGCCGGGCGGCGGCAAGGCCCGCCGCCACACCGATCGCGGCGCCGACCGCGCCGAGCAGCGCCGACTCCAGCGTGATCATGCGGCGGATCTGCCGGCCGCTGGCCCCGAGCAGGCGCACCAGCGACAACGACCGGCGGCGCTCCGTGACATTCATGAGCATGGCGTTGCCGACGATGAACCAACTCATCGCCACGGTCAGGCCGGTGACGAAGTCGAGGCCAAGATCGGCCGAGTGCATGACGTCCTCGGCCATGCCGGCCCGCCCCGCCGGCACCTCGGCGAGAAGCGAGTCTGGGAGGGTGCGGCCGGCGGCCGCCACGAACGCGGCCCGGTCGGCCCCGTCATCGAGGGCCACGCGGACGCGGTCGACGAGCCCCGCGGCCCCCGACATCGACTCGAGGGCCGCGATGTTCACAATCACCCCCGCCCCCTCGCCAAACCACCGCATCGAGGCCGACACGGCGAGACCGACGACGGTCATCCGCCGGATGCCGCGCCGGGCGAAGAACAGGATCTCGTCGTCGACCGATTTTCCCAGGCTCGCGGCCAGCTTGTCATCGAGCACGACCTCGTTGTCGGAGGCGCAGGGGCGTCCCTCGGCTAGCTCCAAGAGGCCAAGCGAGGCGAGTCTCTCCGCGTCGACGCCGACGGCGATCTCGCGGACACGCTTCTCCCCCACTCGCAGCAGGGTCGGCCGGTAGAAGAGCGGCACGACGGCGCGGACGCCGGGGATGTTCGCCAGCGACGGCATGTCGGCCGCCTCGAACCGGCCCCCCTCGCGGGAGAGGATGTCGACCGCCGGCACCCCCTCGATCGACGAAGTGAGCTTCTTATAGCCGGCGCGCGAGGCATCGGCCGCGACCCAGGTCGCGACCACGGCTCCGACCGCCACCGCGACACTGGCGATCGTCGCTAGCGCCCTGCCGGGCCGACTCGTCCACTGCCGGACGAGGAGTCGGCGCAACTCAAACACGCCGAGACTCATCGACGCTTCCTTCCGGCCCGTCTGCCGCCACCGCCACCGTTCGATCGCGGGGCCTGGCGGGGAACCGGCGGTCGACCGCCGCCGACCGGGCTACCGGGCTGGAGGGTATCGGAGATGATCCGACCGTCGGCCATGCGGATGCAGCGGCCCGCTATGGCGGCGATCCCCGGATCGTGGGTCACGAGCACGACCGTCTGGCCATGGTCGGCGACGATCGATCGGAGCAATTCAACAACGCGGCGCGAGTTTTCGGAATCGAGGGCCCCGGTCGGCTCGTCTGCCAAAACGATCGCCGGCGAGGTAACCAGTGCCCGGGCGATCGCCCCGCGCTGCTGCTCACCGCCGGAGAGGGCATCGGGACGGTGGTCGGCTCGGTGCCCCATCCCGACCGTCTCGAGGGCGGCCCGCGCCGCCGCGTCACAGCGAGCCTCGGGGATACGATCGAGCACCAGCGGCA
>CAMCCR010000067.1 GCA_945873085.1 Candidatus Kuenenia stuttgartensis | reverse complement strand
AGCATGCCGTGCTCGCCGCGTTCTCGGTCGTCGCCATCGGGCTGGTCGTGTACGGCATCCGGGCCGCGATCCGTGACGCCAGGGCATGGCTGGGCCAGCGGCGCGAAATCGTGGCCGCCTGACCAAGTCCCCACAGGAGTACAGCCATGGCGAGCGCGTGCCAGCAGGCGATCGAGCGGCCCTGCCTGGGCTTGCCCTCCACGAAACGCGCGGCCATCGCTCAGGTCGCCTGCTGCGTCGGTTGTTGCTGCGGCCGCACCGACCGAGGGTTCCCGGCAGTGCCGGTCGAGCGGCTCAAGGCGGTGTGGAAGGAGGAGAAGCTCAATCGCACCGTGCAATTGACGATCTCCGGCTGCCTCGGCCCTTGCGACATGGCCAACGTGATCCTCCTGATGACAGCGGCCGGCACCGAATGGTTCGGCGGCATTGACGACGACGCTGTCTTCGAGGCAGTTATCGCCTGGGCCCGCGCATGCCATGCTGCAGAGGCGCTCCTGCCGCTTCCTGCGGTGATCGATGCGTGCCGCTTCAAGCGGTTCACGGAGGTCGCCTGATGCTCAATGCAGGACGTCAGCAGCGGTCCGGTGCGGCCGCCACCGGGCAGGTGAGACGCTGGGTCGAGGAGCAACTCGGCCTTGATGAGCCGATCACCGTCCTCGTCACGGAGCTTGCGTGCCATGAGCCCGGCTGCCCGCCGATCGAGACCGTGATCGCTTTACTTGACGCGAGAGGTTCAAAAAACTGGAAGATCCCTTGTCCCGCGGCCGAACTGACGGCCGCCGACGTCGCCGCGGTGCTGGCCCGGCCGCCGATCGCCACCCCGGAGCCGCATGGCCACCGCGACGGCTGCTGTGGCGTGCCCCAAAAGCCGCCGACAGGATCCGCCGTCTCCCCGTCTTCGCCCTGTCACCTTCCTTTTGAGGACCATCATGAGCACCGCTGAATCCTCCGCGACGAATACCTCCGCCCCGCCTGCCGCCGCGACCGCGCGGGTCCCAGTGACCGTGCTCACCGGGTTTCTTGGGGCCGGCAAGACCACGCTTCTGAACCGCATTCTCACCGAGCAGCACGGCCGGCGGATCGCCGTGATCGAGAACGAGTTCGGCGAGGTGGGCGTGGACCACGAATTGGTCATCGGCGCGGAGGAAGAGATCTTCGAGATGAACAACGGCTGCATCTGCTGCACCGTCCGTGGCGACCTGATCCGCATTCTGGGCACGCTCATGAAGCGGCGGGATCGGTTCGACGCAATCCTCATCGAGACGACCGGTCTTGCCGACCCCGGTCCCGTCGCACAGACGTTCTTCGTGGACGACCAGATACAGGAAACCCTGCGACTTGATGGCATCGTCACGCTGGTGGACGCCCGGCATGTGATCGAGCAGCTCGACCACAGCGAGGAGACATCGCAGCAGATCGCTTTCGCCGATGTGATTTTGATCAACAAGGTCGATCTCGTGGAGCCGTCCCAGCTCGATGCCATCGAGGCCAAGATCAAGCGGATGAATGCGGCCGCGAAGATCCATCGCACCCGCGACGCGGCCCTCGATCTCACCCACGTGCTCGACATCGGCGGCTTCAACCTCGACCGGGCGCTCGAGGTCGATCCAGCTTTCATGGAGCCGGAGTATCCCTTCGAGTGGGGCGGGGTGTTCGACCTGCCCGCGGGCGGTGCCGTGATCGAGCTCGACGCAGGCCCCGACCCGGCCATTGCGGTGGCAATCCTGCCCGTGGCCGTGACGCCCGACCGCGAGCCGCAATCGTCTTTGGCCGATGCGACGGAACGGGCCGTGCTCGTCTTCTCCGCTGACGAGCGACCGGTGCGGGAAGGCGGTGCGGTCGAGCCTGGCGACTCCCACTGGCAGCTCGCCCTCGACCGTGGGCCGATGCGGTTCGCCATCAATGCGCCCGCCGGAGGCCGCGTGGCAGTGTTCACGGAGCATCACCCCGATGAGTTTTCCATGCGGCTCACGGTCAACGGCCGCCCGCTCCAGCCGCTCGCGGAGCATGCCTATAAGCCCGACCACGAGCACGACGAGGAGGTGACGAGCGTGGGGATCGAGGTCGCCGGCGACGTGGACGGCGAGAAACTCAATGCCTGGCTGCGGGACCTTCTGGCGACGAAGGGGGTCGATCTCTATCGGATGAAGGGCGTGCTCGCGATCCGCGGCGAGCCGCGACGCTACGTGTTCCAGGGTGTGCACATGCTACTCGACCATCGGCCCGACAGGCCGTGGGCGGACACGCCGCGGGTGAATCGCATGATTTTCATCGGCCGGAATCTCGATCGGGCGGCGCTGACAGAAGGGTTTCGGGCATGTCTGGCGTGAAGCGACGGCTCCGCGGCGGCCTCTCGCTGCAGAAGGTTTCGACACTGCGTCTCGACGAAGCGGTGGTCGCCGTGCATTTTCTGCAGGGCAGCCGCCTGGCCGCGATCACGGCCGCTGGTGGCGTGTGGCTGGCCGATGGGGCGACGGCGAACGGCCGACGGATCGGCGAGCACTCCGGCGGTGGACTCGCGCTCGCGGTCCAGCCGGGCGGCGCGGTCGTCGCCTCGGGCGGACAGGATGGCAGGGTGCAACTCTGGCGGGCAGCCGACGGCGGCCTGGCTGCGAACTTCGAGACCGGCACGAACTGGGCGGAGCGGATCGCATGGCGGCCGGATGGCGGTCGGTTCGCCGCCACCGTGGGCCGCCGAGTGGGCGTGTGGACGTCCGTCGGCGAGCCTGTCGGTATATCGGACGAGCATGCGAGCACCGTGGCCGACATCGCCTGGCAACCCGACGGTAGCCGAATCGCGACAGCAGCGTACGGGGGTGTTGCGTATCTGACGGCCACCGCTGCTGGGCCGACCGACCATGTGGCGCTCAAGGGCTCGTCGCTCATGCTCGGCTGGCAGCCGCAGGGCAAGTATCTCGCGTGCGGTAATCAGGATTCCACGATTCTCTTCGTGGTCGTCCAAACGGGTGAAACGCTGCAAATGTGGGGCTTTCCGGCAAAGGTGCTCGCGCTCTCATGGAGTGACGACGGCCGCTGGCTCGCCACCGCGGCCGGCTCGGGCGTGATCCTTTGGGATGCCGCGGGGGCGGGTCCGAAGGGGCGGACGCCGACGGTGCTGGAGGGGCACTTCGGGTTCGTGACGGCGGTCGCCTGGCAGCCGCAGGGCGGAGTGCTCGCCAGCGGCGGCGCCGACGGGCAGGTGTGCCTGTTCATGCCAACGCTGCGGCGACCTCGGGCGTCGCGAGTCGCCGACTTACCTCCTGAGATCGAAGCGGAACACTCGATCCAGCTTGAGGCCGAGGTGACGGCGCTCGCTTGGACGACCGGCGGCGGCATGCTGGCCGTCGGAGACCGTTCTGGAACCCTGTCGATCTATCGAGTGGCCTGATGCGCGACTAAGGAACCGGGAAGGGCAAGCACATGAAGATGGCGCAGCGGATGCGGCGGCCCGCGGGATGGAACGACGAGCAGATCGCCGGCATTCACGCTGCCGACACCGACATTGTGCTGATCCGCCGGCCAGTGCCTGTCGAGTGTGCGGAGATCGTTGCCCGAGGTCGTGTCGGAGAGGTGAGGTTTCACACGACCGCCCGTGGGGCGAAGAACAAGATCGACCGTGGCCTCGACCACTTGGAGTTGAAAGCCCCCCGTGGTCCGCGGGCCCGGCTGGCTGATGACATCCTCGGGCTCATCTGCGGCATGCTGGCCGGCTTCGACTGGCCGCGGGTCGAAGTGCGGTTCGATCTGGCCGACGTTCCGGCTTGCCCGAAGTTCCATAGCGACAACGTGCTCGTGCGGCTTGTGACCACGTACGTCGGGCCTGGTACGGAATACATCGAGACATGCCGCCCTGACGTGGTTCACCGTGCGGCGCCCGGATCGCTCGTGTTTCTCAAGGGGCATCGCCATGCGACACATCGCGACGCGATCCTGCATCGTTCACCCGCGATTGCGCACGGCAGCCGGCGGCTCTCGGTCGCCATTGACCGGGCCGACTGGCTCACGGCCGCGGGTGAAGACAGGGGTTAGTCCGATCCTGCTGTGAAGTCGCCCGTACGTGTCTCAACCTCCTCTCCTCGAAAGGAACGATCATGCCGCTGACGTCCGCAACGAATCCGGTCCCGGATGGTGTTCGTATCGCCGCCGTTGCGGTGGCGGTTTTTCTGGCTGCAACCGGCTGCACTCAGCGCGCGGGAGTCGCAGACAAGTCAATCCATGCCGGCCATGGGCACGATGAGCATGCCCGGCCCCACGATGATCACGATCACGAACAGAGCCACGCCCCAGGCAAGCCCTCCGTCGATTTCCCCGGCGCCGTCGCCGAGGTGGTGCGGCTCGATGACACGATCCGGAAGGCGTTCGCGGAACAAGACACCGCCGCCGCCGACGAGCCGATTCATGCCATCGGCCATCTTCTCGAGCAGCTGCCCGAGCTGGCCAAGGCGCACGGATCGGGTGTCGATGTCGCTGCCGTCAAAAAGAGCTCCGGCCTTCTGTTTGAGGCCTATTCACGTATCGACGGCAAGCTCCACGGCGGCGACGGCAGCGACTACGACACGGAGGCCCAAGGGATTGCCCGGGAGCTGTCGACATTTCGGGCATTCCTTGTGCCGCCGGGAAGCTCAGCACCAAAGCGCGACTGAATGGCGATTGCCGTGCTGGCGGCATCTACGGCCAAGTGGGCGCATCGTGTGGATCGGAGTCACGTGTGCGTGGGGCAACGGCACTCGCCATCAGGAATGTCGACAAGCCAAGTGATGCCGCGACTGGTGGGCATGCGGTCGGCGGACATGTGGCGGGCGAGCATGCCACCGGCGACTACTGCGACTCATGCGCTGCCGGCCGATTTCCTCGGCTCGCCCCGAAAGCGTGTCATGCATGGGCATATTCCTGGTTGAGACAGAGCAGCCGATACCGCACGGCTACTCACCATATATGCCAGGTTTTTCAGATTATCTAGGGATGCAGATCCCGTATGCGTAAGGAGCGACTGTGCATCGACGACGGTTTGCAAAAAGGATAGGACGGCCAACAGCACGTTCGCATACGTTTGACGGGTGACGAGCTTTCGATGGGGTGTCGGCCGCTCATCCCGAGGCCCACGAGTCGCTCATCAGCCGGAAGACCAGTGCGGAGGTGCCATTGACCGGGCTATCCTTCATCGTTTACCTCCGTGACTTTGCTGAAACTTTGCTGATGCCCTGCCGCCCCCGGGCGGGTTTGGCAGGTCTACCGGCGGCCTGGCGGCGCTCGGTCAACTGCCGCATGGCCACCTGGTCCTGCTCGTCGGCGATGTGGACGTAGATCTTCAGGGCAACGGCCCTGGGCGACGTCGAACGTGCCCGCCTGCCTCGGTACCGCACCGGAGAACTCGCTCTCCAGCACACGCGCCTTCTGCCTCGCGACATCGTGGTTGCGAGTGCGGAGACTTTTTCGCTGTTGCTTCGGCCCTTCCTGCCAGTTCGCGTACCAGACGCGGCTGTTCCGGAAGATCGAGACCCGCTCCCCGATCCGTTCGTATCCGTGGCCGGCTTGCCGGCCACCGGGGGGTCGTTCATGCGCCACAGCGCGGCATTGCCTTCGCGACGAGCGTGACGTTCGCCACTTCAGCTCTGAGCGTGACGTTGAGCACTCTTGCGATCACCTGCATCCTGACAATCATCATCGGCTTCGATCGGCCATTCAGTGGCGGGGTCGCCGTGCCGAAAGAGCCAATGCAAGAACTGCTCGGTTTCTTGTCACGAGAGGGGTGAGGCGAGACCTGCCCCTGCCCCCTTCCCCGTTTTTGTGCCAGGGTTCCAGAGAGCGCTGGCGGCAAATGGGTTCACCGAAAGTCCTTGGTGATGACGCCCCCCTTCATCACGAATTCGACCCGCTCCGTGACGGTGATGTCATCGAACGGGTCGCCCGGCATGGCGATGATGTCGGCTGCCTTGCCGACCGCCAGAATGCCGATGTCGTCTTGCATCAGCAATTCGGCGGCCACGCTTGTTCCGGCACGCAAGGCGCGGGGGATCGAAAGCCCGTTGTTCACCAGTTCGGCGAACTCGGTGGCATTGTTCTGCGCCAGCGGAAACGTACCGAAGTCGCTTCCGAGGGCCACTTTCACGCCACAATTGGACAGGTTGCGAGCGCTCTCGAGGATCGCCGTGGCATGCTTTCGATACTTCGCCCGGACATGCGCCGGTTCATTGACCGCCGTCCAAAACGCATCGTCGTCGATGAGCCTTGCAAAACGCACGACGGCGATCTGCGTGGGCACCAGGAATACCCCTCGAGCCTCCAAGAGCTTCAACGTGTCGAGCGAAGCCAAGCTGCCGTGCTCGACACTCCGGACCCCCGCCATCACCGAACGGCGAATTCCCTCGTCGCCGTAGGCATGGGGCGTGCAGGGTATGCCGAGATCGCGAGCCGTCGAGACCAGCGCGTCGATCTCTGCCTGACTGTATGGCACTTGCGCGGGATCATCCGCCGGGCTGGCAAATCCTCCGGTGGCCCCAAACTTGATCCATTGCGAGCCCCGGCTCACCTCGGTGCGGACGACCCGGCGAATCTCATCGACGCCATCGGCGAGGTTATTCTGGGCGACAGGAGTTTGTGCCGCCACGAGGGGCCTCGCATCGCCGTGCCCTCCGCTCGTGGACACGAGGTGCGCCGCGACGATCATGCGAGGACCGGCGACCAAACCCTTCTCCACGGCCCGCTGGAGCGAAACCGTGGTGTAGCCGCCGAAATCCATGTCGCAGAGGTCGCGAACGGTCGTGAATCCGCGGTCGAGCAGAACCCGCAGGGCCTGCACGCCCAACACGGCCTTGTCGGCGGGAGCCAGCGCCCAGATCGCCCCCTCATCCTCCGGCCGCATCGTGACGTGGACGTGGCAGTCGATGAATCCGGGAGTCACCGTGTGCTTGGAGAGATCGACGACCCTGCAACCGGCGGGCCGCTCGACCGTCCGTCCCATCGCCGCAATCCGACCGTCCCGAACCAGAATCTCCATCGGTCCAAGCGCCGCGTCAGCAAGACCATCCCAGACATTCCCCGCCACAAGCACCACGACACTCACCGGCGGCGGCGCGGCGACCGGATCGCCACGGCATTCTCCCGATATCGCGACGCCCGCCGCGAGAGTGATTAGCTGCACCAAGATTGCAATTCGGTTCATGTCCGTGGACCAAGTTGGAGTCCGTAAAGAGGCGGCTGGAACGCTCACCCAACGATAAGTCGCCCGAACGGACTTCGGCAAGGACCGTCTGCCAAAACGCCCCCTCGCCGCACCCCTCTTGAGGACTGGTTTGTCACTCTTTCGGCATTTTCGCGGAGTCCGGCGAACATGCGGTCTTTCCAACTCCTTTTGCGCGAACACGCGGCCATTGGCGGCGGTTTTTCCAAAGTGACCGATTTCTTGACATCGCAAAATCCTGGTTTAGCTTTTTTCGAAACGCTTTTCTCGCGCCGGCGTCGGGGTGCCGGCCTGACCTCTCAGGACCCACGATCACGATGTCACTGTTTCCGACCCGCCGCGTCCCCGGTGTTCCCGTCAGCAACCGACGTCGCAATCGTCGCCCCGCCCTCGCTGTCGATCGTCTCGAAGACCGCCGCATGATGGCCATCCTGCCGGGCCAGGTGGTGACATCCGCCAATTACACCGATGCGGATGGCGACTCGGTCGCCATCTCGGTGACGGGCCCCGTGTCGCAGGGAGCCGGGTTCACGGTCGAACTCGCCGGCAAGGCGACCGACAACGCCGACGCCACCTCGATCGACCTCACGGGCCTGACTTTGGACAACGGCCTCAGGATCGTCGTGACGCCGAATGCCCTGACGACGCAGCCGGGCACCGGCTTCGCCACGATGTATTCGGCTGGCTACACGAACGTTTTCGAGATCACCAAAGCCAAAATCGACACGGCGATGACCGGCCTCGGCGGCATTCAGCTCTCGGCCGCCATCGTGAACTCGACCAAGCTCGCAGGCGTCGCGATCGGCAACATCACGCTCGACCCCGGCCAGGCGCCCTACGTCGATCGCATCAACACGCAGAACAACCAGCAGGCCACCGACTCGACGATGTACAACCCCGTGACGGGGCTGATCCATCTCGGCGGCATCGTCGCGGCGAGCGTGAATAGCATCGTCATCGACGGCGCCATCAGCGCGAAGACCAACAACCCGCACGACCTGACGACCACCAACGACTTCCGCAGCGTCATCGAGGTGGCGGGTAAAATCGGCAGCATTGTCGGCCTGCGGAGCAACCTGCGGGCGAGCGTCCACGCCGACAGCATCGGCTCGATCCGGGTGGCCGCGATCTCGGGCGAGATCACGACCCGAAACGCCGCCGAGGAACTGGCCGTCAACCTGCCGAGCGCGTTCAGCGGCTTCATCAACTCGGCCGGCCACCTGCACCTCGGCTTCCCGATGAGCGACGCCTCGAAGATCACCGGGCAGATCAACGCCCTGGGCATCTCCGGCAACGTCAAGGAGACCTTCCGCACCGACCGGCTCGTCGACCCGCTCTACATCCCCGGCACCTACGCGGGTTCGATCAGCCTCTCGGGCAACCCGGCCACGCAGGACGGCAACGGAAACTTTCCCGACATCTTCGTCGACGGCCCCGCCCTGTTCGGCCTGCAGACCAACCTCGGAGACATCGGCAATGTGAGTGCCGACTCCTTCGCCGCCACGTTCCTGGCCGAGGCCGACGCCGGCTCGATCGGCGACATCCAGGCGAGCCAGGGCGAGTTCGCCGGACACCTGCGGGCGAAAAACGACATCGGTGACGTCCGCGCGTCGCTCGGCTTCCTCGGCTCGGCGGTGAGCTTCGCCGGTAACGTGGGTGGTGTGTACGCGGCCGTCGGTGGCTTCCAGGGCTACATCCGCGCAGCCGGCAACGTCGGCAACGTTCTCGTCTTCGACCAGATCACGGGCCTGGCGGAGAACGAACTGGCCATCTCGGCCGGCAGCAGCATCGGGAACATCGAGAGCATCGCCGGCGGCATCGAGGGGCTCTTCCATGCCGAGGGTTCGATCGGCACGATCACGGCAGCCGGGAACGTGCTCGCCGGCCTGCTCGCCCGCGCGGGCAGCATCGGCGCGATCACATCGCGGGCCGGCTTTCTGGAGGCCGTGTCGATCCAGGCGGGCACCGACATCGGCCCGCTCTCGCTCTACGCCGGCATGCTTGGCACGTCGGTCGTGGCCGGCCGCGACCTCGGGCCCATCGACATCCGCGTGGGCGGGATCGAGTTGAGCAACATTCGGGCCCGTGACGTCGGGGCCATCACGATCGTCGACGGCGGCATGCAAGACGTCTCGATCGTGGCCGCCCGCGACGTGGGCACCGTCACCGCCTTCGGCAGCATCGGCAACTTCGGCCTCCAAAACGTGAGCATCGTCGCGGCGGGCAACATCGGCCAGATCGACGGCCGCACCCACGTCGGCTACGGCCTCGAGCGGGTGAAGCTCGAGGCAGGGGGTCGGATCGCGGGCGTGACCGGCATTTCGTACGGCGAGTATGGCGAGATCATCAACGCCGGGATCGTCGACTCCAACTTCGTCTCCCGGGGCGCGGGGGGCATCGGCGACGTCTATGGCCGGGGGGCCGGCGCCGCCGGCATCGACAACACTCTGATCACGACCGAGCATCGCGACGGCTCGATCGGTGCGGTCACCGGCGACGGCTGGCTCGATGGACTCGTCGACGTCACGGTCGTGGCGATGAACAGCATCGCCTCGATCACGGGCATCTCCGTGACCGACGGCACAGGCATCCTCCGCGGCTCCTACGACGCCAACTACGGCCATATCGGCCAGATCAAGGCGTTCGGCGGCGCCAAGAGTGGTTACGGCGTCTTTGGAAGCCGGTTCCAGGCCACCGACCTCGACGAGGAGAACGCGGGCACCGGCCGGATCGCCGGCATCACGCTCTCGGCCAACGCCAACGGCCAGGACGCCTTCAACGACACGAAGGTGCACGCGGGGTCGATCGGGCCGATCGCCGTGACGGTGCATGGCGGCCCCGACGGGAACGGCATGGTGGCGGGCGAGATCCGCACGTTCAACGGCGGAATCGACTCGATCTCGGTCGACGTGCGGTCGCTGAACGGCTACGGCATCCAGGACGGCAAGATCACGGCCTCCGGCGACATCGGCCAGATGACCGTGAAAGCCTTCAACAACTCCGCGATCTTCGGCGGCGAGTTCCAGAGCCGCGGCAACTTCGTCGGGATCACCGCCCAGGCAACGAAGGGGGGCACCGCGATCGAGAACGCGATCTTTACCGCCCCGGGCAAGATCGTCGCGCTCCCGCCGGCGAACCCGCCTCCCGATGTCGAGGCCTTCGATCCGCAGGGCAACTTCGGCCCCATCACCGCCATCGCGGGGGGCACCACCAAGCTCTCGAACGGCATCGTCGGCACGACGTTCACAGCCATCGGCAACATCGGCCAGATCACCGTCACGAGCAAGGGAGCCGGCGGCATCGTGGACTCGTTCTTCACGGCCGACTCCGATGGCGATTACACGCCCCAGCCCGTCGGCTCCCCGCGGCCATGGCTCGCGGCGGGCACCATCGCCGGCATCTCGGTCGTGGCCGCCGGCCGGCACCTGATCGATTCCAGCGGCATCGTCGGGAGCACCTTCGAGGCCGCGAACATCGGCGACCTCTACGTCGCCGTCCAGACGGTCGAGGGGGGCAACGCGATCTTCGGCTCCACCTTCACCGCGAAAACGGCCGTGTACGACGGCCGCGGCAACTTCGACAACACCGGCACGATCGGCGACGTCCTGGTCCGCAACCGGAGCCAGTCCCTGGCCGGCTTGGGTACTGGGATCGAGAATTCGTCGTTCCTGGCCGGCACGGCCGGCGCGATCGGCGACCTGAACGTGACCACGAACGGGGCCAGCGGCATCACGTTCAGCACGTTCCTGGCGGACGTGCCCGACCTGGATCAAAACCGCTACACGTCGACGATTGGCGCCATCACGGTCAACACCGGCCGCGCGCTGAACTTCACCCTCGTGCCCGCCGGCATCAACACGTCGTCGTTCATCTCGGCGGCGGGCATCGGCGACATCACCGTGGACTCGGTCGGCGCCGGAATCACCGCGTCGATCTTCAACGCCGACTTCGACTGGTTCGCCACCGTCGGCGACCTCCAACCGGGCCCTATCGCGTCCATCACCGTGCGGGTGCCGGGCCGCAACGCCAGCGGCGTCACCGGCTCGACCTTCGTCGGCTCGAGCATCGGAAACATCAGTGTCCGCCTGGAGCAGGACGCCGTCCGCGGGGTCAATGCGGTCGCGCTGAGCAACTTCTCCGCCAGGACGGGCTCGATCGGCAACGTGACGGTGGTCAACGCCCAGTCCGCCCTGCCGACTCCGCCGACCGGCGGCTACGCAATCCTCACCTCAACCTGGACCGCCGCGACCGGCATTGGATCGATCACGATCGTGGGCCCGACGCTGGGAGCGGTGTTCATCGTGGCCGGTCAGCCGGTCGTGGTCCGCGCGGCAACCCCCGTCGCCGTGCGGTCGGCACCGGCCCGCCTGTTGCCCGCGCCGGGCATCGGGCTCGTGACGGTGACGGGCGGCTCGACGATCGATCTCACGCTCGACGCCCCCGGCGGCAGCCTCGGCGGCTTCACGTACCTTGACGCCCCCGGCGGCGCCTCCGTCAGCCTCACGGCGAACGCCGTCTCGCTGGGTCCCATCACCGTTGCCTCTCCTGGTTCGGCGACGGCGAATCTGACGCTCATCGCCCAGGTCACGACGCTCGGCGACGTCGCCGTCGATGGCAGCCTCGTCCTGCAGGGCTCGTCGACGCGGTCACTCGGCAACGTGACCGTCGGCGGCAACGCCAAGCTCTCAACGGCGGCGCTGGCCACGCTGGGAAATCTGTCGGTCGCCGGATCACTCGAGCTCGTCGGTGGACTTCCCAATCTGCTGCAGGCCGGAAACTTCAGCGTCGGCTCGCTGCCCGGTCTCCCCAGGAGCGTTTCGATCGGCTCCCGATCCGCCCGCGCAACCTCGATCGGCACGGTTTCGATCGGGGCCACCCCGCGGACGAAGCAGCAGAAGGGAACTTACGACTTCGCCTTCTCCACCTGGGCCGGCAGGCCGAACGCGGTAGTGGCGGGCCGCGCGGTGAACGCGTCGAGGAACGGAGCGGTGAGCGGAGGTGCCCGGCTGTTCCTCACGCCCGGAGGAGTCGCCCCGAGCACGGTACAGCAGATCAAGAAGAAGAAGTGACGATGACGAGACCGCACATCCGCCACCGACCCGTGCGCTGCGTTGCGCGAGTGGGATTCGAAGCCCTGGAACGCCGCCTGCCGCTCGCCGGCGACGTGGCGGCCTTTGCGACAGCCGCCTGGACGACGACCGCCCAGCCGGCCGCGAGCATCTGGACCGCGTCGGCGGCGACGAGCCCCGCGTCCGCCCTGCTGGCGACCGTCGTCCCCTATCAAGACACGCTGTTCGGCGACACCCACGTGGTGACGACGGATGCCAGGGCCGTGGCCCGCGACCTCGCCCCGGTGGGCCGCGAGTTCCGCACGGAACTGCCGATCTCGGTGGCGAACGTGCCGCTCGGCGCGACGGTGCAGCTCGAGGTGCTGACCGGCCTGACCACGTGGAACGGCCGGGGCGGCGTGCCCGCGTTCCGCCCCGTTCCCCGCGGCCTCGAGGTGAACCTGCAGCTCGGGGGCGTGCCGGTGCCCGGGTTCGATCTCCGCGTGGGCCAGTTGACCGACCGCGCCGTGCCACCGCAGGTCGGCCAGATCCGCCGCACCCTTTCGCTTGCGGCTTCCGACGGCCAGCCGCTGGAACGGCGGATCGCCGTCACGATCGGCACCGGTGGCGCGGCCGACCGGTTCGCGAAGCCGGGCGCCGCCCCCGGGCTGTACGCCTTCACGGGGCTGCTCTCGATCGGCGGCGTCGAGACCGTCCGCCCCTCGCAGCCGGTGACCTTCGTGTTCCGCGTCGGCGCGGTACCGGACGCTGCGGTGAAGGCCGCCATCACCTCGTTCTCGTCTCCCGCAAGCGGTCCGGCAGCCGTGCTGGCCATGACGGCCCGGTCGGCCGGCATCGACCGGCCATTCAGCAACGCGATCCTCGTCACGGTCGACTATTCCGCGCCGGTCACCGTGTCGCGGCGGTCGCCGCAGCTGCCGATCTTCGTCGGCGGCGTGCGCCGGCTGGCGACGCTCCCCGTGGATGCCCCGCGGACCAACGTCTGGCAGCTGACGTTTTCCTATCCCCTGCCCGGCGACGTGAACGAGGGCACGGTGATCAACATCGGTACGTCGCTGCTGATGCCGCCCGGGGCGATGATCCGCACCACCGGCGGAACGTCCGCAGTGACGAGCCTCCCCACCTCGGGCAGTCGGGGCATTCCGCTGGAGTTTCAGGCGGCCATCGCCCACGTCTCGGCCGACATCACGCAAAACACCGTCTTCCGGGCCGGCACCACGTACGTGATCACGACGGAGGTGCACGTCACCGCGGGCACCGCGCTCACGATCGAGGACGGCGTCCAGGTGCTGATCCGCAACGGCTACGTCGCGGGGCGGAACCTCACGGCCGCGGCGCTCGTCTTCGACTCGGGCTCGCGGCTCCGGGCGGGGACCGTCTCCTTCACCGCCTCTGACGCCACCGACAGGCCGACCACGACCGCCCTGAACGGCGGCGTCTTCTTCTGCGGTGCCTTCCACAGTGGCTCGATGGACAACATCAGCAGCCGGTCCGGTGTCGGGGTCCGCAACTCCTCCTTCGTCGCCACCCGGATCGATTGCTCCTACCTCGGCCGCCCCGACCCGCGGGGCGGTGACGACGACAACACTGACGACATCAATGGCATCACCGTGATCGGCGTGGGGCCGAACGAATGGCGGGTCCGCCACGTCTCGAGTACGAACGCGGGGGACGACGGCTTCTGCGTCACCAACTCGAGCATCAGCCTGGCCTCGCTGACCGTGGTGAACCCTGTCGAGGACGGCCTCAACGTCACGAGCAGCCTCGTCAAGGTGACTGGCAACTGCACGGTCGCGATGTCACGGAGCACGGCGCCCGACCGCGAACTGTTCGACCTGGAGACCGACGACGGCCCGTCGCGCGTCGTGTTCCAGCGGCTGGCGGCGATCGACCTGCGGGGCTACTGGGGCGACCGGTACGACGAGGTCCGCCTCTCCTCGTCCGACATGCCGCAGCCCAACCCGCTTCGTAAGGAATGGTACGAATACGTGGGCACTCTCAAGAAGGGCCCGGCGACGGTGTATTCGTTCAACGCTGACTGAATTCACGGCTGCACGGCCATCCTGGCCCGTGCAGCCTGATGGGAACCGCGGCATCCTGCCGCGAAGCCAAAGCCGCCAAACACAACTGAACGTCTGAACCCTCCACGGGAGCGACGGGGGATGTCTGACACGGGGACGAAGGCGGTGGCGAGCCGTCGAAGCCACGGGAACGGCCGACTGGGACGCGGTCTGCTAGAGACGCGAGAAAAACGCCACCAAAGCGGGTGCGGGGCGTTTCGAGAAACCCGCTCCGGACGCCCGGGTCGCTCCTCCCGAGGCTCACGAGTCGCTCATCAGCCGGAAGACCGGTGCGAAGGTGCCATTGACCGGGCTATCCTAAGTCGCTCGGCCGCCCATCCAAAGCGGCGGAGCATACCGCGGGCTCCGCCTCCTCTTCCCGCCCATTGAAAAACGCCGCCGCGGGCGGGGCCACGTACGACCGGCCGGAGCGTTGGTCGTGGTCAGGGTTGCCCGGATTTGGTGGCTGTCATGGCGGCCCACACGCCCTGGGGATTAGTGCTCTGCGGATCGATCGCGTTGAGAAACTCCGCGTAGCGTGTGTTCGTGAACTCATACTTCATGATTTTAAACGTGTACTCCACGTCACCGTACCCGGTGGTGTCAGCGGCGTTGCCGGGATTAGCAACCGGCGCCCATTCGATGGGGCCAGCCTTCGCCGGGGTGATCATGAGCCCGCTCGTGACCAAGGCGGCCAGGAACGAGGCGAGGAAACTGCGGTGGAGTGACATGACCGACATCCTTTTCAAAGCTCCTTTTCAAAACTCGGAGGGAATAACGAGACTGAAAAAC
>CAMCCR010000066.1 GCA_945873085.1 Candidatus Kuenenia stuttgartensis | reverse complement strand
AGGCGTATGCCGGGGGAGGGCTTGCGCGGCTGCGGACCGGCGATCGGGTGCGCGTCGATCTCGGCACGCGGGCTGTCGATGCACTCGTGCCCCCCGCGGAATGGGCCGCGCGAGACACCTCCGCCTGGGACACCGTGCCCGCCGGCGCGCCCCCATGGCAGCAGCTCTACCGCGATCATGTCGGGCAGCTTCACACCGGCGGCTGCCTCGATTTCGCCTGCGCGTTCCGCGACGTCTGCCGAACGGTGCCCCGTCACAGCCACTGATTTCTCCACGTTCCTTGTGAGTTGCTTCATCATGCCCCGTGTCCTCCTGCTGCTCCTGCTGGCGCTGTCGAGCGCCGTCGCCTTGGCCGGCGAGTTGCCCCGCAGCAGTCCGGAAGCTCAGGGGGTGTCGTCGGTCGATCTCCTTGCGTTTGTCGAGGGGCTCGATTCGGCTGGCGACGCGGCCGTGGCCGACGGGATCCACAGCGTGATGGTGGTGAGGCACGGTCATGTGATCGCCGAGGGCTGGTGGGCGCCGTACAAGCCGGGGCTGCGTCACCAGCTCTATTCGCTCTCGAAGAGCTTCACCTCAACCGCCGTGGGGATCGCGGCAGCGGAGGGGAAGCTCCGCGTCGACGATCCGGTGGTGGGGTTCTTTCCGGAGGAGGCCCCGGCGGAGCCGTCAGCTCATCTGAAGGCGATGCGCCTCAGGGACCTTCTCCGCATGGCCACCGGGCATCAGGGGGAGCCGCCGCATCTGCGAAGCGAGCCGTGGGTGCGGCAGTTTCTCGCCCATCCCGTCCCGTTCAAGCCCGGGACCCACTTCCTCTACAACACGCCGGCGACCTTCATGCAGTCGGCTATTGTTCAAAAAGCGACGGGAGAAAAGCTTCTCGACTATCTCGAGCCGCGGCTCTTTGCGCCGCTCGGCATCGAGAGGGCGACCTGGGAGGAGAGCCCGGAGGGGATGACCGTCGGCGGCTACGGCTTGAGCCTCCGCACCGACGACATCGCGAAGTTTGGCCAGCTCCTCCTCAATCGCGGTGAATGGGAGGGGCAGCAATTGGTTGCGGAGGCGTGGGTCGAGGAAGCAACGAGCCGGCAGGTGGCCAACGGCAGCAATCCCGACAGCGACTGGGACCAGGGCTACGGCTACCAGTTCTGGCGCTGCCGGCACGGGGCCTTCCGCGGCGATGGGGCTTTCGGCCAATATTGCATCGTGTTGCCGGAGGAGGACGCCGTCGTGGCGATCACGTCGGGCACGCGCGACATGCAGCGCGTGCTCGACATCGTCTGGGAGAAGCTGCTCCCGGCCTTCCGGCGCGTGCCGCTGCCGGCCGACAACGCGGCCGCAGGAAGGCTCGCCTCCAAGCTCGGCTCGCTCCAGGTGCCTCTGCCGTCGGCCGGCACGGCGCCTGCGGGGATTGCCGGGAAGGTGTTTGGCTTCGGCGAGAATGACTCGAAACTCGAATCGGTGACGATCGTTCCCGGCGCTGATGGGGAGACGGTCGTGTTTCGGGCCGACGGCAAAGAGCACCGGATCCAGTGCGGCCGCGGCGCCTGGCAGCGTTGTGACGTGGCCTGGGGGGGCTATCCTCCGCGCCCCGCCGCCGTGGCGGGCGGTTGGGAGGGAGGCACGCTCACGCTGCGGATCTGCTTTGTCGAGACGCCGTTTGTGTCGACGGTGCGGCTCCGTGCCGACGGCGGCGAATTGCGGATGGCGGCTGAGAACAACGTCGGCTTCGGCCCGGTGAAGCAGCCAGAGTTGGTGGGGAAAGCCGCGCCGGCCAAATGACGGCGCGGGGTGACTATCCCTTCGGCGCGCTTGCGGGCGACGGATGGTTTCTGAACGGTTCCTCGAACCGCCACCCCGCCCAGTTGCCCGGGACGGGTGGCCGAGGTCTCGGCTTCGCCAGCTTCTTCCATCACCACAGGGTTCGGACCGGATAGCGGCCGATCATGCCGTCGTCCGTCACGATCACCATCCCGTGACAGTTGGCCTGTGCCACGAGGATTCGGTCAAAAGGGTCTCGGTGGTGCGGCGGGAGCTTGTGGACCTGGCAGACTTCGACTTCACCGATGGGAAGCAACGCGATCCCTGATCGGCTCCGCATCAGGGGAATGTAGCGATCGGGTTCGTCAGGCAGCGGCAGTTTCCCTAAGCCGTACTTGACGGTGATCTCCCACGCGGATGCAGCGCTCAACCACACCTCGTTTTCGCCGTCAGCGATCGCTCTCCTCGCCTCGACCGAGAGGGCGGGATCATCGGTGATGAACCAGAGAAACGCGTGCGTGTCGAGGAGGAGGTGCATTAGCCCCCCTCGAAACCGGAGACGATCTCCTCAGGCAGGTGCTCGAAAAACGCCTGCGGCACGCTGAATGCCCCCTTGGCGAGGCCCGGCCGCCGACGTTTTCCTCCGCTGCGGATCAGTCGCACTTCCGCCACAGGCCGGTTGCGGTTGCAGAGGATGATCCGGTCGTCCCCCTCGAGGCCCGCCAAATGACGGGAGAGGTGGGTTTTGGCGTCGTGCATGTTCAACCGGATCGTCTTCATTCTTCTATTGTGAACTCGATACCTAGTTCAGTCAATCGGGTCGGCGACCGTCGCCGGCCGTGGTCGGGCATCAGCGTTTCTGCCGGTTGTCAGCGTTGCCCTTGGCAACGGACCGTCCCCCCACTCCTCCCATCTTCGGCAACGCGGGGCATTGGCGACTCACGTGCCGGCCCCTGCACGCTGGTGGTCACGCGTTTGCGGGACGGCGGCTGATCGGACTATCCTTCCTCCCGGATCAGCGCAACAGGCAGGCAAAGCGAGCCGATGGGCAAAGACTCCGACGACTCGAGCCCGCTGCGGCTGGAAATACGCGATCTGCAAAACCATGCCTCCGCCTTGCGCGGGGAGCTCGAGGCGGCCAGATCGGCGATGGACGCCGCGGTGCAGCGGGCCGTCGCCGAGGGCGGCGCCGAGGCGGCCCAGCTCCAGGCCACGGTCGTAGCGCTGCGCGACGAGCTCGAGTGTGCTCGAGCGGACACCCAGCGGCAGGTGGCGGCCACCCTCGCCGATGCCAGCGGGGAGATCGGCCAGCTGAAGCAGACCGTCGTCGCCCTCCGCGAGGAGCTCGAGAAGGAGAGAGCCGACAGGGACGAACGGATCCGTCAGACGAGGCGCGAAAGCAACGACGAGATCATCCAGCTGCGCGGCACCGCCGCGGCGTTGCGCGGGCAGATCGACAATGATCTCGCCACCCGGGCGCAGGCGATCCAATCGGGACGGGCTGAGGATCGTGCGGAGATCGCCGAGCTGCAGGGCACGATCCACGAGCTGCGCCAACGGCTGGAGACAGCGATGATCGCTCGGCAGCAAGACCGGTGAGAGCCATGACGCGGAGAAGGAACGACCGATGACAGCCGACGAGATCCCTTCGCCCTCGGGCACGCCCCGGGCAGCGACCAACAGCCCCGCCGAGCGCCCCGGCAAGACGCGGGGCAACGCCTCTCCGCGTTCCCGGCGGATCCGGTTGGTCGAGCTGCTGCTTGAGGTGTCGCGGCGGATGGCTGCCTACGACTCGCTCGACGAAGTTCTCCACGCGCTTGTCGATATGACCACGAGGGAGGTCGGCGCCGAACGGGGATCGCTGTTCCTCAACGATCCGGCCACAAGCGAGCTCTACTCACGCGTCGCGCAGGGCAACATCAGGCGCGAGATTCGGCTGCTCAATACCGCCGGCATCGCGGGCCATGCGTTCACCAGTGGCGAGTCGATGATCATCCACGATCCGTATGCCGACCCGCGATTCAGTCGGGCCAACGACGAGCAGACCGGCTTCGTGACCCGCAGTATCCTCTGCGTGCCGGTCAAGACGGTGAAGGGGGAGGTCATCGGCGTCGTCGAGGCGATCAACAAAATCGACGGTACGTTCGACGAGGAAGACCTCGAGGTCCTCGAGGCGATGGCCACCCAGGGCACCGTCGCCCTGCAGGGGGCCCAGTTCATTGAGCGGATGAAGGCGGTGCGGGCTCAGGAGATGGAGTTTGTCGAGATCGTCTCGGAGGTTACCGCCGACATCAAGCTCGGGTCGCTGCTCCGCAGGGTGATGGGGGAGGCAACTCGGCTGCTCAACGCCGACCGTTCCACGCTGTTTCTTCACGACGAGCAGACGCAGGAACTGTGGTCGGAGGTCGGTCAGGGACTGGAGTCGATGCAGATCCGACTGCCGAATCACCTCGGCATCGCCGGAGCTGTCTTCACCTCGGGCAAGTCGATCAACATCCCGTATGCCTATGCCGATCTGCGGTTCAATCCCGCCTTCGACAAGCGCACCGGCTACTTCACCCGCTCGATCCTCTGCGTGCCGATCACAAATAAGCTCGGGGCTGTGATCGGCGTCACGCAGGTGCTCAACAAACGCGGCGGTCCGTTCACGGCCGAGGATGAGTCGCGTCTGCGGGCGTTCACCGCCCAGATCTCGATCGCGCTCGAGAATGCCAAGCTGTTCGCCGACGTGCAGAACATGAAGAACTACAGCGAGGCGATGCTCGAATCGATGTCGAATGGCGTGGTGACCATCGATGACAAGGGGAAAATCGTCACCTGCAATGCGGCAGGCCTGCGGATTCTCCGGGCGACGCCAGCGGAGGTGCTCCACAAGCCGGTGACTGATTTCTTCGCCGGCGGCAACGCCTGGGTGCTCGAAAAACTCGAGGCTGTCGGGGCGAGCGGCACGCCGGAAGTGTTGATGGATGCCGAGCTCGTGTTCGGCGAGGAGACGATCTCGAGCAACGTCACCGTGCTTCCGCTCGCTTCGGTCGAGCACAAGCGGATCGGGTCGATGCTCATGATCGAAGATATCTCGAGTGAAAAGCGGCTCAAGTCGACGATGTCGCGCTACATGGATCCGGGCATCGCCGACAAGCTCGTCGCCTCTGGAGCGGACATGCTCGGGGGGCAGTCGGTGGAAGCGACGGTGTTGTTCTCCGACATCCGCGGCTTCACGACACACACCGAAAGGCTCGGCGCGCAGGGCACGGTGGCGATGCTCAACGAGTATTTCACGTTGATGGTCGACTGCATCCAGCACGAGGGAGGGATGCTCGACAAGTTCATCGGCGACGCCATCATGGCCGGATTCGGGATTCCTGTGGCCCATGATGACGACGTCGATCGCGCCATGCGAGCCTCGATCGCCATGATCAAGGAGCTCCGTCGCTGGAACGTGCAGCGTGTCGCGGAGGGAAAGCTGGCGATCGAGATCGGCATCGGGCTCAACACCGACGTCGTGGTGTCGGGCAACATCGGGTCGAAGAAGCGGATGGATTACACCATGATCGGCGACGGGGTGAATCTCGCCGCCCGACTGGAATCGGCCTGTAAGCAGTACGGCGCCCAGATTCTCGTCAGCGAATACACCTCCAAGAAGCTCCGCGGCACCTACCGCGCTCGGGACATCGATCTCGTGGTCGTGAAGGGGAAGACCCAGCCGGTGGGCGTGTACGAGATCCTCGATCACCACACCGAGGAGACCTTCCCGCATCTGGTCGAGTGTCTGGGGCACTTTCGCGACGGCCTCGCGAAATACCGGGGGCGGGCCTTCGGGCCGGCGCGGGAGCTGTTTGAGAAGGTCCTCGCGCTCAATCCCGGAGACAAGGCCGCAAAGCTCTATCTGGAGCGCTGCCGGATCCTCACCGACGCTCCCCCTCCGCCGGATTGGAGTGGCGTGTGGGTTATGGAAGAGAAATAGCCGCCAGGCCGGTCAGCTTGAGATGCGACGGCGGGAACGTCAGTCGATCTCGAGCCGGAGTTTCCCGCCATCCTCGGCGATCACCTTCACCAGCGGCGGCCTGTCCGGATCGGGGCCCGCACCAGGACCGTCGAGGTCGCTGCGGTCGACGAGTTCGCCGCCGGCTCGGGTGAGAAACGGCCGCAGCGTGTCGGCGTCGATCGAGTCGGGAAGAGTCTGCACCGAGCCGTCGGCAAAGGCGACGAGGGCGGTGTGATGGCCCCTCTCGACCGGATGGATCGCACCGATCCCCGCCGGCTTGCCGATCCCAGGGAAGGCGTCGTCGAGGATGATATCCTCCGGCTTCGTCCAGGGGATTTTCCGGGCGGGATCGAGGGTAGCAAACAGGATCGTGTTCGATGTCCCGTCGGTGACGCTCGCGAAGCCGACCTTCTTCCCGGCTGTCAGGCAGGCAGGGAAGTCATCGGCCGATTTCATCGTCACCACACCGGGCTGAAAGATCGCCGCCTCGCCGGTGATCGCGGCGTAGTCGGTGAGGGTGTCGAGGGGGCCTTCGCGGGCCGGATCGCGGAACACGGTCGGCATCTTTTCGGCAACGGCGAGATTCTTCGGCGAATCCCACGGCTGGGAGAAGTCGTACTGCTTGTACAAGTCGAGCTCCTCGATGAATGGCAGGACGAGGACGCGCCACGAGTGCCAAGGCTTGCCGTTGGGGCCGATTACCGCTGCCGGCGGAAAGGCGTTGTAGGCATCGTGGTAGTTATGGAAGGCGAGAGCGAGTTGCTTGAGATTATTCATCGAGGCCGTGCGCCGCGCTGCAGCCCGGGCCCGCTCGAGCGGGCTTGCCTCGCCAGGGCCGGGTTTCGCCTCGGCGGTCGAGAGGAGATCGGGGAGGCTGCGGATCGCCTTCGTCGGAGCCTGGGTGAAGGTCTCCCCGTCGAACCTTCCGGCCATGGGGCGGAAGAGGATGGCGTCGGCCGTGCGGACGACCTTCGCGGCTCCCGGCCCGAAGGTGGCGACGGCCACGCCGCCGTCGAGGATCTCGTCGATGTCAATCCGGACGAGGGTGTCGAGGGGCCCCCCGTCCACCGTGGGCAGCAAGATCCCGCCGGAGCCCTCGAAGAGCCCCGCGCGAACGCTTGGCTTCTTCTCGATCCGCAGCTGCCGCTTCGCCGCATCGACGGAAACGATCCGGTGCGTTGGCTCGGGGCCGAGAAGCGGATAGCTCATGACGACGCGCTCTTCGGCCGTCGTTCCGCCGGCGAACGCCACAGCGAGCAGGAGACCGTGAGCGACGGCGAGCGTTATACGCATGGAAAATCCCCCGGGTGGACGAGCGAATGAGCCAGCGATCAGTTTGCCATAACGCCGGGGTGCCGCCAACGCACCGTGACGGGTGCGTGCGTGCGAGCGTTGTCCGGAAAACCTGCCGTTGGCCCTCGGTCACTCCTCCCAGACGAAGATCTCCGACACGCCGCTTCGCGATGCTCCCCGGTGGGTGAACACGACGCGCAGCTTCGTCGCGGTCACCGGCGTGAATGTCACCTCGTTGAGGGCGTTGCCGAGCGGCCGTGCGGGGGCATGGCGCTCCCCGTCGACGGCTTTCCACGCGTTATCGTGGAAGGCTTCGACATGAAGCACTTCGGGGGGCTGAACGCCGCCGCGGTCGTCGAAGAGGGCCAATTCCAGACGGGCGAACGTGCACGGCTTACCGAAATCGACTTCCAGCCAGTCCGTCGCGTGTGGCGATTCGTAGGCTGTCCAGCGGTTGTTGGGGTTGGTTTGGTAGGAGACGATGCCATCGATTGCCCGCTCGACTCGGTCGTAGCGCGAGGTGTGCGACGCACTCGCCTTGGGGTATTCGGGTGAGCCTTCGCCGCCGGGATTGAAGGCGAGGTTGCCGGCCGGCGCGGGCGCGGGCGCAAGTGGCAGGATCGCCTCCCCCCACAGCTCGAGTTCCGAAAGCCCGACGCGCATCCCGGGGCGGGGCTCGAGGGTGATCCGCAGCTTCGTGATCTCGCGCGGGGTGAAACGGATGTGGTTTGCCAGGTGCCCCTCTGGATGCTCTGGCAACTGCGACATGATCGGCAGCGGCTCCCAGCCGGTGCCGTTCCATGTCTCGACGGAGATCGCCTTGGGTGCCCGGACATCGGAGGGAGTCTCATCGCGGCCTGGCACGGCGGTGTCGGCGGTGCCGGCGAGGATCCCGGGCTCGTCGTCGAGGAGGAAAAGCGCGAGCGTGTCGACACGGCGCGGAACCCCGAGATCCAGAACCAGCGTCTCCGGTGCGTCGGCCGTGGCGCTCTCCCAGCGGTTGGGCGGCGACCGCAGATACCAGGCAACGCCGTCGGCGAGCGCCCCAGGAGAAGTGCCGGGGCGGATCGAGCCGGGAACGATGCGGGGGAAATAGGTGCCGTCGTTGTTGACCGCGACGTTCACTCGCGTCGGCTCGATGCCGGATTTCAGTCCATCGTCAACGAGCCCTGCCGCGACGAGCGCCGCAGAGACCGGCGGAAGCGTCGCCGTCAGTCGCCCCACCGTCGGCGACGAGGCGATCACGCGGCCGTCGGCGAGAAGATGGAGGCCGGCGCCGAGGCCGTAGCGCGAGCCGTCGCGATCCCACACGACAGCGACCTCGCGGCCCCGATAGATCACCCGATCGAGGCGGAAGAAATCCCATTCCGGCGGAAACAGTGGGCGAACTTCGAGCGTGTCGTCGGGGCGGGGAACGAGGCCGGCAAGCCCCGTGATCACGAGATCGGCGTAGCCAGAATGGAAATAGTGCTCGCTGTGGTTGTAGGCATCGTGGCCGTCAAAGCTGCCGGTGTCTGGATGGCAGGCTTCTGCAAGGTACGGCCGCCCGGCCTTGCGGTGGGTGCGGGCATAGGTGTTGAGGAGCGCGACGTAGTCCTTGGCCGACACCACCTCCTGAAGCCCCGGGCCGTCATTGCCGAAGCCGGGGGAGCGGAATTGGAGGACGTTGGCGAGGGCCTTGAGCGTCTGCGTCGTGGCGAAGGGCCAGCTCTGGCCGCTCCACCAGCAGCAGTGGGGCTGGAGGATGAACATCGGATCATGCCGCTCGACCGTGGAAGGCCCAAAGGGAGCCTGGAAGAACTCGGGGTCGCAGAGGTATTTCCAGGCCTCTTCAAAACCCTTGCCGCGCGACGGCATGTCGAACTGCCAGGGGACGTAGCCGATCAGCTCGCGGCCGTGGGGGCTGCCGGCGAAGCGGCCTGTATCGTAGATCCGGCTTCCGGCTTTAACGGTAATGCCGTCAAGCGTTTCGTCGTCGCGGAAGGCGGCAACGAAGAAACCGCGCCGCTTGTCCCACAGCGCCGCTTCCATCTTCTCCCGCAACGACTCCGCGGCGGCCCGGTGGGCGGCGGCCTTGGCGGGCTCCCCGAGCAGATCCTCCATTCGCGCAAGCGCCTGGAGATCGGCCCACTGGTAGGCGATGAAGCTCGGCCGATAGCTCGGCGCGCCACGGAGGATGTCGGTCGTCTGCCGGCTACTGATGTTGAACTCCATCCCGTCGTCGTGCCCCACCTGCCAATAAAGCCCGGTCGCGGGGACGAAGTGGCGGTCGTGCCAGCCCTTCGTGTTTGCCTCGAGACCGGGAAGGATGTCGCCAGGGAAGACGGTCGCAGGTGTGGCGGCAGGGTGGCTGGCGGTGCCGAGGTGGAGTCTTGCGGGATGGACGAGATGAACGCCCCACACCGCGTCGGCAAGCCAGGTGGAATAGTTGCGCGGCTGGGCGCCGGGGGTGTTCACCCAGTACCTGGCGTAATCGCGGGCGATCCGCGGCGACCGCAGCCAGCGGGCCTCGGCGAGCTGGTGGCCGGCAGGGCAGGAGATGGCGCCATACGCCCCCGACCAGGACGGCCGGTCGAGAAACTCGGTGAACAGGTATCCGCTGTTCGGTGAGCCGTAGGTGAGATGCTTGGTGAGGAGTTCGAAGCGATACCACCAGGTCGTCTCGATGTCGGCGTCGGGGCAATCGAGGAGGGGAACGTTGTCAAGAAACCAAGGCTGATCGCATCGGTCCCAGAAGGTTTCCCGCTCCATGAGCGTCGCCTGGGATCGCGCGGCCGCCGCGATCCATTCGCTGGCGGGCTCGGCCGCGGCCCGGAGAGGAAAGCCGACGGTGAGCATGAGCAGCAGGGCAGCTATCAGAGCCGGGATCGGGCCGATCGACAGCGCTGCCCCCGGCGGCGGACCGGCCTCGCTTGTTGCCGCGGCCGTGCCGCGGGGAGGAAGCGGACTGTCGTCGGCAAGCGGAGCGGGACCACGGCCACTCGAGCGGACGTCGGGAAGGAGGAGGGCCCCGATCGGCTGGAGGAGACCGGCGACGAGGAACGTTGTCGGGGCATCGAACCAGGCGCTCACCGGGCCGGCGAGCCACGAACCATAGCTCGTGGCCAGATTCATCAGCGCCATCGAGGCGGTGAACTGCGTCGCGGCCACCGCCGGCGTCGAGACCCGCATGAAGAGGGCGAAGAGCGACACCGACATGAACGCCAGGCAGGCTTCGTGGATCCCGAACCACACGTAAATCGTCATCTCGTACTCCCAGAGGGAAGGCTTGGCCGCGAGGAGGATCCAAGAAGCGGCGAGGATCGAATTGGCGGCGACGGCGGTCGTTTTGGGGCCGATGAAGGCGGCGAGGAAGCCGGCGGCGACCGCGGCGGCCAAGCCGAGGAGATTTCCAAAACCGCCGCTCACCTCGGCGAAGCGGGCCTCCGACCAGCCGAGTCGCTTGAACATCTGCACCGTCATCGTCACATAGAGCAGCGCCGGGAGGATCTTCATGAGCACCGCGCCGACGCCCGTGCGCAGCGCCGCGGGGCGCACCATGGCGACCGCCAATTGGGAAAGGAGAGCGACGGGGCCGAGGCCGATGGCCGCCGGAGCGGTGGCCTGCGACGCTCGAGAACTCCCGAAGAAAAACCGATCCCCCGGCCGCTCGCGGATCGCCACGACGACGCCGAGCGTGAGGGCCTGGATTGCGGCGAGGGCGAGGATGGCGGTGGGAAGGCCGAACGTGGCCATGACGAGGCCGAGCCCCGCGCCGCCGAGCATCGTGCCGACATACGACGAGCCATACATCATCCCGCTGGCCCGCTCGCGCTCGTACCCTTCGAGCATGTCGACGGCAAGGGCGTCGATCGCCACATCCTGGAGGGCGACGAAGACGTTGTGGAGGAGGACGAGCCAGCCGAGCAGCGCGATGTTGCCACCGGCAAGGAGCAACAACAGCGCCGTGACGATCATCATCGACTGCGCGAGGATCAGCCACGGCCGCCGGCGGCCGAGCGCCCCGAACAGCCCGGAGTCGACGACCGGGCCCCACAGCCACTTGAAGCTCCAGGGGAGAACTGCCAGCGCGATGATGGAGCCGACGGCGTTCTCCCCGCCGCCGTGGCTGGCAAGCCACGCTGCCAGGGCGACCGTCACGAAGCCGAAGGGAATTCCCTGGGCGACATAGATCGCGCAGCAAAAGACGAGCCGGAGAAGGGGCCTCGTGGCGAGTGTGACGGGCGTGTCCATGCGGCGAGCGTATCGCGGCTGACGCCCCGCAGGCAATGCAGACGGCGATGACGCTCGCCCAGAAGGTGAACGACGCCCTCCGCGCCGCCCACGCCGATCACGACAAGCTCATGAAGCGGCTCCATGAAGCCGACGAGCCGGCCGGGAAGTGATGCCTGCGGCCGGCCATCATTCCGCGGCTGTCGTCTCGCCACCGGCGCGGGTGGAGAGATCGACGAGCACCGCCGCGGCGTCGTAGGTGAAGAAGCGGACGGCCCCGTCGAGGAACGCGAAGTGTCCCCCGCCGCCGGGATGAAGGCTCCAGAAATGGTTGGCGCTGCACTCGTCCTTCAGCCGCCCCGGTTGGAACGGATAGACCGGATCGCCGCAGCCCCCGAAGGGATTCCTGTCGGTACTCGCCGTGCCAACGGTGTGATCGAGGGCACCGTCGACGCCGACCCCCATGCCGGCGTACCACCAGCCGAGATCGAACTTCGGCGACGGCGGCCGCTCGCCTGCCAGGAGCGTCTTCGACACGCCGTCGAGGACGTCGGCAAATCGCGTCGCCGACCCGGCGTAGAGAACGCCGTCCTGCGCCGTCGCATCGCGGCCTGACGACCCGAGGTAGGACGAGAGCCCCGCGATCATCCGATACCGGGGGACAGGCTGCGCGATGCTGGCCCGGGCATCCTCTGGGCAGGCAAAGAGCGCGATCGGCGTGGAGAAGGTCGGGTGGGTGGCCATGTCGAAAGGATCGGGACTGGCCCGGTATTCCGCCGCCACGAGGTTGGCCGTGGCCGTCTCCTCGAGAAACGGGAGGAGCGAGACGAGCCAGCCGCGATACGGAGTGGCCGAGGTGCCCGGGTCGGTGCCGGCCGGGAGCCGGTCGCGGGCGTCGACGTGGCTGTGCGCCGCCAGGGCGATCTGCCGGAGCTGGTTTTGGCATGCAGTCCGCCGGGCCGCGCCCCGTGCCGCTTGGACGGCGGGGAGGAGGAGCGCGAGGAGGATCGCCACCACGCCGATAACAACGAGGAGCTCGACGAGCGTGAACGCCCGCGGGGAGACGCAGGCTCGGAGCCCGGATGAACGCGATCGGCCGTCATGCGTCGCCATGGAAGTCCTCCCGGCCGGGATTTCCCTGATCAATGCCCCCCGAACCGCTTCGGGGGGATGACCGCATCAGATCCTACCAAACGGGGGAGGACGTCCGTCGGGCTCTCTCACCACGGCCGACGGGGCCGGCCGGCGCGCTGCCTCAGAACGGTGCCGTCGCCAGACTCCATCGCGAACTTCGTCATCGTGTTGATGTGAACACCGAGGAGGGTTGCCGCCCGCCCCATGTGGCCACTTGTGACGGACAGCGCCTGCCGGACCGCGATCCGGCGCAGTTCGACGAGGTTCAACACGGGAAGCTCCGCCTTTGATGGCGGGGTGGGTCTGCGTTCGGTTGGGTGGTTGAGCCCGATTGGCAGGTTCAGGGCGGCTGGCGGCACGAAGTTCGCGGCAGGCATCGCTCCCGGCGGATCGGCGGGAAGCTCGGGCACCGTACCGAACACGTAGACGCGTTCGATGAACTGGGCCAACTGACGGATGTTGCCCGGCCAGCGGTAGCGGAGCATCCGGGCGAGCGTGGGGGCGTCGGGAACCCAGGGCTCCCTGTCCAACCGGGCCGCGAGCATCTCGGAGAAGTGGCTGATCAAGAGGGGAAGATCGCTCGCCCTGTCGCGGAGGGCAGGCACATGGATCTCGATCGTGTTGAGCCGGAAAAAAAGGTCGGGGCGAAACGCACCCCGATCGACCTCCAGGCCGATTTCGCGATTCGTCGCCGTGAGAATCTGGATCTCAAACGGAAACGCCTCGGTCGAACCGACTGGCGTCACCTCCCGCTGCTGGATCACCCGCAGGAGCTTGGGTTGCACCTCGAGTGGCAGTTCGCCGATCTCGTCGAGGAACACGACGCCCCCGTCGCCTGAGCGGAAGACGCCGAGAGCCGTGCCAACGGCACCGGTGAACGCCCCCTTGACGTGGCCAAACAACTGGCTTTCCGCCAACGTCGTTGTCAGGGCCGCGCAGTTGATCGCCACGAACGGCTTGTTGCGGCGGGGTCCGGAGGCATGGATCGCCCGCGCGACCGCTTCCTTGCCAGAGCCTGTCTCGCCGGTGAGCAGCACGCAGCTGTCAAACTGGGCGGCTCGGCTGATCTCAAACTCGAGTTGTGCCGCCGCGGCGGAGATGCCCGTAATCCGCGGAGCGAGAGTCGACCGCCGTGCCAGCTTGATGGGCTTGCCACCAGCCATGGCGGCGGCTGGAACCCCGGCTCTCGCAGCGGGGCTGGCGGGGCTTGTCGCGACGTCATCCCGCAGTGGCATCTTCGCCGATCTCCAGCACCCTCCGAGCGATTACCCCCCCGGGAGTGTGAAATGTGGCTGGTCGGGTTGTCAACTTCCACGGGGCAAATGGGGGGATTATGAATGACTCCATGAGGGAGCGTGAGGGAGCGTGAGGGAGCATGAGGGAGATGGCTCCTCCCCCCGATCCCACAGCCGGCGGCCCACGAGCAAACGACCGGCTTGCAGGGGGGACGAAAAGAAACCGGGCCTGAGCACCTTGCGATGCCCGGCCCGGTTGTGAATCAGCGATCAACAATCCCCGCGATCAAGCCACGACCTTGGCTCGCCGCCGCCGCTGCTCGATCAACGCGACCACCCCGGCGATGAGCGAGAGGGCGCTTGAGCCAGTGGCCGGATCGATCTCGGGCACCGCACTATTGGTCGTGAACCGCAGCTGACCGGTCAGCTCGCTGAAGGTGAGTTGCTGGCCCCCGAACAGAGCCGTCCACACGCCTTCCACCCCTGAGAAGGTGAGTCCCCCGTAGCTCCCACTCCCGGTGCTGGTGACGGCGCCGAAGTTACGGAGCGTCGAGCCAGTGAAGCCGAACAGGTCGAACGTCGTCCCGTCGTCGAAGGTCGCGGTGTTGGCGAAATCAAGACTGAGCATGCCGCCGTAGCCGAGGCCGCCAGCGGTCGAGATCACGAGTTTGTCGTAGTCGGTGCCGGCTGTGCCGGCGAGATTGCCGGCGCCGATGATCTGCATGAGCGTCGTGCTGCCGGCTATGAGGTCGAGCGAGGCGACGGTCAGAATGCCGGGGCTGTTGCCCGGTGAGAGGATGCCGTTGACAGTGACAGCCCCTCCGATGACTCCCGAGCCGCCGAGCGTTGCCCCGTTGGCCACGGTCACAGCGCCTGTCGCCGCCGCTTGATTCCCATTGATGATCAGCGTGCCAGCGTCGACGTTGGTTGTGCCCGTGTAGGAGTTTGCGAGGTTCAGGATGGTGGTGCCGCTGCCGGCCTGTGTAAAGCTGCCCAGCCCGTTGAGGGTACCTGAGAAGTCGGTGCCTTGGGTCACCGTGTCACTCTGCTTCACGATGACCCTGGCCCCACTGCCGATGTTGAAGGCAGTGCCACCGGGCAGCGAACCGGTCGTGCCGCCATCGCCGAGTTGGAGCGTGCCCTTTTGGACGCCCACGGTGCCCGTGAAATTGGCATTGCTGCCGGTCAAGATCACGGTGGGGACGTCGGAGGCCTTGGCATTGATATCGAGCGAGGTCAGGCTGGCATCTAGGTTGCCGGAGATGAGCGTGACTCCGTCACCGGAAAACGTGATTGCATTGCTCGGACTGCTTTGACTGATCGTGTTGCTCAACGTCATCGTGCCCGACGTGGCGAAGATTCGCGCGGCCGACGTACCTGTCGTCACGGGGCCGGAATAGGTGTTGTTGCCGCTGACGTTGGTCAGGGACTCGCCATTGAGCGTCAGCAGGCCGCCGCCCACGTCGAATCCGCCCTTCAGTTCCAGGGAGCCTCCCGCAGTGGTCACCGGCGACGTTCCGAGAGCCGAAGTGGCGTTGGCAACAATCTTGCCCAGAGCGATGG
>CAMCCR010000065.1 GCA_945873085.1 Candidatus Kuenenia stuttgartensis | reverse complement strand
GTGAAATCGATGGCGGTGTCGGTGAATTCCTGGAGCATCGAATCGGCCGACTCGCCGTCGCTGGCACCGTAATGGCGGTTGATCGCCTCGATGATCTGCTCGCGAGGGGCCAGCGCAAACTGGACGTCGCGGTTGAGGATGAAGCGGAGCTTGTCTTGGGTGTCGATGTCGGTCGGATCGGAGCCGGCGATGCGGAGCGTGTTGCCATCCTTGGCGACGGGGAAGATCGAGTTTTCGCGGGCCACGCTCTCCGGGAGGAGATCGATGACGTCTTGCTCGACGGTGATCCCCGTCAGATCGACAAACTTCAGCCGGTGGGCCTTCGCTAGCGCCCGCATCACTTTGTCGCCCGGCGCATAGCCGAGCCGCACGATCTCATCGTGGAGCTTCTTGCCGGAGCTCTCGGCGATCCGCGTCACCTCGGCAAGCTGCTCGGCGCTGACAAGCCCCTCGGAGACGAGAAGGGCGGAGAACGGGTCGTTTCGGGGCATGGCGTTGTGATTCGCGGGGATCGGTTGATCTGGGATTCGATCTGGGATTCGATCTGGGACTCGATCTGGGACTCGCGGAAAGGATCACGATTCGAGGAAGGTGTCGGTGTGTTCGTAGCCGGGGGCGCAGGTGCACAAGAAGACGAGCTCGTCGGCGCCGGAGTTGCGGATCGTGTGACGCATTCCCGGCGGAATGGCGATGGCGTCGCCCGGGCCGACGGGGCGGGTTTCTTCGCCGAGGGTCATCGCCGCGGAGCCGGAGAGGATGTAGTAGATCTCCTCGGTGACGGCATGGTGGTGGGGCGTTGTCGCCTGGCCGGGGGCGAGGCGGGCCTCGGCGAGGCTTTGCTTGCGGATCGACGAATTGCGATGGGCGAGCAGCTCGCGGATCGTCGAACCGTCGGCCGTCGTAAACGGCACCGCCTCACGCTGATTGATGACGTCCATGGACATGGCTCCAGAGCTCGTTTCCCCGCTGCGACACGATACCAGACGGCCCGCGGCCCGCGAACGGGCGCTTCATCCACAGCCCCCTACTCTTCGGCTGCCGCAGCCCCGTGGCTGCCGATTTCCCGGAAGAGGAGGAGGGCTGGCGGGATCGGCCGTGGCGTCCAGGCCTCCGGCTCGGGGAGGAGGGTCGGGTCGAACGACATCTCCGCCTCGACGACGATCTGGCTGCCAGGGGGGGCGGCGGCAATCACCACCGACACCAGGGCGAGGAGCTCGTCGGCGTGGGTCGTGAACATCTCCCACGGCGGGGAGACGAAGGCGATCCAGGGGGATGTCCGCGGGATCGGAGGGAGGCGACGGGCCCAGAGGAGGACGTCTCCCGGGCGGATCGTCACCCGATCCTCGACGTCGAGGGCCTTGGCCGAGCGGCGGAGGACGTCGGCGGTGGGGAAATGCCGCTCGCCGAACCAGGCGGCCGCCGCCCCACGGCTGACCGCCTCGAAGCCGAGGGCCCCGGTGCCGGCGAACAGATCGAGGACGATCGCCCCTTCGACGGTGTAGCCGAGGAGGTTGAAGAGGGCCTCCCGGACCCGCTCCTTCATCGGCCGGGTGCGTGGATCGGGGGAAAACTCGAGCCGTCGGCCGCCGAGGGAGCCGCCGATGATCCGCGGCGGGCTGGTTGCTGTGGCGTCGTCGCCAGCCGCTTCGGGGGAGGGGCCGCCGCCATTGCGGGGGGCATGGCCGGCTTGAGAGGCATCGCGACGGCGGCGACCGGGAGGGGGCATGAGGAAACCAGGGTTTTCCGGAGCGGGGGGGCAATTGGTATGGTACCAGGGAAAGTGTCCGGTCCCGCGGGGACCGATGGCGCGGATGCCCCTGCGGAGTCTCCCGATGGTGCGGCTCGTGGCGATGGTCGTTTTCCACGGCGGGATGCGCCGGTCGGTGGCCGCCTCGGCGGTGACGCTGGCGGTGCTGTTGAGCCTCGCCGCCCCCACGCTCACTTCCGCCCAGGAAGCGGCTGCGGAAGCGGCTGCCACCAGCGCTGTGGCCCCGGCCGATCTTCCCCCGCCGACCCGGGAAGAGGCCGAAGCCGCTCGGGTCGACTACCTGGACTCGGACCGGGAGCTCAAGAAACTCGTTGGCGAGCTGTCATCGCTGCAGACGTCGTATCAGAAAAAGGGGGCCGATCGGCCGGCCCTCCAATCCGCCTTCGAGACGGCCAAGATCTCAGCCCAGGCGGCCAGCGAGCGGCTCGAGGTGGCGGCCATGACGATTGCCCGGGCGGGGATCCCGAAGCGCGACGAGGTCGATGACATCGACATCGCCATGCCCGTCTACCAGGGCGCCCGGAAGGTGTGTGCCGCGATGGTGGCCGGCGCCATCAAGACCGACGACCCGGAAAAGGCCCTGGTGCTCGTCGATCAGCTCGAACGCGTGGGGGCGATTGACGGCGATGTCCTCATGATGGGGGCGACCGCGTCGATGCTGGTCTCCAATCTCGATGGGGCCGAGGCTTACCTCGCCAAGCTCTCGGCCGTGGGGGGCTCGGACGACAAGCAGGCGCAGATCGGCCAGCTGAAAGAGGCTCTTGAAGACGAGCGGAAGAAGGTGGACGAGGAGATGACGCTCCGGGCTGCCGAGGCGACGGCCGACGACCTCCCCCGCATCCGCATCAAGACCTCCGCCGGGGATCTCGTTGTCGAGCTGTTCGAGAACGAGGCCCCGAACACCGTCGCCAATTTTCTCAGCCTCGTCGAGAAGGGCTTCTACGCGGGGACGCCGTTCCACCGCGTCATCCCCGAGTTCATGGCGCAGGGGGGCGATCCGACCGGCCGCGGCTCGGGGGGGCCGGGATACGTGATCCCCTGCGAGACCGGCGAGCCGCACGCCCGCAAGCACTTCCGTGGCTCGCTCTCGATGGCCCACGCCGGCAAGGACACCGGGGGCTCGCAGTTCTTTCTCACCTTCCGCCCCACCGAACACCTCGACGGCAAGCACACCGTCTTCGGCCGGGTGATCGAAGGCTTTGAGGTCCTCCCGAAGATCCACCGCACGCAGGCTCCGGACGGCCGCCCGATCCCCGGCATCAAGCCCGATACGATTCTCTCCGCAGAGGTGGTCCGCAAGCGCGACCACGACTACGCTCCAAAGACGCTCCCTGATGTGAAGAACTAAGCCCGGCGAAGAAGAGCCTCGGCCGCGTGGGAACTCGCCGCCTCGGCCAGCCCCAACGCGCCCCGCCCCAGGAGGATCCATCATGCAAGCCCTCAACCGCTTCCTTCCCCCGTTGATCGTGGCCGCGCTGATTGCGGCCGCGCTGCCGGTCGTGCCGGCGGCCGACGACGATCCCCCGGCCACGTCGTCGCGGACCAAGAAGACCCCCCCCAAGACCCCCGGCCCGAAGACCGCGCAGGGGCAGCAGACGCCCCCCAAGGGCCCCCTGTTCGGACCGAACCCCGGAGCCAAGCCCCCGATGCCCACCGACAACGCAGCCGACAATCCCGCCGGTGAGGATGCCGCCGATCCCTTCGGCGAGCCGCTCCCGAAGACGCTCCAGGAATGGCGGAGCCGGCTCACGGCCGAGCAATTCCAGATCACGCGGATGAAGGGGACGGAGCGGGCGTTCACCGGCAAGTATTGGAAGACCGACACGCCGGGGACGTACAAGTGCGTCTGCTGCGGCGAGCCGCTGTTCACTTCCGGCGACAAATTTTTGAGCGAGTGCGGCTGGCCCGCCTTCTCGGCGCCGATCGACAAGAAGGCCAACGGCAAGGTTGCCGAGACGGCCGATTTGACGTTCGGAATGCGGCGCGTCGAGGTCACCTGCCGGAAGTGCGGCGCCCACCTCGGCCACGTCTTCAACGACGGCCCCCCGCCGACCGGGATTCGCTACTGCATCAATTCGGCATCGATCGTCCTCGACGAGGCGAAGCCGGGCGCCGGGAAGGATGCCGACAAGAACGCCGACGCCGACAAGGATGCCGACACGGGAACGGCCGCCGAGGGCGAGTGACACTCGGCGCCCGGATGGAAGCCGGATGCCGGCAGATCATCGGGCGGCGGTGACCGGCTTCAACTCTGCTGGCCGAGGAGCCAGGCCAAGAGCCCCTTCTGGACATGCATCCGGTTGGCGGCCTCCTCGACGACCACGCTGCAGCTCCCGTCGATGATGTCGTCGGTGACTTCCTCGCCACGGCGGGCGGGGAGGCAGTGCATGAAGAGGGCGTCGGGGCAGTGGCGCATCAGCGCGGTGTTGACCTGATAGGGGCGGAGGGCCTTCTGCCGCTCGAGCCGCTCCTTCTCCTGCCCCATGCTCGTCCAGACGTCGGTGTAGACGGCTGCGGTGTCTTGGACGGCCGCGACCGGGTCGGTCGTCTCCTCGATCTCGGCATTGGGGAGGATGTCGCGGAGGTGGTTGCGGAAGGCCTCGTCAAACTGGAAGCCCTCGGGAGCGGCGAGGACAAACCGCATTCCCAGCAAGCCACAGACGACCGCCAGCGACCGGGCGACGTTGTTGCCGTCGCCGACAAACGTCAGCGTCAGGCCGGCGAGCCTGCCGACATGGGCGCGGAGGGTGTAGAGATCGGCGAAGGCCTGGCAGGGATGGCAGTAGTCGGAGAGGCCGTTGATCACCGGCACGCTCGAGACGGCGGCGAGCGATTGAATCGTCTCGTGGGCCTTCGAGCGGCAGACGATGACGTCGACGTATTCACTGAGCACCCGGCCGAAGTCGGCGATGCTCTCGCGCGATGACGAGAAGCCCGCCTCGTCGCCGAGGAACACCGTGGCGCCGCCGAGATGGACCATCGCGGCCTCGAAGCTGACGCGCGTGCGCAGGCTCGGCTTCTCGAACACCAGCCCGAGGACGCGGCCCGGGAAGAGCGGCTCGCGCAGGCCAGCGTCGTACTTCGTCTCGAGATCTTTCGAGATTGCGAACACGGCCTCGATCTCGTGGGCCGTGAGATCTTCGGGAACAATGATGTGACGGAGCATGATGGCAGTCAGGCGCGGGAGGCCACCTCGACGATCGCGTCGCCGAGACGGTCGCAGCCGTCGTGGATGTCCTCGGGGGTGATGTTCATCGCGGGGAGCAGACGGATGACGCGTCCCTGCGTGCAGTTGATGAGGAGATTCTTCTCGAGGGAGGCCTCGACGACCGCCGCGCCGTCGATCGCCAGCTCGATGCCGATCATCATGCCGATGACGCGGACGTCACGGATGCAATCGCAGCGATCCCTGAGCGCCTCGAGCCGCTCGCGGAAGATGCTCGCGGCGGTGCCGACATGGGCGAGGAGCCCCTCGTTCTCGATCATCTCGATGGCAGCGATCCCGGCCCGGGCGGCAATCGGATTGCCGCCGAACGTGGAGGCGTGCATCCCCGGCCGGAGGTGCCGGGCGAGCTCCGGGGTGGTGAGCATCGCGCCGCCGGCCACCCCCGCGCACAGGCTCTTGGCGAGCGTGATCACGTCGGGGCGGACGCCGAAGTGCTGGTAGCCGAACCATTCGCCCGTCCGGCCGCAGCCCGACTGGACCTCGTCGAAGGCGAGGACGAGATCGCGCTCGTCGCAGATCCGCCTCAGCCCCTCGAGGAAGCCCGGCGGGGCGGGGACAATGCCCCCCTCGCCGAGGATCGGCTCGATGAGGATCCCGCCGGTGTGGTCGTCGACGAGCTGCGCCACCGCATCGAGATCGCCGTGGGGGGCGTACTGGAAGCCGGAAAGCATCGGCCCCAGGCCCTCGTGGTATTTCGGCTGGGCGGTCGCGGTGACGGCGCCGAACGTGCGGCCGTGGAAGCCGCCGCGGAAGGTGATGACCTTGTACTTCACGCCGTCGGTGCGGAGGCGAATGAGCTTGATCGCCGCCTCGTTGGCCTCGGTGCCGGAATTGCAGAAGAACGCCTGTCCGCCGAAGCTCCGCTCGGAGAGGAGCCGGGCCCATTCCCCCTGGGCCTCGGTGTACCAGGTGTTGGGGACATGGATCAGCCGCGCGATCTGCTCCTGCACTGCCTTGACGACCGGCGCCGGGCAATGGCCGAGGAGGTTGCAGCCCCAGCCCGGGAAGAGATCGAGATACTCACGCCCCTCGGCATCCCAGACCTTCGATCCCACGCCGCGTTCGAGGCAGATCGGGAACCGCCTGTAATTGGGGACGACGTAGCGGTCGAAGGTGTCGATCACCGCCTTCGTGGCGGCACCGTGAGTCTCGATGGTGGACATACGGGGCTCCTGAATTGGGGAGACTGGAGTCGTCGGAACAAAACTGGAGTCGTCGGAACGAGGAGAGCGAAGGAGGGTGGCAGCGACGCTTTTGGGAGAGGGCCTACGAGGCGCTTCCCGCACGGATCGAGGAGGCGAGGGCGTCGTCGCGGACGAGCTCGGTGCCGACGCCGCTGGTGGTGTAGATCTCCAGCAGGAGCGAATGGCGGAGACGGCCGTCGATGATGTGGATCTTCTTGACGCCCTGCTCGAGCGTCTCCAGGCAGCCCTCGATCTTGGGGATCATCCCGGCGGCGATCGTGCCGTCGCCGATCAGTCGCCGGGCCTCGCTTGCGGTGAGGGAGTGGATGAGGCTCTCGGGATCGTTGATGTCGCGGAGGACGCCGGGGATGTCGGAGAGGACGACGAGCTTCTCGGCACCGATCGCCGCGGCGACGGCCGTGGCGGCGGTGTCGGCGTTGACGTTGAGCTTCCCGCCATCGGGCCCGAGCGCCATCGACGGGATCACCGGCACCTGACCGGCGTAGGTGAGGTTGTCGATCGTCAGCCGGTCGACACGCGTGACGGTGCCGACATGGCCCAGATCGATCGCCTCTCCGCCCGGCCCGGCGAGGGCGAGCCGATCGCCGAAGAGGACGTTCGTAGAGAGGAAATTGAGCGACATCGCCCGGCCGCCATATTCCTCGAGGCGGGCGACGAGGTCATGGTTGAGCTCGGTGGCGAGGACCTTCTCGACGATTCCCAGGGTGGCGTCGTCGGTGTAGCGCCGCCCCTGGACGAACCGCGGCGCGAGCCCGGCGTCGTCCATGGCCCGGCTGATCGCCTTTCCACCACCGTGGACGACCACGATCCGCATCCCGAGGGTCGACATGAAGACGATGTCGACGAGGAGATGGCGGAGGGAATCGGGGTGTTCGACGACGCTGCCACCGAGCTTGATGACGGTGGTCGTGTCACGGAACTTGCGGATCCACCCGAGGGCCTCGATGAGGGTGTCGGCCTTCTGGATCGCCTTCTGCTGGGCCTTGACGGCGGAGGGGGGGGTGGCCACGAGGGGGCTTTCCGGGAATGGCTGAGGCCCTGACCGGAAGGCGGAAAGCCGCCGGGGGCATCGCGGAAAGCGAACGAGTGTACCAGCGCCCCGAGGGGGCTCCCATCGAGTTTTTTCAGCCCCGTCCAGTGGGTGATGGGGCGGGAACGGGGGCCTGGGCCCCGGGGGAGGCCGACTTGACGGAACGCCCTGGCGCGGTAGCCTTTCATCTGTTTTATGGATGATGCTGCGTGGCATCATCTGTTTTTCTCATTCCGTGGTCGGTTGGCGGCGGCGTGCATGAACCTCAAATCACTGAAAGTCTTCTGCGACATCGTCGTGCGGCGGAGCTTTTCCCGTGCCGCTGAGGACAATGGGATTTCGCAGTCGGGGGCCAGTCAGGTCGTCAGCCAACTCGAACACCGGCTGGGCGTGCAACTCATCGAGCGGTCGAAGCGCCCCCTGCTCCCCACCCGCGAAGGGCAGGTGTTCTTCGACGGCTGCCGGAAATTGATTGCCCGGTATGACGCGCTCGAGGACGAGGTCCGAACGCTCCACGAGGAGGTCGCCGGCCGGGTTCGCGTGGCGGCGATCTACTCCGTCGGCCTCCACCACATGAGCCGAGCGGTGCAGGAGTTCACCACCCTCCATCCCCGGGCCAATGTCCGCCTCGAATACCTCCACCCCGATCGGGTGCTGGAATCGGTCGAGAGTGGCCAGGCCGATCTGGGGCTCGTCAGCTACCCGCGGAGCACGAAGACCCTCGAGGCGGAGCCGTGGCGCGAGGAGCCCTTCGTGCTCGTCTGCGCCCCCTCCCACCCGCTCGCTTCCCGGGATTCGGTCCGTCTCGAGGATCTCGACCACCTGCCCCTTGTCGGCTTCGATCCCGATCTCGTCATCCGCCACGAGCTCGACCGGGTGCTCGCGGCCCACGGCGCCGAGCCGGATGTCGTGCTGGAGTTTGACAACATCGAGACGATCAAGCGGGCCGTCGAGATCGACGCCGGCGTGGCGCTCCTCCCGGAGCCGACTGTCGGGCGGGAAGTGGCCGCCGGAACGCTTCGCGCCATCCCGCTCGATGCACTCACCGGCAGCGAACTCGTCCGCCCCCTCGGCATCATCCGGGTTCGCGGCAAGCCGCTGCCGCCGACGGCCGGACGATTCCTCGATTTCCTCCGCCAGCAGGGGGGAGAGCCGGCAGCCCCCTCCCTCCGCGACGTCGTGGAGGCCCCGGCCCCGAAAGTCCGTCGTCCCCGGGCTGTTGCGGCGGCCCCGACCTGATCCCTGTTCCCGACCTGTTCCCTGTGAAGCCTCGGACGGATCAGTCCCTCCCGGCATTGGCTCCTTTTCCGAACACTCCGACCTATCTTTCTTCTGACCGATGGTTTTGATCGATGGTTTCGTTTTGACCGATGGTTTCCGTCCGTCCGTGATCCGCCCTCAAGTGCCTCCGTCGAGCATGCCATGACACGCATCCCAGATTCCCGTCCCTCCGCTGCCCCGATTGCCCGCGGTGTTCCGTCGGCGCCCCGTTCGCCGGGCCTTCCGGCGGCCCAGGGGCTCTACGATCCCGCCAACGAGCACGATGCCTGTGGCGTCGGGTTTGTCGTCAACATGCACGGCCGGCGCAGCCATGGGATCGTCCGTCAGGGGCTCGAGGTCCTTGAAAACCTCACCCACCGCGGCGCTTGCGGGTGTGATCCGCTCACCGGCGACGGGGCCGGCATCCTCATCCAGATGCCGCAGGAGTTTTTCAACGCCGTCACGCCGCAGGCCGGGATCCGCCTTCCCGCCCCCGGCGACTGGGCCGTCGGCAACGTCTTCCTTCCTCCGGAACCTGAAGAGCAGGAGAGCGCCGAGGCGTTCTTTGCCCGCCTCTGCCAGGAAGAGGGGCAGGAGTTTCTCGGCTGGCGGACCGTGCCGGTCGACAACCGCTCCATCGGTGCCACCGCCCGCGAGGTCGAGCCGGTGGTTCGGCAGGCGTTTGTCGGCCGCGGAAAGAAGACGCCCCGCGACCAGTTCGAATGGAAGCTGTTCGTGATCCGCAAGCGGTTCGAGATCGAGCTCGGCGAGCTCGGCCTCACCGGACAGACCTTCGCCTACATCTGCTCGCTCTCGTCGCGGACGATCGTCTACAAGGGGCTGTTGCTTGCCGATCAGGTCGACAAGTTCTACCCCGACCTTTCTGACGCGCGGATGGTGTCGGCGTTGGCTCTGGTTCATCAGCGCTACAGCACCAACACCTTCCCCACCTGGGATCTCGCCCATCCGTTCCGGTTCCTCGCCCACAACGGCGAGATCAACACCGTCCGCGGCAACATCAACTGGATGCACGCCCGCGAGAGCATGCTCGCCCATCCGGTGTATGGGCCAGACATGAAGAAGATCCTTCCGGTGGTTCGCGCCGGCGGGAGCGATTCGGCGACCCTCGACAACGTCCTCGAGCTTCTCGTCCTCAGCGGCCGTCCGATCGAGGAGGCCGTGAGCATGCTCGTGCCTGAGCCGTGGAGCGGGCATGAGACGATGGTCGACGACCTCAAGGCCTATTACGAATTCCAAGCCTGCCTCATGGAGCCGTGGGACGGCCCGGCGGCGCTGGCCTTCACCGACGGCATCCGGATCGGTGCCACGCTCGACCGCAACGGCCTGCGGCCGGGGCGCTGGTGGCAGATGAAGGACGGCCTGGTCGTGATGGCAAGCGAAGCCGGAGTCCTGCAGCTCCCGGCTGCCGACGTCGTCCGCAAGGGGCGGCTCCGTCCCGGGCGGATGTTCCTCGTCGACACGAAGGAAGGGCGGATCGTCGAGGATGACGAGATCAAGCAGAAGCTCGCCGGCGCTCAGCCGTGGCGGGAATGGATCAGCTCTCGGCAGGTTCGCCTTGATGCCCTGCCCGACCCGGCCAACGTCGGCGAGGTGACCGCTTCCCGTGCGGTCGAGCAGTCCGACATGAGCGGCGCTTCCGGCACCGCCCCCCGGGCGGTCGATTCCTGGCATGCCGCCGGCGTGGCCGGCGAACGCTCGAGCCTCCTCGAGCTCCAGCGGCTCCACGGCTACACGCTCGAGGATCTCAAAGTGATCCTCGCGCCGATGGCGACCGATGGCGCCGAGCCGATCGGCTCAATGGGCAACGACACGCCGCTGGCGATCCTTTCCGACCGTCCGCAGCTCTTGGCCAACTATTTCAAGCAACTGTTCGCGCAGGTCACCAATCCGCCGCTCGATGCGATCCGCGAAGAGATCATCACCTCGATGATCACGACGATCGGCTGCGAGGGGAACCTCCTCGACACCTCCCCCGAGCAGTGCCGGCTCCTCCGTTTGGAGACGCCGGTGATCACGAATGCCGAGTGCGCCAGGCTCAAGGCCCTCGTCGGCTCCGCGGCCAAGCCGGGCCTCGTCTCCCGCACCCTCACGCTCCTCTATCCGGCTGGATCCGGGGCCGCCGGCCTCCGGGGCCGGCTCGATGAACTGCGGGCCGAGGCGTCGAAGGCGATCGCCGACGGCGTCACGATCCTCATCCTCTCCGACCGCGGGGCGTGCCGGGAGATGGCGATTGCTCCGGCGCTGTTGGCAACGGCCGGCGTCCATCACCACCTCGTCCGCGAGGGGACGCGGACCCGCTGCGGGCTCGTCGTCGAGACGGCCGAGGCCCGCGAGGTGCACCACTTCGCCCTTCTCACCGGCTACGGGGCCGGGGCGATCAACCCCTGGCTGGCCTTCGCCACGCTCGACCAGATGCGGGCCGAGCGGATCGTCAGCGCCGACCACCCCAGAGAGAAGCTCCACAAGAACTTCATCAAGGCGGCAACGAAGGGGCTGCTCAAGGTGATGAGCAAGATGGGGATCTCCACGCAGCAGAGCTACCGCGGCGCGCAGATCTTCGAGGCGGTCGGCCTCGAGCAGGGGCTCGTTGACGAGTTTTTCACCCGCACCCCGAGCCGGATCGGCGGCATCGGCCTCGACGGCATCGCCGCGGAGATGCTCCGCCGCCACGAGCACGCCTGGCCGCGCAATCAGGTGGCCCAAGCCCTCGAGCTCGATGTCGGCGGCCGCTACGCCTGGCGGCGGAAGGGGGAGGAGCATGTCCTCTCGCCGGACGTCGTCGCCACGCTCCAGCGGGCCACGCAGATCAACAGTCCGGAGGAGTTCCGCAAGTATCAGAAGCTCATCGACGGTCAGCAGACGAAGCTCCTCACGCTCCGCGGGCTCCTCGAGTTCCGCACCGACGGGGCGCCGGTGCCACTCGAGGAGGTCGAGCCGGCCAGGGAGATCGTGAAGCGGTTTGCCACCGGCGCGATGTCGTACGGATCGATCTCGAAGGAGGCCCACGAGACGCTCGCGGTGGCCATGAACCGGCTCGGCGGCTGGAGCAACACCGGCGAAGGGGGCGAAGACCCGGTCCGCTATCAGCTCGATCCTTCGGGCGACAGCAAGAACTCGAAGATCAAGCAGGTGGCCAGCGGCCGCTTCGGCGTCACGAGCCTCTACCTCGTCAACGCCAAGGAGCTGCAGATCAAGATGGCCCAGGGGGCCAAGCCGGGCGAGGGGGGGCAGCTGCCTGGCCACAAGGTCGATCGTGAGATCGCCCGCATCCGTCACTCCACGCCGGGCGTGGGGCTGATCTCGCCGCCGCCGCATCACGACATCTACTCCATCGAGGATCTCGCCCAGCTGATCCACGATCTCAAGAACGCCAACCACCACGCCCGGATCAGCGTCAAGCTCGTGGCGGAGGTCGGCGTCGGGACGGTGGCGGCGGGGGTCTCGAAGGGGAAGGCCGACGTCGTCCTCATCTCCGGCCACGACGGCGGCACCGGGGCGAGTCCGCAGACGTCGATCATGCATTGCGGCCTGCCGTGGGAGCTCGGCCTCGCCGAGGCCCATCAGGTGCTCGTCATGAACAACCTCCGCGGCCGGATCACCGTTCAGACCGACGGCATGATCCGCACCGCCAAGGACGTCGCCATCGCCACGATGCTCGGCGCCGAGGAGTTCGGCATCGCCACCGGGGCGCTGGTCGTGATCGGCTGCATCATGATGCGGAAGTGCCACCTCAACACCTGCCCGGTCGGCATCGCCACGCAGGACCCTGAGCTCCGGGCTCGCTTCAACGGCCAGCCGGAGCATGTCGTCAACTTCTTCTTCCTCCTCGCCGAGGAGCTGCGGGAGCTGATGGCGAAGCTCGGCTTCCGCTCTGTCGAGGAGATGGTGGGGCGCGTCGACCGGCTCGACACGCGGGCGGCGATCGCCCACTGGAAGGCGAAGGGGCTCGACTTCTCCACGATCCTCCACAAGCCGGAGGTGCCGGCTCACGTGAAGACTCACCGGGTCGAATCGCAGGACCACGGGATCGCCGAATCGCTCGACATGACGACGCTCCTGCCGGCCTGCCGGCAAGCGATCGAGGAGCGCAAGCCCGTCGTCCTTGACCTCCCGATCCGCAACATCAACCGCACCGTCGGCACGATCCTCTCCAGTGAGATCACCCGCCGCCACGGCGCTGCCGGGCTCCCCGACGGCACGATCCGCATCAACTTCTCAGGCACCGCCGGCCAGAGCGTGATGGCCTTCGGCGTGCCGGGGGTGACGGTGACCGTCGAGGGGGATGTCAACGATTACTGCGGCAAGGGGCTCTCCGGGGGTCGGGTCGTCGTCAAGCCGTCGCGGCAGGCGTCGTTTGCCGCCGAGGAAAATGTCATCGCCGGCAACGTCGTCCTCTACGGGGCGACCAGCGGCGAGGTGTTCATCCGCGGCATCGCCGGCGAGCGGTTCTGCGTCCGCAACAGCGGCGCCGAGGCGGTCGTCGAAGGGGTCGGTGACCATGGCTGCGAGTACATGACCGGCGGCCGGGCGGTGATCCTCGGCGACACGGGGCGCAACTTCGCCGCCGGCATGAGCGGCGGGATCGCGTATGTCTGGGATCCGAAGGGGACGTTCCGCCCCAAGGTCAACAAAGAGATGGTGGATCTGGAAGACCTCGACTCAGGCGACGTGGAATATCTCCGGTCGCAGATCGAGAAGCATGTCGAGCTCACCGGCAGCGCCCGCGGCCGTGCGATCCTCGACGGCTGGGCGAAGGAGCAGTCGCGGTTTGTGAAGGTGATGCCGACCGACTACAAGCGGGCGATGCTCGAGCTCCGGAAATTGCAGGAAAAAGAACAGGAAGAGGCCCGCAGGGCGGAGGTGAAGATCCATGGGTGAAGCACGCGGATTCATGAAGTATGAGCGGCAGGTCTCCGGCAAGGAGCCGGTGGCTGACCGCCTCAAGCACTACAACGAGTTTCTCACGATCCTCCCTCAGGAGGAGATGGCGAAGCAGGGGGCCCGCTGCATGGACTGCGGCGTTCCCTTCTGCCACACCGGATGCCCCCTCGGGAACATCATTCCCGACTTCAACGACCTCGTGTACCGCGGCCAGTGGCACGAGGCCGCCCAGCGCCTCCATGCCACGAACAACTTCCCCGAGTTCACGGGGCGCGTCTGCCCGGCGCCGTGCGAGACGGCCTGCGTGCTCGGCATCAACGCCGATCCGGTCGCCATCAAGCAGATCGAGATGACGATCGCCGACCGGGCCTTCGAGGAGGGCTGGGTCGTGGCTCAGCCGCCGACGGAGCGCACGGGCAAGCGCGTGGCCGTGGTGGGGAGCGGTCCGGCGGGGCTGGCTGCCGCGCAGCAGCTCAACCGGGCCGGTCATCTCGTCACGGTCTTCGAGCGCTCGGATCGGCCCGGCGGCCTGCTCATGTACGGCATTCCCGACTTCAAGCTCGAGAAGGCCCGCGTTTGGCGGCGCGTTCGCCAGATGGAGGAGGAGGGGATCGAGTTCCGCTGCGGGGTGAATGTCGGCCAGGACGTCTCCGCCGAGCAGCTCACCAAGGACTACGACGCGGTGCTGCTGACGGGCGGCTCGACGCTCGGGCGCGATCTGCCGATTCCCGGCCGCGAGCTCGACGGGGTGCACTACGCGATGGAGTTCCTCCCGCAGCAGAACAAGCGCAATGCTGGGGATGAGGTCCAGGGCCAGCTCTCGGCGACCGGCAAACATGTGGTTGTGATCGGCGGTGGCGACACCGGCAGCGACTGCGACGGCACGAGCAACCGCCAGGGGGCGAAGTCGCTGGTGCAGTTCGAGCTTCTCCCCAAGCCGCCGGATGTCGGCAACTACCCGCGCCGCGACGAGCGGCCGACGAGCACGCCGTGGCCGCAGTGGCCGGTGATCCTCCGCACGAGCACCTCCCACGAGGAAGGCTGCCGGCGCGAATGGTGCATCCTCACCAAGGAATTTCTCGGCGACGAGCAGGGGAAGCTCAAGGCCCTCAAGACCGTCCGCATCGAGTGGTACACCGATCCAGGGAGCGGGCAGTTCAAGTTCAGGGAAGTGCCTGGCAGCGAAGAGGAATGGCCCTGCCAACTGGCGCTGTTGGCGATGGGATTTGTCGGCCCGGAGAAGCAGGGGCCGATCGCCGAGCTCGGCCTCGAACTCGATCCCCGCGGCAACCTCAAGGCGGGCGCCGACTACAAGACGAGCCGCGAGGGGGTCTTCGCGGCCGGCGACATGCGTCGCGGCCAGTCGCTTGTCGTGTGGGCGATCCACGAGGGGCGCGAAGCTGCCCGGTCGATCGACCTGTGGCTGATGGGGCAGACCCATCTCCCGAGCGTGTCGGCGGGTGAGTTTGCCGTCCACGCCTGAGGCAACGACGGGCTCCTGAAGGATTTCAACAATCGCACCGCGGGGCATCGGCCAGATGAGGTCGATGCCCCGCGGCTGTTTGCGGTGTGGGTGACCTGCCTGTGGGTAGTTCGTCGGCGGGGCCGGCAAAAGTCTCGTCGTTTCTCGGAGGACCTCGTCACTCCTCGAGCGTTCGCCGATCCCCGCCTCGGCTGTGCGCTGGGGTTCGACAGCACAACTTCAACGCTCTGCAGCGAGGGGTCGCCCGTGCTCCGTGAGCCGGCGTAGCCGACAAGCGGAGCCCGGAAGGCGGAGCGCAGGCGGGTCCGAGAGAGCGGAGGGCATGGATGCCCTCGAGGTAGTCCGGCGACGGGGCACGGGCGACCCAGAAGCCCGCTTGAGTCAGAACCTCAAAGAGCCCTGCCCGACGCCCGCCGCAGGCCTACGTCCGGACGCCAAGCCCGAGCGTGTCGCGGCAGAAGCGGATGCTCCGCTCGAGGTCGGCAAGCTGATAAGCCTGTTCGGCCCCCTTGCGGGCGTCGCCATCGGGGGCTTGAAAGGGATCGATGGCATGGCCGCGGCGGGCAAGGGCCTCGAAGCGGGCGAAGTCGGCAGCCGGCATCGCCGGGAAGGCCTTCCAGAAGTCGGGCTCGAGGAAGGGAAGCTCGCG
>CAMCCR010000064.1 GCA_945873085.1 Candidatus Kuenenia stuttgartensis | reverse complement strand
CACCGGCCATGAGCTGACGCGATTCCAGTTTCTCGATCCCAGGGACGGCCGACGTCGTCCGATTCCGTCGACTCTTCGGGGTGGGCTTCCGGTACATGGGGATCACCTGTCGGTACTGGGGCTTGGGATGGGGGGCGTCTTGTGAATCTGGTGAACTTTCACCACGGATGCCGTTACGGGGCCCGGCGGGCCGAGGTTCGATCAAGCGCGGGGGAAAAGGCTCTTCATTGGCCCATCGACGCCCACACCCCCTAAAAATGAGGGCGAGACCGTCTGAAGGGATTGTCGCGGTGATGACGCCCCCTTCAATCGAGAACCCATAACCCATGCCCTCCGATGACTTGGAGAATACATTGGGGCTCCGAGTACCGCCAGCTTTTGAGCGTCGATCCCCACTGCCCGCTGGGTCCCTTCCGATGACCTGCCGCTACGACTACGACGTGATCGTCATCGGCGCCGGCCATGCCGGGGTCGAGGCGGCCTGTGCCGCGGCCCGGTTGGGGGCCAGGACGGCCCTGCTCACGGGCAACCTCGACACCGTCGGCCAGATGAGCTGCAACCCGGCCATCGGCGGCGTCGGCAAGGGGCAACTCGTGCGCGAGGTCGACGCCCTGGGAGGGCTCATGGGGCGGGCGATCGATGCCACTGGGATCCACTTCCGTGTCCTCAACCGCTCCAAGGGGCCGGCGATGCACGGCCCCCGGGCCCAGGCCGACAAGCGGCAGTACCAGTTCGAGGTGAAGCGACTCGTGGAGGAGATGGCGGGGCTCGATCTCCGCCAGGAACTCGTCGACGGCCTCCTTCTCGAGCCACTCTCGGCCGGCGGGGCCGGAAGCCCTCCTCTGCGGGCCGTCGGCGTCCGCGTCGTCGGCGGGGCCGAGTACCGGGCCGAGTCGGTCGTGCTCACCACCGGGACGTTCCTCCAGGCGGTCATGCACACCGGCGAGGCCCAGACGCCGGGGGGAAGGGCAGGGGAGGGGACGACCTCGGGGGTCAGCCGCAGCCTGGCCGAGGCCGGCATCCGCCTCGAACGCTTCAAGACCGGCACCCCCTGCCGGCTCTCCGCCCGATCGATCGACACCTCCCGCCTCGAATGCCAGCCGGGCGACCCCGATCCGCAGGCGTTCTCCTTCCTCAGTGAATCCCTCCCCGGCGACCAGATCGACTGCTGGATCACCCGGACGAATCCCGCCGTCCACGCCCTGATCCGCGAAAACCTCCACCGGGCGCCGATGTACAGCGGCCAGATCGAGTCGCGCGGGCCCCGCTATTGCCCGAGCATCGAGGACAAGGTGGTGCGGTTCGCCGACCGCGATTCCCATCAGCTGTTCCTCGAGCCGGAGGGGCGGCGGACAACAGAGGTGTATGTCAACGGGATCTCGACGAGCCTCCCGCGCGACGTGCAGGACGCGATGATCCGCCTCGTGCCAGGGCTCGAGAATGCCCGGATCATGCGCTACGGCTACGCCGTCGAATACGACTACGCCCCCCCCGATCAGCTCACTGCGTCGCTCTCGAGCAAGCGGGTCGCCGGCCTGTTTCTCGCCGGGCAGATCAACGGCACGACCGGCTACGAGGAAGCGGCCGCGCAAGGCGTCGTGGCCGGCGCCAACGCCGCCCTCGCCGCGGCGGGCCGCGACCCTTTCATCCCCGACCGGGAAGAGAGCTACGTCGGCGTGCTCGTCGACGACCTCGTCACCCGCGGGGTCGACGAGCCCTACCGGATGTTCACCAGCCGGGCCGAGCACCGCCTCGCCCTCCGGCATGACAACGCCGATCGTCGCCTCACGCCGGTGGCGGCCCGCCTCGGGCTCGCCGAGACTGAGCGAGTCGCACGGCTGACAGGGAAACTTGCCGCGATCGAAGCGACCCTGGCGACCCTCGGCACGACGCGACTCGGTGGCATGTCGCTCCTCGACACGCTCCGCCGCCCCGAGTTTTCCTGGAGCGACGCCGTGGCGGCCTGTCCCTCGTTGGCGACGGTGCCGGCGGAGGTAGCGGGCCAAGTGGCCTGCGACATCCGCTACGAGGGCTATCTCGGACGGGAGCGGCAGCGGATTGCCAAGCGTCGGGCCGAGGGAGACCGGCCGATCCCGGAGGGGCTCGACTGGGCCGCCATCCGCCATCTCCGCGCCGAGGCCCGGGAGCAACTCGCCCGGATCCAGCCCCGTTCGCTCGCGCAGGCGGGGCGGGTGAGCGGGATCACCCCCGCCGACCTCGCCCTCGTCCTCGTCCACCTCCAGGGGCGTGGCCGGCGGAGAGACACAAGCGACCAGGCCTGACACCCATTGGCCGCACACCCATGCCGGAAACGCCACTGATGCGCATCGTCCACATCACCGCCGGGGCAGGGGGAAGGATCTGCGGATCGTGCCTCCATGACAACGCGCTGGTCCGCGCGCTCCGGCAGCGTGGCCGCGACGCGATCCTCCTGCCGGCGTACGTCCCCACCACCACCGACGAGGAAGACGTTGCCGAGCAGCGCGTCGTGATGGGGGGGGTGAACATCTGGCTGCAGGAGTTCGTCCCCTTCTTCCGCCACACCCCCTGGTTTCTCGACCGGCTCCTCGACGGTCGCCGCCTGCTGACCTGGCTTTCGGGGCGAACGGCGCAAACCAAGCCGGAGGATCTCGGCGCGATCACCGTTTCGGCGCTGGAAGGGGAGGCCGGACACCAGCGCAAGGAGGTTGAGAAGCTCGCCTGTCTCCTCCGCGACGAGTTCGAGCCCGATGTTGTCCATCTCTCCAACATCCTCCTCCTCGGCCTCGCCCGACCGATCCGCGCGGCCACCGGCGCCCGGATCGTCTGCAGCCTCTCCGGCGAGGACATCTTCATCGGCCAGTTGCCCCCCGCCCACCGCGACCGGGTCCTCGCGCTGATCCGCCAGCGGGCCGGCGATGTCGACCGCTTCGTCGCCTTGAACCGAGCGTTCGCCGATCAGATGGCCCCGGTCCTCGGCGTCGAGGGCGCGGCGATCGCCGTCGTGCCACATGGCGTCGATCCGAAGGGCTATCCAGACCTGCCCCCCGATCTCGCCGCGCGGCGTCGAAGCCGCGGCGGCAGCCTCCGCATCGGCTCCCTCGCCCGGGCCTGTCCGGAGAAGGGGCTCGACGTTCTCATCCGTGCCGTGGCACTACTCGCCGCGACGCACGACGTGCGCCTCGTCGCGGCCGGAGCCGAGATCGAGGCGGAGCGCCCCTACCTCGAGCGCTGCAAGCGACTCGCCAACGATCTTGGACTGGCCGACCGCTTTGAGTGGCGTGGGCAGGTCGACCACGCCGGCAAGATCGGTCTGTTGACCGACGTCGACCTGTTCGCGATGCCGACGACGCACCCCGAGGCGAAGGGGATTCCCGTCCTCGAAGCCTTCACCGCCGGCCTCCCCGTCGTGGCCTCCGATCACGGGGCGTTCCCGGAGTATCTCGGCCGCGATCCTGCCACCAGGCTCGGGCTGCTCTGCACGCCCGGCGACCCGGCCGCCTTCCACGCGGCGCTGCTGGTGCTCGCCGACGATCCGGGATTGCTTGAGCGAATGGGGCGCAACGCCTTCGCCGCAGCCCGGGAGCGTTTCACCCCCGACGCGATGGCCGCGGGCCACGAGCAGCTCTACGCCGCCACGCGGCCGCGATGACCGACGCCGGTCGGTGCCACCGCCTTGTCACTTCCACTGCCAGAGATCGCCTTCGGCGAGGACGCTCCGCGGGGCGTCGCTTTCGAGCCACCCCAGAGCCGCCTTGTCGCCGCGAAGGAAGGCGTCGAAGAAGGCCGTGGAGAGGGCGAGGACGACGCGGTGGTGGTTCGGGTCGCGCGGCCGTTTGCTCCCTGGCAGGACGCGGTCGCCGAAGGCCTGATGCTCCCCTTGAAAGAGGACGAGCTCGTATTTTTCCCCGGGCGGCAGGGCCGCAAACACCTCCCGGCGCGACTCCGGCGTGGCATTCCCGACCGGGGAATCGTCCTCCGTGCCCGTCATGATCATCCACGGGATCGCGATGCTGCCGAAGGCGCTTTGGCCATCGCCGATCCGCGGCAGCGACGGGCTCATGAGGAGCGCCGCGCCGATCCGCCGATCGGTAAATGGCGTCCGGCCGTCAGCCGTCCGTTGCCCGGTCACCCCCTGAGCCGTGACGGCTCCGAAGGAGTGGCCGGCGATGCCGACCCGGGCCGGATCGAGCCGGCCCTCGAGGGGCCCGCCCGCCTCACCGTTCCACGCTTTGAGCCGATCGAGGACGGCCGAAACGTCGCGATAGCGATCGAGCGTCGTCGAGAGATTGATCGCCTTTCGCAGCGCCGGGAGGCGCTCCGGGAAAGGGAGATCGCGCCACACCGCCTCATCGCTGCCGGCATGCTGGAGGAAGACGACGCAAAAGCCCCGCGCCGACCAGTGGCGGCCGAGGTAGGCATTGCCGTCACGGGCCCCGCCGAGACCGTGGCTGAAGAGGATCACGGGCGCCGGTCGGTCGTGGCTGGGGAGCCAGACGCGCACGGGGATCGTGCGTTCGCGCCCCTCGTCAACCACGTCGAGATCGAGCGGCGCCGGAAGGGCAGGGGACGATTCAATCGCGAGGGGGTCGTAGGCCGGATCAGCCGCGTGCGCCATCGTCACCACTCCCAACAAGCAAGCGATCGGGATGAGGAACCGAAGCACCAGCATGGCGGGTCCTCACGCGCGATCACCGCTGTCGTCTGGGCCATCACCCTTGCCGGCGAGCTCGTCTCCATGCCCGCCGTGCTTTCCCGGGAAAGCCATCGACGCAGCGACGCTCATGCCGATGAGGCCGACGACGATGAGGAGCGAGAGCCACGGCGGCACGAGGTGCCCCTCGCCGTGGGCGTCCCAGCCCCACTGATCGGCCAGCCATGGCTGATGGCGGGCCCATTCGGCGATCATCTTCGCCCCCACGAACACGAGCACGGCCGACAGCCCGTAGTTGAGGAACCGGAACAGGTCCATCACTCCGGCGAGCAGGAAGTAGAGGGCCCGCAGGCCGAGGATGGCAAACACGTTCGACGTGAAGACGATGAAACGGAAGTAGTCGGCATGCTGGTCGACGACGCCGAGGATCGCCGGCACGCTGTCGACCGCGAACAGGACGTCGGTGCTCTCCACGACGAGGAGCACGAGGAACAGCGGCGTGGCGACGAGCTTGCCCGCCTCGCGGACGAAGAACCGGTCCCCTTCCTGATGGTTCGTGACGGGGATCACCCTGCGGACGAGCTTGAGGAGGAAGTTATCGCCGGGATCGACCTCCTCGTCGCCGAACGAGAGCTTGATGCCGGTGTAGATCAGGAACGCCCCGAACAGCGGCATCACCCACTGGAACCGCTCGATGAGCTCCGTCCCCAGGAGGACGAACGCCAGGCGCATGATCACCGCGCCGAGGATCCCCCAGAAGAGGACGCGGTATTGATACTTGAGCGGCACCTTGAAGTAGCCGAACACGACCGCGAACACGAACACGTTGTCCATCGACAACGACCATTCGACGAGGTAGCCGGTGAGGAACTCGACCGCGGCATTCTTCCCCAACCACCACCACACCAGCCCGTTGAAGGAGAGCGCCAGAGCGGCCCAGAAGCAGGTCCAGAAACCGCTCTCGCGGAGCGACGGCTCGTGGGCCTTGCGGTGGAACACCGTCAGGTCGAGCGTCAGCATGACCACGACGAACGCGGCGAAGGCGGCCCAGTGGCCGAATTGGATCGGGCCGACGGCGGCTGCAGGGGCGTCGGCCAAGGCGAGGATCGGCAACCAGGCGTCCAAGGCAGGCGTTTCCTTGTCGGATCGGGTCTACGGATGAGCAACACTACGAATGAGCGGAAAGTGTAGCAGGAGGGCCGAAACCGGCCCCGATCAGCCCGGCAGGCCGCGGACGAGGCTGGTCGTCATCGCGGCGAACACTGTGGCAACCCGATCCCACTCTCCGTCATCGGCCTGACAGAAAACGACATGGAGGGAGCCGGGCGCCTGCAGTGTCCTCACCGAGGCGGTGTTCGTGAGGTCGAGGCAATAAAAGTTGAAGTCGAAGCCGGGGAGGAGGTGGCCGCCGATCGAGTCGCTGGCCGCCTCGATGTCGATGTCCTGATACTCCGACCGCATCTGGGCGACGACGGCCTCCGCGAGCAGGCGGGCATTCCCATTCCCTTCGTGCCGGCTCACCGACCAGAACCCGCCCCCCGGCGAGAGGAGCGTGACCGCCGGGCTGCCGCCGGCTTCGGAGCCACCGTCGGCGTCGAGTTCGAGGGCCCAGTCGTCGGGATAGTCGAACACCAAGCCCATCCGTTCAAACCGCATCGTCCCAGACCCTCCGCAGCGGCCGACAGGGGGTTGCCGGCGACCACCGCCGGCTCTCCGGGCCCTGACGTAACCATCTTCATGATAGCGGGTTGTGCCGACCGGAGCGGTCTGGACCGAAATCCCTTTCCCCGTTATCGTCCCCGCCCCTTCCGGGAAAAGTCGTCATGCCCAGCCCCTCACTCACCACCGCGCCGCGCCGGCACGCCCTCGACTGGGTCGTGCCGATCGGGATCCTTCTGGCCGTGATGGTGGTGCTGGCGCCGGTCCCGGCGGCCCTCCTCGATATCCTTCTCGCCGCCAATCTGACGCTTTCGGTGCTCGCCCTCTTGGGGGCGATCGCCGCCCGCACGCCGCTGGAATTGAGCATTTTCCCGACGTTTCTCCTCGGCTCGACGCTCGTCCGCCTCGTCCTCAACGTGGCGACCACGCGACTGGTGCTGTCGCGGGCGGCCATCGACGGTGCCGATGCCGCCGGCGAGGTTGTGAAGGCGTTCGGACAGTTTGTCGCAGCCAACGATCTCATCGTCGGAGGGGTGATCTTCGCGATCATCGCGGTCATCCAGTTCGTCGTCATCACAGCCGGATCGACGCGCACCAGCGAGGTCGCGGCCCGCTTCACCCTCGACGGTCTGCCAGGGCGGCAGATGGCGATCGATGCCGAGGTTCAGGCCGGGGCCCTGACGCGCGAGGAGGCCCGGGCGGCACGCCTCGAGGTCCAGCGCCATGCCGACTTCTTCGCCGCCATGGACGGTGCCAGCCGGTTCGTGCGGGGCGAGGCCATCGCCGGCGTGATCATCACTGCGGTCAACATCGTCGGCGGACTCGCAATCGGCGTCATGCAGCACGGCATGCCGCTGCGTCGCGCCGTCGACGTCTATTCCCGACTGACGATCGGCGACGGCTTGGTGAGCGCCGTGCCGGCGCTGTTCGTGTCGGTGGCGACGGCCCTGCTGATTTCGCGATCGAGCCAGGCGGTCGACCTGCCGCGGGAGCTCGGCCGGCAGTTCTTCTCACGGGCCCATGTCCTCGTCATCACCGCCGCCTTCCTCGTCGCCCTCTCCCTCACCGGCCTCCCCCGCGTGCCGCTTCTGGCGATGGCGGCCACGCTCGGCGTCGGCGCGATCTTCCTCACTCGTCAACAAAACGCCTCCGTGGCCCCGCCGGCCGGCGCGGCGAGCGGCGACTCGGCCCGCTCCCCGACCATTCCGGTGGACGAGCCGATTGTCGTCGAGCTCGGGGCCGGGCTGCTCCCGCTTTTGGCCGGCCCCGATACGGGGCTGATCGCGGCGGTTCGCCAGATGCGTTCCGAGATCGGCGCCGACCTGGGGATGGTGGTGCCGCAGGTGGCCTTCCGCGACAATCTCTCCCTCCCTCCGCGCGGCTACCAAGTCACGGTGGCCGGAGATCCGGCGGCCGACGGTGTCCTTCCCGAGGGACGGCGGCTGGCGTTGCCAAGGGCCGGCGAACCTCTCTCCCTCGATGGCCCCGAAGGGGTCGAGCCGGGGGGCCAGCGCCGCGGCGTCTGGGTCGGCCAGGCCCTCGCCGAAACGGCCCGGAAACGAGGCGCCTCGGTCCTCGACGAGACGGCCTGCATCAGGCAGGCGCTCGAGTCGTCGATCCGCCGGCATGCCGACAAGCTCCTCTCCCGCGAGGCGGTGGCCCGGCTCCTGGAATCCCTCCGGGCCACGCAGCCGGCCCTCGTCGAGCAGTCGACGGGCGACGGCCTCCCCCTGGCACGGATCCACCGGGCCTTGCAACTTCTCGTCCGCGAGGGGGTGCCGATCAGGCCCCTCTCGGAGGTGCTCGAAGTGCTCGCCGATCATGCCGGCAGCGACGCCACGCCCGCCCAACTCGCCGAGGCGGTCCGCCGTGAACGGGCAGCGACGATCTGCCGCCGCGGCCGCGACACGGATGGCCGCTTGGTCGTCGTCCGCGTCGCCACGTCCGCCCTCGACACGCTCCTCTCCGACAGGCCCCGCGACGCCGCCCGGATCATCGCCCAGGTCCGCCGGGCGGTGGCGCCGCGGATCGAGCGCGGGGCGCCCGCTGTCGTGGTCGTCCCGGCCCATGGTCGCAGTCAAGCGCGCGACCGGCTCTGCCGACAACTGCCGATGCTCCAGGTGCTCTCCGACGAGGAGGCAACGGGTGAAGATTCGATGGTGGTGTTCGTGACGGTCGGTGAAGAAGAGGCGCTCAGGGCGGCCTGACGCCACCACGGATTCTTCCGGCAGTGATCGCCGGGAGGAGCTGTGGCGGAATTGCGGTCCCGGACGGAATGGCTCATGGACCGGGGCCTCGGCGGACGATTGATTATGGTTCGGCGGCCGGAAGGCCGGGTCTCCTTCTGCGGGAGGCCCGACATCCCGGCCGCGGCGAGCCTGCCCTTTCATGGAGGATGTCGTGGCGAATCAACATGCTGCACAGCTGACGGCCGAGGATATCCAGGAGCTTTGGAAGCTGTTCAAAGCCGATCAGTCCAATGAGCAGCTCCGCAACAAGCTCATCGAGATCTACCTGCCGCTCGTCCGCTACAACGGCGAGCGGATCTGGTCGCGGCTCCCCGAGGGGGTCGAACTCGACGACCTCACGTCGGCGGGCACCTTCGGGCTCATGGACGCGATCGACGCGTTCGACATGGCCCGCGGGGTGAAGTTCGAGACCTACTGCGTGCCGCGAATCCGCGGTGCCATGCTCGACGAACTGCGGACGATGGACTGGGTGCCGCGGCTCGTGCGGAGCAAGGCCAGCAAGCTCAACGAGGCGCTGAAGACGCTCGAGGCGAAGCTCGGCCGGGCGCCGGCCGACGCCGAGGTGGCCGAATACATGCAGCTCTCGCGCGAGGATTTCGAGAAGCTCCTCGTCGAAGCCAACGCTGCCAGCCTCGTCAGTCTCAACAAGAAGTGGTGCGAGACCGACAGCTCGAAGGACGTCCGCGAGATCGACATCCTCGAGGACAAGAAGGGGGAAGACCCCACCCGCCGCATCCAGAAGGGCGACCTGATGCGGCTGGTGACCAAGGGCCTCAACCGCAACGAGCGGCTGATCATCATCCTCTACTATTACGAGGAACTGACGATGAAGGAGATCGGCGCCACGCTCGATCTCTCCGAGAGCCGTGTCAGCCAGATGCACAGCGCCATCGTCGAGCGGTTGCAGAACCAACTCGAACGTCGCCGCCCCGAGTTCGCGATGTGAGCCTGCCGCGGCCAGCCAACTCCCGACTCCGGAGAGAAAACCTCCGGAAGCTGGGCAGAGCAGGCAGGTCGGGCGGGCAGGGCGGATCAGGGCGACACCAAGGATTCGGTTTTTTTCCTCCAGTTCCGCCCGATGGTTGGTCGATAAGTAAACGAAGGTCCGTGGCGCCCCAAGCCGGGATGGATCCGGGAGGGACGGCGGGCAGCGACTGGTGTCGCTTGTCCGAGGAAGCGCGGCAACAATAGGAACGTTCAGGCGGATCCGTTTTCTTCCTTCCGGACTCGTGAACTCTCCGGCTCACGTCAGCGTACGTGCCGGAGGGTCGAGGGAAGCGGAAAGCCGCCTGCAAGGAGTACCACCATGAACATCTTCGGTATCACGTTCACGCAGGGTGCCCGTGCCGCTGCCGCCGTCAAGTCAACCGGCGCGGTGGAGACGGCGAAGGCCGCCCAGGCGACGCAGGGTATGGGCATCGGTCAGGTGCACGACCAGATCGACCTCTCGGTCGACGGGGTCCGTGCGGCCGAGACCGCGTCCGACATCCGCTTCGACCGGGTTGCGGCGATCCGCACCGCCATCGCGGAAGGATCGTACGAGACCCCCGAGAAGCTCGATCTCGCCCTCGAGCGTCTCCTCGACCGGATCAGCTGAACAGGCTCCGATCGGGTTCGCCAACAGGCACGACCGAAAAGACAGGCAGCCAGGCCGGCAACGGTCTGGCTGCCTTCGTTTGCGGCTAACCTGGGGCTTGGAAGGGGTGATACAATACCCCCTTCCTTCTCCTGATCGAGGAACGCTTCGCCATGCCCACCACCTCCGACTTCTCACTCGGCAAGGTCGATGTGGCGCTGACGCCGCGTGAGCGGTTTGAGGAGTTTCTTCAGGCCCGGGGGAAGCGGATCACGCGGCAGCGGCGGATGATCGTCGAGCATGTCTGCGCCCGACACGAGCACTTCGACGCCGAGCAACTCCTCGCCGATCTCCGCGGCACCCCCGACGGCGCCTCCGCCAGCCGGCCAACGGTCTACCGAACGCTTACCGAGCTCGTGGAAGCGGGGCTGCTGCGAAAGATGGTGCTCGGCGGCCGGGCCGTCTATGAGCACGACTACGGCTACCCGCAGCACGATCACCTCCACTGCACTGGGTGCCAGACGCTGATCGAGTTCTCGAGCGCCGACCTGGGGAAGATCCTCGACGCCGTCGCCGCCCTCCACCAGTTCCGCGCCCAGGGCCACCGCCTCATCATCAGCGGCCTGTGCATGAACTGCCGCTCGAATCGCAGCCGGTCGCGTCACCAAGACCGGATCTGACAGGCTCGGGTCTGGCCGTGGCCGACGGCGGCAGGCGGGGCTTCGTGGAGGCTCGTTTTCTCGAGCGCTGCCTCTCCTCCGGGCAGACGCTGCCGGAATCCCGGGCGGCCGTCCGTTTCCTCAAAGCGGATGAGCGTTCCACCCTCCCGCTTCCGGAATGGCCCCAACCCCATCCGTCGCCAGAGGTTGCGGCCGATGACGCCAGGCCTCGAGCCGCGGTCACGAGCCGCCGGCATGCCAATTGCCCTCTCCTCTCTCCGTTCCCCGCGAACAGCGGCGCGAACCCCCGCCTGCTTTCCCACCGCAACTCGGGCGTCGCTCGGGCCCGGCCCTCCGCCGGCCTCCACGAGGTTCGCTCCCGTCTTTCCTGCCACGAGGTGCCCATGCTTGCCTCGCCCTCTTCCACTCCGCGCGCGTTGTTTGTTGAACGGATGGGTCGCGCGGCGATGGCCGTCGCGTTCCTCGCGCTCGGGGGATGCTCCGCGTCGTCTTCCGCAGACCACGGGCAAGCTCCTCGGACGTTCAGCACGCTTGCCGACTGCTTCTTCCGCAGCACGGCTGACCATCGAGAGGAGACCATCTCCGTTGACGAGGCCCACCGTCTGGCGGCCAATCCGTTCGGCATCTCCCTCCGTCGCCTCCGCACGCTCGATGCCGCAGCGGCCCGTGAACTCGCCGCCTGCCGTGGCTTCCTCCACTTCGCCGTTCTCCCAATGCTCACCGCCGAGGCCGCGGCTGAACTGGCCACACACACCGACGACCTGCGGCTCGACCGACTGGAGACGCTCTCTGCCGACTCCGCCCGGGCCCTGGCGCGGCACGCCGGCGCGCTCCATTTGAACGGCCTGCGATCGATCGACGTTGCCACGGCCGAGGCGCTTGCCACCCACGAGGGGCTGCTCGCCCTCAACGGCCTCGAAGATCCTGAAGAAGAAGTGATCCTGGCGATCGCCAGGCACCGCGGTCACCTCTGCCTCAATGGCGTGGAAACCTTGTCTCGTGAAGCCGCTGGCGCCCTCGCCGCCCGCCGCGGAAAGGCGAGCCTCCACGGGCTGGCATCCCTGACCTATCAGTCGCTCGTGAGCCTTCTCCACCACAGCGACCGATCGGGCGTCGACCTCCCCGACTGGATCCCCACAGGGCGCAGCGGGGAGATTGGCCTGTGGCCGGCCGCCTGGAAAGGGGAGGGCAAGCCGTTGCCCCGCCCCCTCTCCACTCCATCAGCCCTCGCCTCCATCAACGACTGAGCTGCCAGAGCCCTTTGGGTCGGGGCGTTCAAACGTGCAGCGCCGCGGCGGCGGCACGGGCCGGGTTGCGGCGCAGAGCCTCGCGGACCGGGCCGGCGATGAACTCCTCCACCTGGGCTGATGCCCGTCCGGCCAACCCCTGCGACTCCATCGCCGCGGCAAGATCGACCGCCGCGAAGAGCGGATCGGCGGCGAGCCTTTGGGCGAGATCATTCGGCTTCCCTTCGCGGATGGCCGCCGTCGTCGCGTGGCTATGAACGCGGAAGGCCTCGTGGAGCTCCTGCCGGTCGCCACCGGCCTTCGTCCCCGCCATCAGGATCCGTTCGGCGGCGAGGAAGGGGAGGTAGTTTTCCAGATTGCGACGGATCGCGCCGGGGATGACGACGAGCCCGCGAGCGATGTTTGCGTAGAGGACGAGCTGCGCGTCGGTGGCGAGGAAGGCCTGCGGGAGGACAAGGCGGCGCGGCGCGGAGTCGTCGAGGGTCCGCTCGAACCACTGCGTGGCTGCGGTCTGCCCGGCCGTTGCGGCCAGGCCCATCACAAATCGGCCAAGGCCGCACATCCGCTCGGCCCGCATCGGATTGCGCTTGTAGGGCATCGCCGAGGAGCCGACCTGATCCTGCTCGAAGGGCTCCTCGAGCTCTCCCGAAGCGGCCGCGAGACGGAGATCGTTGCCGGCCTTGTGGGTCGATTCGGCGATGCCGGCGAGGCCCGCCACGATCTGCGAGTCGATCTTCCGGGTGTAGGTCTGGCCGGTGACGTCGTAGGAGGCGTTGAAGCCGAGCTTCCGCGACACCACCTCGTCGAGGGCACGGACTCGGGCATGATCGCCGTCGAAGAGCTCGAGGAAGCTCGCCTGGGTGCCAGTCGTTCCCTTCGCCCCGCGGGCGCGGAGAAGTTGGCGACGGTGGACGATCTCCTCGAGATCGATGAGCAGGTCGTGGATCCACAGGCAGATCCGCTTGCCGATCGTCGTCGGCTGCGCCGGCTGGAGGTGGGTGAGCCCGAGGCAAACGATGTCCTTGGTCTCGGCCGCCTTGGCCGAGAGCGCCTCGATCACCCCGGCGAGCCGGGCAGCGATCAGATCGAGCGAATCGCGCATCAGCATCAAGTCGGTGTTGTCGGTGACGAAGGCGCTGGTCGCTCCGAGGTGGAGGATCGGCCGGGCCAACGGCGCTGCATCGCCGTAGGTGTGGAGGTGGGCAAAGACGTCATGCCGCATCTGCTTCTCGTAGGCCGCCGCCTTGACGAAGTCGATCGGCTCGAGGTTGGCCCTTAGTTGCGACAGTTGGGCCGGCGTGATCGAGAGCCCGAGTTCGGCCTCGGCCTCGGCCAGCGCCAGCCACACCTGCCGCCAGGTGCGATAGCGGTTGCGGTCACTCCACAGCCTGGCCATTTCGGCGGAGGCGTAGCGGGACGCCAACGGATTTTCCCACACGTCCCGGCGCCCGTCCTGCTGTGCATCCGCGTTCACGTCGGCGTTCTCCTGGTCCCGTTGCCTGTGTTGCCAGTCCTGCTGCCTGTTCCTGGGCCCGATCCACTCGTCGCTGCCGCCGGGCTCCCCGGCCTGCCCGCCGTGGCATCGCTCCCGGGCGACTGTCGGGCCATCATGCAGATCAACCGCTCCAGGGCCAGCCTCGCTCGCAGGCCGCGGGAAGCATCCCCTTTGAGCGATCGGTCGAGGTCGGCAAGCCGCTGCGGAAGCTGGCGGGCCCGACGGCCGCCGAGTTGCTGGAGCGATTCGCGGGCTTGAGCAAGCGCCTTCGGCCACGCCGCCACGCCGGCCGACTTGAGCGCTTCATCGAAGCTGCCGGGGCGTCCCGCGCCGGGGGGGAGGCCGAGGAGCCGGGCGGCAGCGGCGAGGCGGCGAAGGCTCGTCGCCGCCTGGGCAAACAGCGCGATCGGGTTCTCGCCGTTGGCGAGGAGATCGGCGAGCGCCGAGAGCGCCTCCGGGGCATTCCCCGCCGCCGCGGCATCGACCATTCCCCAAGCCGAACGTTCCTGCGCGCTTCCCACCATGTCGTCGATCGCCTCCGGGGGGATCGCCTTCCCCCCTTTGCCCTGCGCTCCGGCGAGCCGTTGCACCGCCTGATCGATCTGACCGAGTTCGTTATTGAGGCGCTCGAGGAGGCGCTGCGCGGTGGCGGCCTCGAGCACGCAGCCATGCCGGGCGCGGGCCCAGTGCCGCACCCAGACCGCGAGATCGATCTTCGACGGCACGGCGAGGTCGATGACCGCGTTTTGGGCGGCGAGCGCCTTCGCCAACCGCGTCGTAGCAGGAAAGGTCTTCACGTCGAGGATCACAAGCCCTCGAAGGCCACGGGGGGCGGCGCCGAGGGTCTCGAGCGTCGAGCGACATTTGGTCACGAACGGATCGGCCGAGCGGACGACCGCCACCCGCGTCGCCCCGGCAAACATCGGCACCGTCGCCGCTTCATCGAAGATGTCGCGCGGATCCTCGATCGAGTCCCCGTCGAACTCCCGCCACGCCCACGACCGGTCGGCCTCGTCGGGCACCAAGTGCCCGCGGATGAGCCGGAGAAGCTCGCCGGCCAGAAAGGGCTCGTCGCCCACCAGCGCGATCACCGCCGACGGCGGTGGCGACCAGTCATCGGGGGCGCGGAGGATTTCCAGGGCGGAGCGGGATTCGGCCACGGGGGGCGCCTCGGAGGACGCCGGACCGGGGGAGATGCAAGGCGGCCCCGGAAACGGCAGCCGTGCAGTCTAGCTGTCCGTGGAAAAAGTCATCCTTGGCGTTCTTGCCGCCCCGCCCAGGCCGTTGCCTCCTACGGGAGGACCTTCACTCCGCCGAGTTTGCCGACAACCCGCGGCATCGCCACGGTGACCGGCTCCGGCGTCGTGCCGCGGCCGATGTTCCCGGCGGCGTCACTCGCTTCGACCCGGATGAAGACCCGGGCCGGCGTTCCCCGCTCGGGCTGCCAGCGGTATTCGCCCTGCGCCTCCAACCCTTCGGCGATCGTCCCCCACGGGCCGTCGGCACTTGGCGACTGAATCAGCCGGACGCTCTTGGGAACCAGGATCTGATCGCGGGCGGCCCAGCGGATCAGCACGCCCCCCGGCTCGGTATCTTTCAAGCGCGTCGCCTCGACGATCTCGACCTGCGGGGGCTCGTCGTCGATCCCGATCCACCCTTCCGGCATCTCGCCCGAGCGTGGCCCGCCCCCGGCGTCGGGGAGGTCGGGGACGATTTCGAGCCGGAATCCGTAGAGGCCAGCGGCGGGAAGGGTGACATCGATCGGACTCTGGCCGTCGTCGTCGACGGCGCTGCGCTGCCAGGTGACACCGCCGTCGCTGGTGCTCCACAGTTCCACGCGCACCGGGATGGTGTCGGGGCGGTCGGATTGCATCTCGTAATCCCAGGTGAATCTCCGGGAGCGGACGATCTGCAGGGGACGGCCACGGTATTCGGTGGGGAGCGCTCGCACCACCGTCCCCGGTGCCGCAGCCTCGATCGCCGGGGTCGCGGGGGCAAGCGGCGGAGGCGTGGCTCCCACCTCCGGCCGGCCACCGGGATTTGGCAGGCCCGCGCGACTGCCTGTCCCGACAGGGCGGGCAAGAACGCTGCGGCTCTGGCCGGCCTCCGCGGGAGGA
>CAMCCR010000063.1 GCA_945873085.1 Candidatus Kuenenia stuttgartensis | reverse complement strand
TCGGCCAATTCACGGATCGTGAACTCGCCCGGATTGCCGATGTTCACCGGGCCGACGAAGTCGTCCGGGGCGGCCATCATCCGCATCATCCCGTCGATGAGGTCGTCGCGATAGCAGAAGCTCCGAGTCTGGTCGCCGGAGCCGAAGATCGTGATCGGTTCGCCGGCGATCGCCTGACGGATGAAGTTGCTCACCACCCGGCCGTCATAGGGATTCATCCGCGGGCCGTAGGTGTTGAAGATCCGCACGATCCGGATGTTGAGGCGATGGGCGCGGTGGTAATCCATGAAGAGCGTCTCGGCGGCCCGCTTCCCTTCGTCGTAGCAGGCTCGCGGGCCGATCGGATTGACCGCACCGCGGTAGCTCTCAGGCTGCGGATGGACTTCCGGATCGCCGTAGACTTCGCTCGTCGAGGCTTGAAGGACCTTTGCCCGGCAGCGCTTCGCCATTCCGAGGACGTTGATCGCCCCGATCACGCTCGTCTTCATCGTCTTGATCGGATTGAACTGGTAATGCCCCGGCGCCGCCGGGCAGGCGAGGTTGTAGATCTCGTCGACCTCGAGCCACAGCGGCTGGACGATGTCGTGGCGGAGGAGCTCGAAGTTGGGCTGCGCGAGGAGATGGGCGACGTTGGCCTTCTGGCTCGTGAAGAAGTTGTCGACGCAGATCACGTCGTGGCCCTGGGAAACCAGCCGCTCGCAGAGGTGGCTGCCGAGGAAGCCGGCGCCTCCAGTGACGAGGATCCGCTTGAGGGAAGGCATGGCGTGGGCTCGCGAGGGCGGGAGAGCGGAACGGGGCCGGGGTGAGCGACGGCCCATGCTACCGCGCCGCGGCCGTCGCCCTCCCGCCGCGGTCAGCGGCCAAGTGCGGAGAGATACCGGACGAGATCGGCGATCTCCTCCTTTGACAGGCCATCGACGAGGCCGGCGGGCATCAGCGACGTGCCGGGGGCTTCCTCGTCGATGTCGGCGAGTTGGAGCCGGACTTCCTTGTCGAGCGCGGTGCGGAGGACGAGCTCGGTGTCGGAGCGTGACACCGGGATACCGCTGGTGACCTGGCCGTCGGCCGTGACGACGACGAGCGACCCGTATCCCTCCTTGACGCTCTTCGCCGGCTCGAGGAGCGCATCGAGGAGGTAGTCGGGCTGGGCTGCCGAGCCGATCGCGGTCAGATTCGGGCCGACGCGGCCCCCCTCGCGGTCGATCCTATGGCAGGCGACGCAGCGGAGGGCTTCGCGCCGATAGAGCTCGCGGCCGCGGCCGGCGTCGGCCCCGTTGGCGACAAGCGTGAGGATCTCGGCGCGCTGTTGGGGCGTGATCGAGGGGGAGCCGCCGGTGGCGCTGGCCCGCTCGAGCACCGCGGTGAGGGCCGGCTCCGGGCGTCCGGCGGCGGTCACGTCTTGGAGCACCGCGCGGAGGGTGGGCGGGGGAAGCGTGATGTCGGCAAGCGGGATCGCCAGCCGGTCGGCGCCGCCGCGAGCGCCGAGAAAGGCGCGGAGGACCTCATGCACCGCCGTATCCCCCGGGCCCCGGGCGAGCCATGTGGCGGTGAGCCCGGCGGCCTCGTCGGCCGACCGGCCCACGAGCGCGGCGAGGCTCGCAGCCACGAGCGGCTCCGGGGTCATCGGCCCGGCAGCGAGCGTGGCGAGGGCGTCGTGGGCAGCCTTGCCAGGGAGATTGCCGAGGGCCCGACAGGCTGACTCGCGCCGCGGCAACGGCCGCTCGGCATCGGCGGCGATCCGTTCGAGCGTCTCGGCGGCAGCCTCCACCTGCCAGAGACCAGCGGCGTCAATCGCGGCGCGCTGGAGCGCCTCGTCGGGGCTCGTGAGGAGACGGGTCAGCCCGGCGCGATCCCCCGCCGGCGCGACCTTTCGCTTTCGCTGCGACTCGGCGAGATGGTCGAGGAGCGATGCGGCTTTGGCAGCGGGTGTGGTGGCAGCGAGGGCGACGTCGTACACCTGACGCAGTTCCTCGGCCGTGCCGAGCAGCGCGACGGCATGGAGGAGGGCGTCAAAGTCGGCGCCCGTGACGGTGCCCTGCTGCCACTGCTCCACCATCCAGCCACTGGCGGCGGTCGTTTCCGCAGCCCGGATCGCGAACAAGACGCGCGCGATCTTCCCGCCATCGTCGAAGCTGCCGGCAAGGACCGCCGGAAGCCAGGCCCCCTGAAGCTCGCGGGCCGCAAGCCAAACGGCATAGTCGAGGGCGTCGTCGCGAGGGTGATCGACGACATGAAGCGCCAGCGCCGCGGCGCGCGTCGCGTCGGTAGGAGAGGTCTCGTCGCGGGCCGCGACGGCCGCCAGCGCCCGCACCCCCTCGAGGCGCACGGCTGCGACATCGTCGTCGACGGTCGGGGCGAGGAGGTCGATGGGCCCGAGGCTGCCGTCGGGGCCGGCGCCCGGCTTCCCGAGCCGATCGGCCCAGTCGACGACGACTCTGGCTGCGGCGGCCCGGGCGCGGGGGTCGGGCGAGGTGAGCACCCGCGACAAAAGCGCTCTGTCGATCGCCGCAGTCGAGCCGTCGTCGAGCCCTTGGCGGAGCCAGAGAAGCTCGAGGCAGCGCCGTTCGAGGCCGCGGTGGTAGCCGGGGGTGCCGGGCGCGGCGTGGCGTGCGGCGGAGGCCCAGGTGTCGAGATCGGGGCCGACCTCGTCGATCCCCCGCTCGACAAGGACACGCCGGGCAGCGTCACGGGCCCAGCCGTCGGCCGTGAGCACATCGATCAGCTCGCCGTTGGAGAGCTTCGTGGCATCGAAGCGCGGCACGAGCGGCCGCCCCTTCGCCGTCACGCGCCAGATTCGACCATGCGTGCGGTCGCGGCGGTCGTCGCGGAAGTCGACTTCCCCATGCTGGATGATCGGGTTGTACCAATCGGCGATGTAGATCGCCCCGTCGGGCCCCATCTGCACGTCGATCGGCCGGAAGTCGACGCGCGATGAGCGGATCAGGTCGGGAAGCTTCTCGCTTTCGAAGCCCGAGCCAGATTCGGTGAGCCGATAGCGGCAGACGCGATTGGCGCGGAAGTCGTGCGTCACCAGCGTCCCGTGCGCCTCGTCGGGAAGATGGGCCCCGGAGAGGATCTCGAGGCCACAGAGCTTCGGGCTCCCCGGATTCATCCCATGGAGGATTCGCGGCGTGCCGATGGCGGTGAAGTAAGCGGCGCCGGGGAAGCCGAGGTTGATCCCTTCGCCGCCGGCGCCGTCGGTGACCAGCGACCGGCCCCAGGGGTCGATCGCATGCCCCCAGGGATTGACCCAGCCGCGGGCGAAGACAGCCAGATCGAGCGTCGAGGGGCGGAATCGCCACATCCCGCCACCATTCAGACGGTGGACGCCGGAGGGCGTCTCGACATGGCTGTGGATGTAGATCGATTGGTTGAAATAGAGCCGCGAGTCGACGCCCCAGCGGAACGTGTGGACGAGATGGTGGGTGTCCTCGGTGCCGAAGCCGGAGAGCATGGTGCGCCGCGCGTCGGCCCGGTCGTCGCCGTCGGTGTCGGCGAGGTGGAGCATCTCGGTGGCATTGGCGACGTAGCAGCCGCCGTCGCCGGGAAGGACGGCCGTCGGCATGTGGAGGCCGGAGGCGAAGACCTGCGAGACGTCGGCGACGCCGTCGCCGTCGGTGTCGTCGAGGATCGTCACCGTGTCGTCGGGGATCTCGCCGGGGCGGAGTTGCGGATAGACACTCGACGACGACACCCACAGCCGGCCGCGCGGATCGAAGTTGATCTGGAGTGGCTTGCGAATCGCCGGGTCGGTGGCGAACAGATTGACCTCGTAACCCTCGGCCACCTCCATCGCCTCGAGTTCTGCCGCCGGATCGGGGACGGGGATGTCGGTGAGGGCGCGTTGAGCGGAGGCGACGTGGGCAACCGAGACCGCCAAGAAGAGGGCCAAGAGGAGGGCCGGAAGCAGGGCGCGCAGCGGTGAGGCGAGGGGCATGTCAGGGAGACTCCTTGGCCAGCTTTCGCACCGTCGCCTCGGCCGCCTCGACGAGCGGGTCGAACTGCGGGATCTCGACGGCGTTGTTCCCCTGCTCGTGGCGGCGGAAGAGGAAGAGATACGTCTCGTTGGCAGGGCGCCAACGGTGGAAGAAGAGTCGGTTTTTCGCGTTGACCGCCGCACGGATCGCGGCGGTGCGGCCGGCGAAGTCGCCCGACAGTGGGTTTCCGCAGGCAGCGGCGTAGACCGCGGCGGCGGCGTCGTATCCGGCGTCGGAGAGGTGGACGCCGTTCTCCGTCAGCCGCGCCCCGGCGGGGAGACTCGCCTCCACCGCGCCGAACAGATCGACGACTCCTGCCCCCTGTTCAATCGCCACTTCCCGGATCGCGGCTGCATAGTCGGAGAGCGCGGCGTTGCGGGCGGCGGCCGCGGCGGTGGAGAGCGGTGGGGTGGCCTCGAAGGGGGGCGGGGTGACGAGTACGAGCCGCGTCGGGATCGCCTTGGCGCCGGGCTCCTGCGGCGGCCGGCGAAGATCGCGGCAGAGGCGGCCGAGTTGCTCCCGGAACGGCGCGAGGCCGGCGGCGCCTGAGAACGATTCGTTGCGGCCGTAGGCAACGATCACGACCGTGGGCTCGAGGCCGCGGACGAGATCGAGGAGACGGGCGTAGCCTGCCGACGGCGCATCGAACACACCGCGCGACTCGGCCCACACCGTGTCGCCGCTCCAGCCGAGATTGCGGAAGGTGAGGTTGGCCCCGGGATGCGTGGCAACGAGCGCCGTCTCGATCGCGCCCCGCTCCCCCTCGCGCTCGATGATCGCGTCGCCGAGGAGAACGACCCGGTCGCCGCTGTTGAGCTCGATGGGTGGCTGGCCGTCCGGCTCGGCGGCGGCGAGCCCGGAACAGGGCCAGATCGCCACGGCGAGGAACAGCCGAGCGGCCAGCGGCAGGAGACCGCCCGGCCAAGGACACGCTTTGGAGGGCATGGCGGACGCTTCCGGAGTGGCAGGAGAGGTGGTAGTGTAGCCTCCAACGCGGTGGCCGGGGGGCGTCCGTGGCGGCGGCGCGTGCTGCCGATCCGCACCCCCGATCACTACCCAACCGCACGCATTCCGGAGAGCCATCGATGAAGGGCAGCATGAAGGGCAACATCAACCACTCCCTCGTCTACTGGTGTTACAACATCGCCGGCGACAAGTGGGATCTGGAAAAGATGTGCCACGTCGCCAAGGACCTCGGCTGCACGTCGATCGAGATCCTCGAGCCCGAAGCCTTCCCGACGCTCAAAAAACACGGCCTCACCTGCGCGCTGGCCGCCAACGGCATGCCCGGGGCGCCCTTCATGCGCGGCTTCAACAATCCGGCCTACCAGGCTGAGGTGATCGAGCGGACGACGAAGACGATCGACGCCTGCGCCGAGCACGGCATGCCGGCCGTGATCGCCTTCACTGGCTACAAGTGGCGCGACGCCGACGATCCCAACAGCGGCGAGATCTCGCTCGAGGAGGGGGCCGACAACTGCGTCAAGGGGCTGAAGGCGATCGCTGCCCATGCGGAGAAGAAGGGGGTGACGATCTGCCTCGAGCATCTCAACACCCGCGACGGCAGCCATCCGATGAAGGGCCACCCCGGCTACCAAGGGGACGACATCGACTACGTGGCAAACATCTGCCGTCGGGTCGGATCGCCGCGCGTCAAGCTCCTCTTCGACATCTACCACGTCCAGGTGATGAACGGCGACGTGATCCGCCGGCTCGAGGAATGCAAGGACGTCATCGGCCACATCCACACCGCCGGCAACCCCGGCCGTGCCGAACTCGACGACAACCAGGAAATCAACTTCCCGCCGATCATGCGGAAGATCGTCGAACTCGGCTACAAGGGCTGGGTGGGGCATGAGTTCATCCCCACGCGCGACGCCCTGACCGGCCTCAAGCAGGCCGTCAGCCTCTGCGACGTGTGACCTGCGGGCGAGATGGTCACGGCCGGGCAAGAAGCTCACGGACTGAGCTCACGGACTGACGGGCGGCCTGGCAAGCATGATCCGCACGTCGGCGACGTTGGTGCCGGTGGGGCCGGTGCGGACAAGCCCCCCGGCTCGCTCGAGGATCGGCAGCGCGTCGCAGCGGGCGAGGGCCCGCTCGAGCGCTGGCCGGTCGGCAGTGAGTGTTCCGGCGACCGCGGCATCGGCGGCGGCACCGGCCGCGTCGGTGGGTCCATCCTCGCCGTCGGTGCCGAGGCTCGCCATGAGGAGACCGGCCGGCCAGTTGGCTGCCGCCGAGACAGCCGCGAGCACCGTCTGCTGATTGCGCCCCCCGAGGCCGTGATCGGCCGGGATCACCACCGTCGCCTCTCCCCCTTCAATGACGGCGCGGGGCCGGCCGTCCCGGGCCGCCTCGGCGGCCAGTTCTCTCCCTTCGGCCGCAAGCCGCCGGCCGATCGCCTCGGCGTGGTTGAGGGATGCGGGGGTGTCTGGCGTGGCGCGGCGGATGAAGGTGTCGTAGCCGAGGGACCGGGCGGCGGCGGCGGCGGCCTCGACTGCCGTGTCGTTGTTGCCGACGATCCGGTGGCTCACGTGACATCCGGCGGGGGTTTGCCAGGTCGGGCCGGCGGGGGCCGATGGCCGCGGCGCGCGCGCCGTGGCGAGATCGCGCTTGAGGCGCTCGACGAGGCGCGGCGCGACGCCGGCGGCAGAGGCGCCGAAGCGCTCGAGGAGAGCGAGCGCAACTTCAGGTTCGGCGGGCGTCGGCATGCAGGGGCCGGAGGCGATGAGGTCGAGCGGGTCGCCGATGACATCGGAGAGGACGAGGGCGACGAGCCTCCCGGCGGTGCACGATCGGGCCAGGCCGCCCGCCTTGACGGCGCTTGTCGCCCGGCGGACGGTGTTGAGGCTGCCGATGTCGGCGCCGGCGCCCGAGAGGAAGCGGGTGACGGCGATCTTGTCGTCGAGGGTGAGGCCGTCGCGCGGCGCTGCCAACAGCGCCGAACCTCCGCCGGTGACCAGCGCCACCGCCAAGTCGTCGGGCCCGAGGCAGCCGAGGCTCTTCAGCATCGCGGCGGTGGCCGTGACGACGCGTGGCGTGGGGAGATTGACCCCAGGGGGCCGAGTTTGCCGTACCTCGATGGAGGAGAGATTCCGGCCGCAGCCCTCCGGCACGCTGACGAGCCCGGAGAGACGCTCGGGGGGGAAGCCGGCGGCGGCCAGTCGCGCTTCGAGCCCCGCGGCAAGCGCCGCGGCAGCCTTCCCGGCTCCAACGACGACGATCCTGCCGGCCGGCAGCGACCCGAGGAGATCGGCCGGGGCTACAGCGAGGAGCCGCTGCGGGTTGACGGCGCCGATCGCCGCCCGCCAGATCTGCTCCGCGTCGCCGCGGAGGCTCGAAGGCGCGGTCATCATCCCACCGGCGGCGGCTGGAAGTTCTTCGGATCGAACTTGGAGAGATCGATCCCGCCGCGCGCTTCCTCCTCGAGGAGCTTGACGCGCATTTCGAGGCGCTCGAGCCGCCGCGCGAGGAGCGCCGGCGATTCGGCCGAGGAGGTGGATGGCGCTGGTCGCGGCACCGAGGGATAGCCGAGTTGCCGCTCGAGCGCGGCAAACAGGAAGAGGGGATCCTTGCCCCGGTTGGCCCGCGCGATCCGCCCCTCCTTCTCGCCGAAGAGCATCACCCGGTCGGGGCCGCTCTCCTCGCGCCCCGCCAGCATCGCCTCGCGCTTCTCGAGCCTCCAGTACTCCGGACTGCGGACGCTGATGAGGTCGCCGAGATCGACGAAGCCGACCTGTCGGCCGACGGTCCGGATCCACGCCTTCCAGTCGGCATCGAAGATCGGATCGTCGGCGATCGCCTCCATCCCCTTCTGGTAGTCGAGGCGGTTGCGCGAGAGGCACTCGAAGCGGTAGACGAACAGGCCCTGCGGCGTCGGCCCATCGGCGAGGTAGCGAGCTTCCCGCTCGAGGATCGCCAGCGCCATCCGCATATCGAACCGCCCTCCCTCGTGCTCGGCCCGGTTCATGACGAACGTCTGGAAGCGGGTGAAGTAGTGGGGGATGCGGGCCATCGCGGTGGAGAGCGTGCCGAAGAGCTTGAGCTCGGAGACGAGATAGTCGATCGCCATCGGCAGTTTCGTCGTGGCGAGGACTTCTTGGGCGATCGACCCGAGCGCCTCCTGAGCGGCGATTCCGGCCGCCATCCGCTCGGCCAGAGCGTGGAACAGGTGGCCCTGTTCGATGTACTCCTCGCGGTCGAGCATGGAAAAGTCTGTCGTTGGGGACGTCCGGTCGTCGGGGCATCCTATACTCAGGGAGGTTCCCGCGCCGCTTTCGCGCGCGGCTCTTCCCCCACGGGGCTCGCCATGCCGGAAGGTTTTTCCACGATCGAAGCCGCCGTCGCCGCCTTCCGGCGGGGGGAGGTGATCGTCGTCGTTGACGCCGAGGATCGAGAGAACGAAGGGGACTTCGTCTGCGCCGCCGAGAAGGCCACGCCCGAGGTGGTGAACTTCATGATCCGGCATGGCCGCGGCCAGGTGTGCATGCCGATTCTGCCGGAGATGGCCCGCCGGCTCGATCTGCCGATGATGGTCGAGGCCAATTCCACGCCGCTGGGCACCGCCTACACCGTCCCTGTCGACCATGTCTCAGCCCGGACGGGGATCACGGCCGGCGAGCGGGCCACCACGATCGCCGCGATCCTCGCCCCCGAGACGCGTCCGGCCGACTTCGTCCGCCCCGGCCACCTCTTTCCACTCGTGGCCAAGGAGGGGGGCGTGCTCCGCCGTGCCGGCCATACCGAGGCGGCCGTCGATTTGGCGCGGATGGCCGGGCTGCAGCCGGCGGGAGTTCTCTGCGAGATCCTCGACGACACCGGCAACCGGGCCGACCGGCAGACGCTCCAGGCGCTGGCGGGTGAGCACCGGCTCGAGATCATCTCGATCGAGCAGCTCATCCGTCACCGTCGCACCCGCGAACAACTCGTGGAGCGGATTGCCGAGGCCGAGCTGCCGACGACCTGGGGGCGATTCCGGATCATCGCCTACGGGGTGAAGTTCGAGTCGCAGCAGCCGATCGTCCTGGTGATGGGGGATCCCGCCACCGCCACCGATCCGCTCGTCCGGCTCCACTCCTCCTGTTTCACAGGCGACCTCCTCGACAGCCTCCGCTGCGACTGCGGCGATCAGCTCCATCTGGCCCTGGAGAAGATCGGCCAGGAAGGGGTGGGGGTGCTCGTCTATCTCCCGCAGGAGGGGCGCGGCATCGGGTTGGTGGAGAAGATCCGCGCCTATGCGCTGCAGGATCAGGGGCTCGACACGGTCGAAGCCAATCTCGCCCTCGGTTACAAGGCCGATGCCCGCGACTACGGCGTCGGCATCCAGATCCTCAAGGACCTCGGCCTGCGGCGGGTGCGGCTCCTCACCAACAATCCGAAGAAGACCGACGCCTTCATCTATGGTGGCTTCGATCTGGAGGTCGTCGATCAGGTGCCGATCCTCCCTCCGGTGCACGAGTTCAACCAGCGCTACCTGCAGACGAAGCGGGAGAAGATGGGACACCGTTTCCCGGAGTGAGTGCCGGGGACGCCCGAGGGGAGAGCGATGGTGCGCCGGCTGCGATGCATGCTCGTGATCGTGGCGATGGTTTTGGCCGCGGTCGGCTGCAGCCGGAGGCCGGAGAGACTCCCAGAGGGGGTGACCGCCCCGGCCCTCCGTGGAAAGCAGGGGGCCGCGGGACGGGTGGCTGGTCTGGCCAAGGGGCGCGACGAGGCTTTTGTCCCCCCTGCGGCGGCCGAGCTTGATCGCCTTGTCTGGATCGACCGACCGGTGAAGGACGGTCTGGCGGTTCTCAGGGAGGAGCTCGCGGCCGGGCAAGCCGGGGATGAACGGGCGCTTGCTGCCCCGAACGATTCCCCGGCGGCCAACGGGCGAATCCTGGCAGCGATCGCGCGGCTTCCCGAAGCCGGCGAAGCCGATCTCGAGGCCACGCTCGTCCGCCATCTCCGCACCGATCCGGTCAGCCTCAACCCGATCATGCGTGCCACTCCGGCGGAGTTTGAGGTGGTCGGGCTGACGGAGTTCCGCCTGTTCTCCTTCGACCGCCGGCTGGAGCCGTTTGCCACGGCGGAGACGGTGGCCTCCTGGCAGTCGAGCGCCGACGGCCTCATCGACCGGGTCGTGCTCCGCGACGATCTGGTGTGGAGCGACGGCCAGCCGATCACGGCCCGCGATGTCGCCTTCAGTTATGCCGTGATCATGGATGACGACCTGCCCGTGCCGAGTGTCCGCGATGGCACCGACCAACTCCGCGCCGTTGAGGCCTATGACGAGCGGACGGTCGTGTTCTTCCACCGCGAGCCTCTGGCGACGAACGTCTGGAACCTCAACTTCCCGGTCATCCCCCGGCATGTCCACGATGGTGTCTGGCGCGACGATCCGCTGTTCACCGCCGGCGATTCCACGGGCTTGAGAGTCTGCGGGGGCCCGTACCGGGTGGTCGAGTGGCGCCGGGGGGAGCGGGTCGTGCTCCGCCGGCGCGACGAATGGTCGACCGTCGATGGCGCGCCGGTCCGCGACATCCCCACCTTCCGGGAGATCGAGTTCAGGATCATCGAAGATTCCGACGCGGCCTTCGCCGCGCTCGAGGCGGGGACGATCGACGAGATGCTCCTCGCGCCAGAGCAGTGGCGGCTGGCAGGAGGAGCGGGGAACGGCCGGTGGACGCCCGTGGCGGCACCTGAATGGACGGTGGCGTTCTTCGCCTGGAACATCGACACGCCGTTGTTCGCCGACCGGCGTGTCCGCCGGGCGATGACCTACGCCTTCGATCACGGATGGATGCTCCGGGAACTTTTTTCTGGCCTCTATGATCCGGCCACTGGGCCGTTCCACGAAGGCTCCTGGGCGGCGCCGCGGAAGCGCCAGGCCGCCGCCCAACAGGATCTCCAGCGTGCCCAGCAGCTCCTCGATGATGCCGGCTGGGTCGACACCGACAAAGACGGCATCCGGGATCGGGATCTCGACGGCCACCCGCTCCCGTTCGAGTTCACGATGCTCGTCGCCGACCAGCCGCTCCGCATCCAGACCTGCGAACGCCTCCGCGACGATCTGGCCCGGATCGGGGTGCGGATGCATCTCCAGGTCGTCGATCAGACGACGCTGGTCGACCGCACCCAGTCAGGCCGCTTTGAGGCCTGGCACGGGAGCCGGGGGGCCGCGGCCGATCCTGACGCCACCGAGCGAAACTGGACGACCGGCGGTGCCGGGAACGTCGTCGGCTATTCCAATCCGCTCGTCGATGCCCTCTACGACGCGGGGCGTCGGGATTTCGACCGGACGAAGCGCGGAGAGAAGTACGGACGAATCCAGGAACACCTCTGGGAGGATCAGCCCTTCACCTGGCTCTACTGGCGGAACGGGTTGTATGGATTCTCTCGCGATCTCCGCGGCATCGTCTTCAGTCCCCGTGGCCCCTACACCTATTCCCCCGGCACCCGCAGCCTGTGGCGACCGCCGCGCTGACTCGCAGCGGGCCGGCGCGGTAGAATGAATCTGCTCGGGCGGCCTGTTGGCCACCGAGGCCATTTCCCCTCCGCGGAACGCCCCCATGGACCGGATGACTGTCTGGCTGCCACGCCGTTTCAGGGCCGTCGCACGGGCGGCTCGGGCCTGTGGGTCTCCGGGGACCCGGCTCGCCGTCTGCGTAGGGCTGATCGTGCTCGCCGGTGGATCGGCCGCTGCGCAGGGGCCTTCGCGCCCCCGGCCTGCGCCGCCCCGGCCGCCAAGCTTCGGAGCCGAATCGAAGGAGGTCGAGGCGCCGCCTCCGATACTCTCCCGTGGTGAAATGCTCCGCCGCTTCGACCTCAACTTCGACGGCAAGATCGACGAGGCGGAGGGGGAGCTGGGGCGTGCGAAGCTGCGCCGCGAACGCGAGGAGGAGGAACGGCAACGTCGAGAGCGCGAGGAGATCAATCCGCTCACCGGCCGGCCGCGCAGCGAGGATGGGCTGGAGAAGGAAGCCGAGCCACGCAAGCGCCGCATCATCAGCATCGACGATCTCCTGCCCAGAAACGAAGACTCTCCCCCAGACTCTCTCCCAGGGGACGAGGCTGGGAGGCCGGTGGCCGAAGCCGGCAGGAGAACGGCATCCGGGAAGGAAAAGGACGAGTCCATCGATCCCGCCGCCGCCAGCCGGTCGCGGAGCGGGGGCCTGCTCGGGAGCAAGGAAGCGCCGCGCTCGGCGGCTCGCAAGCCCTCGGCCACGCCGGAGGCCGGGAGCACCCGCCCTGGGCTCCTTTCGGGCGGTGTCCGCGCCGGCGCTCCGCCGGCACGCCCGGGCTACGGCGCTCCCCCCCCCACCACGCCGGGAGGGGGAAGCAAGTCGCCCCGTCCACTCAATGCCGGTCGTCCGGTGGGGAGCTTGCGCCCCGGATCGTCGCCCGCCAAGCCGGGAGCACCGACCGCGGGGAATGGCGTCGGAGGACAACTGCCGGCCCGCCCACAGACCGGCCGCTCCTCGGCGGCGCAGCCCACCGAAGCCGCGCCGCGTGTGCCGCTCTTCCCGGACCGGCCGATCGAGTGACCGTGGCTGGCCCGCCTCCTCCGCCCTCTGACCCGCTCACCGGCGCCGCGTCGGCAACCGCCGCGGACTTCGTCGCGGCGCTGGTTCGTGACGGCCTCGTGGGGCCGGTGTTTGTCGTGGCCACCGACGACTCGGTCGGCACGCTTGCGCCTGTGTGGTCCGAGGAGTTCGCGCGGATCGGCTGGCGCCACCGCGTGCGGGTGCTCGCCCCGGTCGCCGGGGGGGCGGAAATCGCCGATGTTGCCGAGGAGATCGTCGGCTTCGGTGCGGGCGTGATCGTCGTCGCAGCAGGGCCCGATCTCGTCGCCGCCGTGCGGAGGATGGCGGGGAGCGAAGGGCCGCCGGTCGTGGTCTGGCCCGCTCCGCCGTGCCCCGTGGAAGGAAACGCTCGACCGGCCGATTGAGCCCCCCGCCGGCGTCCGTAGAATCTCCTGCTGCGGCGCGCATCGCTCCGCGCAGCGTCTTATCGCGGAGGAACTGTGGAGAAGAGCACGATCGTGTCGATGGCCGCCCCCTGTGTCCGTTCTGCCCGGCCCGCCCGGCTGGCCCGGTCGATCGGGCGGCGGCGTGCCCTCCGACTCCTGGTGGCCGTGGCGTCGGTGATCCTCGCCGCAGCGTGGGCGCCGATGGCCGCCCCGGCCCGGGCTCAGGACGCGGGGAGCGTCGAGCGCATCGCGCCTGATTCAAACGAGCACGTGTTCGTGTCGGGGGTGCCCGATACGTTCGACGATCTCCGTGCCACCATCGACCGCGTCAAGCGCGAGACAGGGCGGGATTACCGCGTGATCGTTGTCGGCGATGGCCCGGAAGGGGATCGGTCGGCGCGCGAGGTCCTCGACGCGATCCTCGCCCGCTGGGGGCGCGAGGTCCCCACCGGCACCTCGAAGACGGCCTTCGATCCGTCGCAGGACGTGCTCGTCTATGTCGATGTCAACAAGCAGCGGATGGCGATGCACGCGCCGTGGAGCCTGGAGACCGGCAGCGGCCTCGATCCGCGGACGATCGAAACGGAGATCATCGGCAAGGCGTTCCAGCCGCTGGCGCAGGACGGGCGCGTCGATGCCGGCCTGGTAGCGCTCGTCAAGGCCACCGAGTCGTGGGTCAAGGAACGGCGCGACCGTGAGGTGGCGCGCCGGGAGGCCGATCGGGTGTTTCGCACGCGGACACTCCCGCTGGCCGTCGCGTCGCTGGCGGGGCTGGGAGCGCTTGGGGCGCTGGCCGTGCAGTGGTCGAAGCACTCGCGGCGGACGCGCGAGGCGCGGGAGAAACTCTCGGAGTTCAAGCGCGAGGTGGTCGCCCTCTCCGACCTGCTCGATGCCGAGCAGGAACGACACCGCATGCTCCCCCACTCCGATCCCGACTTCCTCACGCCGATGGAAGGGCAGACGCGCGGCGCCTATGACGGGGTGCAGTCGGCGATCCACCGCTACCGCGAGCGCTGGCTCGAATTGATGGATGTCTGGGAGAAGGCTGACGAGACGATTCAGGCGGAGCGGACGCTCGGCGCGGCAAAGGCCGAGGAGGCGATCCGGATGCTCGATGCGGCGGGAGCGAAGCCGCCGCTCGACGACGTAGCGCGGGAATGCCGGGCCCCGCTCGATGAGCTCGAGAACGCCCACGAGACGGCCCGGGCGATGGCTGGCGAGCTCGACGGCCTGATTGCAGCGACTGGCCAACGGCTGGAGGCGATCCAAAAACGGGGGCGTTCTGCGGCGTCGTTCCGCGGGCCGCTCGCCGAAGTCGGGCATGCCTTGGAGCTGTCGCGGGCAGAGCTGGAGCGCGATCCGCTGTCGGCTCGCGCCCGGATGGAAGAAGCGCGAGGGGGGCTCGACACCTCGAGCGGCCGGATCGACCTCTTCGACGCCAGCGACGACCGTCGACGGCAGGCGGCACTGCAGGCCGATGATCTCGAGCAGCGGGTTCGGGCGAAGCGGGCCGAGGGCTGGCTCCTCACCGAGCCGGGAGCCGATCCGTCGATCCATGTCGACAAGGGCCGCAAGCATCTCGAGGTTGCCCTGCAGCTCCTCGATGCCGGTGAGATCGAGGCCGCCACGAAGCATGTCGAGGAGGCGGAGCGGGGCGTGGCTGAGGGGGTTGCATTGCTCGAGAGTGTCGTGGCTGCCAAAGCCCGCGTGGCGGAGCTTCTCCCCGGTGCGATCACGAGGCTCGAGGCTCTCGCCGGCCGGCGCGATGCCTCGAAGCGGACGCTCGATCACCTCGCCGAGGCTTACGCGCCGGGGTCGTGGTCGGATGTCGCCGACAACCCCGTCAAGGCGGACGAGGGGCTGTCGCGGGCCAGGGCGATGATCGCCGAGGCTCAGGACGCGGCGCGGCCGGAACGCCAGCACTACTTCCGGGCGATGGCTCTGGTCGAGGAGGCGGTGCGCCAGGAGGATTGGGTCGATCGCTGCCAGACGGCGGTCGGCGAGCGGCGCGGCGAGCTCGATGCCCTGCGGGCGTCGCTCCCGACTCGGTGCACGGACGTGGGGCAGCGCATCGGCACGCTCGCCCGTCGCCTGGAGCACCAGGCCACCGACCGCGTCCGGGCCAACGAACAGTGCCGCGAAGCCGACCGCCTTGTCGAGGTGGCCAAGCGCGGTCTTGCAGTGCAGCGGCCAGACCTCCCGAAGGCGGGGCAGGTGATCGATGCCGCCGAGACGGCCGTCGTCTCCGCCGAGACCCTGGCTGACGACGACGAGCGGCTCGCCCGTCAGGCCTTCAACGGAATCGAGACCGCAGACCACGAGCTGCGAAAAGTGGCCGGCTGGTATGCGGAAGGGGTGAAGCCTGATGTCCGTTCAGGCCTCGCGGCCCTGGAGAACGCCAAAGGATTGCTCACGCGGCAGCGCTACGAGGATGCGGTCCGGGCCGCAGCCGAGGCCCAGCGACTCGCGCGCGAGGCCCTCGCCGAAGCCAGCGACGAGGCGGGGCGCCGGCGTCGAGCCAGGCAGATGGAGATGCAGCGCCGCCAGATGGAGGATTCGTACGTGCGGATGTCGCGGGGGGCGGGGCCCTGGGTGATCCAGCTCCCCGGCGGGACTTTCTCGGGGCCCGATCCGTGGCGCACCGTCCAAGCCAGACCGGCCGCGCCCCAGGGCGGGGGCCAAACGTCATCGGGAGGCTGGGGCAGCCGCACGGCCGAAGGGGGCTGGTGACGCTGGCCGGCAGGAGCGTCAGCGGATCTCGATCGGATCGACGTCGAGGCGTCCGATTTCAGTGCCCGGCTCGATCGTGGCAGCCGCCGGGGCCGGGGGTGAGGCCGCACTGGGAATGCCCACGCTGGCTGGGGGCGCCGCCACGCTCGTCGGCAGGGCCGTCGCGGATGGCGCCGGCGCAGGCTTGGCCGCCGACCGCGGGAGCGCGGTCGGCCCGGCAGCGACCGCCGGAGGGGAAGGCGTCGTCGGGGGGGCCGCCACCGCGTCGAGCATCAGTTCGAGCTTCGCGACGCGCTCGCGCACCCGCCTGGGGATGAGGCTGCGTTGCTGCGGGGTGGCGATCGGGCCGTTGAACACCAGCCA
>CAMCCR010000062.1 GCA_945873085.1 Candidatus Kuenenia stuttgartensis | reverse complement strand
CGGCCCGGCTGATCGCGGCGAGGAGTTCGGCCGGCACCGCGGAGAGCGACCGGCCGGCAAACGCCTGCTCGCATCCTTCGAGAAGACGCTCCCGGTGCATCGCCTCGGGGGCCGCATCGACTATGGCCGCCGCGGCCAACTGATCGGCCCGCGTCCCGAGGGCGAGCCTGCGGGCCACGCGCGACTGAAGCACGTCGCGGCCGAGCCGGGAATGCCAGAGCATGCCGTCTTCCCCACCGAGTCGCGCGAGGGTCGCTGGCCGGTCCGCGGAGAGGAGCCGCTCGACGGCCCACCAGACCAGCAGCGGAATGTGGATGTCGTCGCCGTCGGCGGGCATCGCTTCGGGATCGCGGGTGAGAAACGCGGCGACGAGGGGGAGCGACTGATCGGGGGGGAGACGGCGGGCCGAGGCAGCCAGTTGGCTCCGCACCCGGAGGTCATCCTCGGCGCTTGCCGCCGTCTCGAGGCGGGCGAGCAGGGAGGGGGAGACGCGGCCGTCGTCGCAAGCCAGCCGGACGGCCCACCCCCTCACCCACGGATCGGAGTGCCCAAGCAGCGCGATCCATTCCTCCTCGCTCGGGGCCCCGAGGCGGATCAGCGCCCAGGCAAGGTCGAGCGGGAAGGGGGCTGGCCCGGGCGTCGGGCCGAAGAGCCGGCGCGCCACCCGATCGCGGGCCCCCCCGGGCTGGCGATGGGCCAATTCGAGGAGGGCCGTCTGACGAATCCAGCGATTGGGATCGGAAAGCCGTTCCACGAGGGCCTCGCCGTCATCGCGGGCGAGGTCGGGGAGCCGGGCAGGGGGGGCGGCCGCCGCCGCGAGCCTCCAGACGCGTCCCCGATCCCGGTCGATCCGCCCCTGATAGTGGCTGGCATGGTCGATGCGCTGCTCGTAGAAGTCGCAGACGTAGAGGGCCCCATCCGGACCGAGTTGGATGTCGACCGGACGAAACCAGCTGTCATCGCAGGCCAGGGGAATGTCGAGATCCTGGGTGGCGAGGCTCGAGCGATCGGGGCGAATGGCACTGCGGACAACCTGCCCCTGGAGCGGGGCCACGCCGAACAGGCTCCCGGCATACTTTTCTCCCAGCGTCGGGGCGTCGTTGACGGCAAGAGCATGGGTGAAACGCGGGGCGCTGTGGTGGCTGATCGGCTCGAAGAAGCCGAAGGCGAACGGGTTCGACAGCTCGCCGTGCTTTTCGAACCCCTTCCGGGAGAAGCCCCCCTGCACGTAGTGGAAGCCACGGGTGTCGCCGCCGTTGTGGCCCGAGAGTAGCCGGCCGGAAGCGTCGAACTCGACCCCGAAAGCATTCCCTCCCCCTTCGGCGAAGATCTCATAGCGTCCCGTCGGCGGATGGTAGCGCCAGATGCATTGGCCGGTCGACAGCACCGGCGGGGTCGTGGCCCCGGGGCGGCGGACGCGACTGCTGACCGTGCTCCCCTGGGCGGCGTAGAGCCAGCCATCGGGCCCCCAGCGGAGATTGTTGGCAATCGAGTGGGAATCCTCGATGCCGAAGCCCTCCAGATGGACCTTCGGATCGCCGTCGGGCCGATCGTCCCTATCGGCGTCGGGATAGAAGAGGAGGTAAGGCGGCTGGAGAACCCACAACCCGGCGGCATCGAACGCGAAGCTCGAGACGAGGCTCAAGCCATCGACGAAAACGCCGTGTTTTTCCACGATCCCGTCGCCATCGATGTCCTCGTGGAACGAAATCCGGTCGAGACCGCGGTCGTGGTGCGGAGGCGGGGCCGGCACCTTGTCGTAGACGCTCCTCAAGAAGGCGTCGCGGCTGACCATCGTCAGCCCCGCCGGCTCCGGGTACTGGATGAACTCGGCCACCCAGATCCGGCCACGGGCATCCCATTTCACCGACAACGGCTGCCGGATGTCCGGTTCGGCGAGGACCAGATCGACGCGGAGATCCTCCGCCACCCGAAACCTCCCCCGCTCGTCGGCGGCGGAAAGCGGACCCGCATCGTCGATCCGGCGGAGCGTCGCCTCGACTTCAGCCGACGGTTCGATGCCCGGTTCGAGGAGCGCCGGAGGCTGGCCGGGCACGATCTCTCCCCCCCGGAACATCCACCGGCCGGTGAGGCGGAGGGCTTCATCCCCCGCGAAAAGCACCGGTGCCGCCACGTTGAACCCGGTCCGTCCGTCCCGCAGGCAGGTTCTGACGACGATCTCTGCCGGCTTTCCGGCCGGCAGGAGCCCGGCAGGGATACGGAACCGGTCGGGGCCCCCCAAGCCGCTGCGGAACCGGGGAGGAAACTCCCCTGCGCCCCCGACGGGCTGCCCGTTGGCGATCACCTCGACCGCCGCGTCGAACGGCTCGACGAACAGTTCCAGCGACCGTCCTGCCCACGTCGCCGGCACGACAACGCTACAGCGATACCACCCGACTCCATCCAGGCCCCGTTCCGGTTGCCGGAATACCTCCGGCACCGTCACCGGCTTGTCGGCCCCGGGGTCGACGTTGTCGGCCCACGCCCCACCCGCAAACGTCGCGATCCACAGCCAAGCGACGGCGGCGGGGATCGGCAGGCGGCGGCTGAGGCGGCGTGGACGGGTGGTCATCATCGGTCGTTTCCCCCTGCGTTCCCGGCAATCCACCCTCTCCCTCGGAAGATTTCAGACGGGATTCTATCCGTCTCCGAGTCGTTTCTCCCTCCCGTTCGCAGGCTGCCGACTCGCCGTAAGTCCCTACGCGGACACAAACCCAGGCTAGACAGGCAATATGGGCAACCTACGTCAAGTTGAGTGATTTACATCACATTCCGCCACTGTTAGCCTGCTGCGTTGGTTTTGGAGCCAGAAACTCTTGGAGCAAGCCGCCTACACCCGATTGAAATTGAGGGTAGCGGATTCACGGAGGAGTGCCACGATGCGCATCAGGCGAGCAGCGACCGGTCAAGGATGGGTGGACCGCCCCCGGCATCAGGCTGGCAGCAGCCGGCAGCGCGGGCGAAGGATCGACCTCGGAGCGGCCGTCCGTGGTGTCGTCGCCGGGATGACGTTGGTGGCGCTCCCTTCCCTCGGGACACTCCCCGGCCTGGCCGTTCCCTCGGCGGCCACCGCCACCGAAGTGGCCGCCCATTCTTGGCACACGAGCTACGAAGCCGCGATGGCCGACGCCGAACGGACCGGCCGGCCGGTCCTGACGGTGTTCACCGGCAGCGATTGGTGCCCGCACTGCAAGACGCTCGAGAAGAACGTCCTCGAAACGGGTGCGTTCCAGGCATGGGCCGAGCGGAACGTCGTCCTGCTGATGATCGACCTCCCCCAGCACGGGATCACGGAGGCCGTCCGGGTGGAACGCTCAAAGGTGTGCATCAAATACGGGGTGCGGAACTTCCCGGCCGTCCTCCTCATCAATCCTGACGGCACGAAGCTCGCCGAGAAACGTGGCTACCAGGGGCAGTCGCCCGCCGCCTGGATCGCCGACATGACCAACTCGCTCCCGGAACGGCCCGCCTCGACCGCCGTCGCCGCGACGGCACCACCGGCCACCTCCGCCCCGACCCCGACCTCGACTTCCGTTCTCAATTCGCTCGACAAAGCGATCGAAACGGCCCGGGGGGCAAAGCGTCCGATCCTCCTCGTCGTCGCCCGGCCCGGCGACAAGGCTGCCCGGAGCCACTCCGATTCGCTGATTTCCGATCCGGAGTTCGCCCCGTTCGTCCAGGAGAACTTCATCGTCGCTCATGTCCCCCCGACGGCCTCCAGTGGCACGCAGGAGGCGGCGTCGATGGAAAACCTCCTCGGTGGCGTGGAGCTGGCCCCGGACGCGGTTGAGCTGATCGTCACCGACGACGGCCAGACCCCGCTGTTCAGCCAGTCAGGCGCCCAACCCCCGGCGCGGATCGTCCATGGCCTGAGGCGATTCCTTGCCGCCCGTCAGGCGTCGCGCTTCGGCGAGACCGCCCCGCGCCGCTAGCAGGCTGTGGGCAAAGTGCCCGCCGCCCGATCGGCGGGCCGTCAGTCCTTGGAAGGATCGGGAACGATGCGGAGCTTCGTCAGTTCGTCGTTGAGGTCGGTGACCGAAGCGCGGAGTTGATTCATACCGGTCACGAAGGCCTCGATGGCTGAGGCGGATTGTCCCGCGCCGGCGCGGAGGCGATCGAGGGAGTCACGGACCTGCCGGGCCCCCGAGTTTTGGTTTTCCATGCCGTCATGGACCTGATCGAGGGCATGGGTCACCGACTGCACCGGCGCCACGATCCCCGCCAGTTGCCGGCTCACCTCGGTGACCTGCTGGATCCGCGTGCTGACCTCGTTGCGGAAGCGGTCCATTTCCATCGTGCCGCTGGCGACCGCCGACTGCATGTCGCGCACCATCCGCTCGATGTCCTTCGTGGCCAGCGCCGTCTGATCGGCGAGGCGGCGGATTTCCTGGGCCACGATCCGGAAGCCACGGCCGGCCTCCCCCGCCTTCTCCGCCTCGATGGTGGCGTTGACCGAGAGGAGATTCGTCTGGTCGGCCACCTTCGCGATCGTGGTCACCACGGCGTTGATCCCGCCGGCCCGCTGGCGGATCGTCGCGAGCTTCCTCGTGAAGGCGTTCATGACTTCGTCGAGCTGGCGCATCGATTCCGACATCCGCTCCAGGCCGTGGCGGCCGTCGTCGGCCACTCTCGCGGCCTCGCGGGCCGCGAGGGTGACCGTCCCCGTGGCATCGAGCAACTGCTCGGCGTTCGATGAAATCTGTGACGCAGCTCCGGAAACATCGGCGACCGATCCGCTGAATCCCCGCACGATCCGCTCCTGCCGGGCCAGGGCCACCGAAACGTCGCTCTCGACTTCCGTGACCCGCGTTCCGGCGGCCTGGAGCCGGCTGACGGTCTCCCGGAGCGCGGCCGACATCCGCCCCACCCCGTCGAGGAGGCGCCCCGCCTCGTCATCCCCGCCCGGGGGCACCGTCCCGCTCAGATCGCCGGCCGCGATCGATTCCGCCACCGCCGTCGACAGCCGCACCGACTCGGTGGTCGATCGCGCCAGCCAGCGTCCCACAAGGATCGCCGGGAGGCCGATGAGGAGCGACGACAGCAGCCCCGCGAGCAGCTCCCATCGCCACAGATCGCCCCCGGCGCGAGTGGCAAGCCCCACAAGCACCGCTCCGCCGGTGGCGCCGTCGGCCCGGAGCACCGGTGCGGCCACACGGACCATCGCTCCCTCCACCCGGCCGGCCGGTCGCCCGCTGGCGATTGATTCGCGCACGATCCGGGCGTCGTCCTGATCGAGGGGCGGCGCCGACTCCGTCGGATTCCCATTCGCATCGACGATCCGGGTCACCAAGGGACTCGAGCGGGCGTCGAGGATCCGCACCTCACGGACATCACCGACGACCACCTCACCCACGAGGCGGCGGAGGCCGAGGGCCGTGTCGAGCCGCTCGAGGAACGTCGCCGGCATCCCCACCTGAATGATCCGGGAGCCATCGACTCCCGGCACGCCGACATACTTGAACACCCGTCCGTCGAGCTCCCGCCGGCGCGACTCCTGGATCACGCTCGGCGTCTCGCCGGTGAGGAGCCGGTGGAAGACATGGGCCTGGGGTTGGGTCGAGGCGTCCGGAGAGAACCGGAATCCCTCGCCGGCCGGGTCGGTCTCATAGATGGCCACCCCGCCATCGTCGGTGGCCAGGAACTCGGTCTGCCCGGGGCCCGCGATCCCGCGGAGTCTGGCAAGGAGATCCTCGCGGGGCACCCCGGCCCCCTCGGCCACGGCCACGAGTTGGGCCAGCAGCCTGGCCTGCGTGAGCATCTGCTCACCGATTTCAGCTTCCACCGCCGGAGGCACCGCTTCGGCGAACGCCGTTGCCTTGGCCAACACCTCCGCCACCCCATGCGCGCCGGCACGGGCCTGCTCGAGGATGGCCCGCCTGGCGGCAAAGGCCTGCAACGTCGACGTCATCCCAACGGCGGCCAGGACGAGCAAAAGGGCCGAGACGGCGATTCTGGACCACAGCGGCATGCACGGGTTCTCCCGGAGCCTGTCCACCGGAGCTACGGTGGAGGGAAAGCCCCGCTGAAACCTAGTCCGCTTTCGCCCCCGATGCCACCGGCAGCAGATGAATGAACGAGGAACATGGCCGGGGATCCGTTCCGAAGCGACTCTGCCGGGGGCTCGGTCAGTTCCCGGCCGGCACGACCGGCACGATCGGCAGGTCCACCCCGGGGGAGACCGGGGCCTCTGGCTGGGCAAACGTCACGTTCGGCGCTGTGAGCGGTTCGGCGGGACCGGCGGCGGGGAAATTGAGGGCCGACTGCCGCACCTTGCCGGCGAGCGCACATCCCGCGATCGGCGCGAGCGCAAACAGCGGGGCCAACAGCCAAGGAATCCAGATTCGCCCTCCCCCCACGCGGGCCCCTCCCGGGACGAGGGCACCGGCCGGGAGTCGTCGCTGGTGTGATGGCGTCGGCACGGGGGGCGGCTCCCGAAGGGCGGATGGCGTCGTCAGGCGCAAGCCGGCTGGCAGTCCCAGCACGCCACCGCCCGACTGAGCATGGCTGATACCTCCCGCGGGCCTGCCGGGGCAAGGGAGATCCGCTCCCCGAATCCGGGAACCAAGCAACAGTGGCCGAGGCGGGAATCGAACCCGCACGGAGATTGCTCTCCACAGGATTTTAAGTCCCGTGCGTCTGCCTATTTCGCCACTCGGCCTCGAGTCGCAGCGATCGTAGCGGCCGGCACGGGCGCCCGGCAATCGGCTTCGTCGCTACACTGAAGGACTTGCCCAGGTTCGACCTGCCCCGTCCCGCGCCGTCCCTGCCCGTCACACCCGCCCGTTCTACGCCCAGCCAGATCTGCCCATCCCTGCTCGAGGTTGCTTTGGAGCCCACCACCGCCGCCGGTCTGTTCCCAACAACCTTGCTTGCCGATGTCGCGGTTCCCGCCGGGATCGATGGCTTCCTCGGCACGCGGGCGAGCATCGGCATGGATGTGGTGCTCGTCGGGCTGCTCGCGACCCTTCCGCTCCTGGCCTGGAGCATCTATCTCGTCGCCCGGCGGCGCAACTTCGCTGCTCACCGGAAGCTCCAACTCTTCATCGCGGCTGCCCTCGCCACGGCGATCGTCGTCTTCGAAATCGACGTCCGGCTGATCTCCGATTGGAAACTGCGGGCCGCGCCGAGCCCGTTTTGGCCCTCGGGCGTCCTCTCGGCCCTGGGGATCCACCTCGTCTTTGCCATCTCCACCCTCGTCCTCTGGGTGTGGGTGGTGTGGGAGGCCGTCAAGCGCTTCCCGTCCCCCCCCGGGCCGAACGCCCACTCTCCCCGTCACCGGGTCATGGCCAGGCTGGCCGCGATCGATCTGGTCCTCACGGCGATCACCGGGACGGTCTTCTACTGGCTCGCGTTCGTCGCCCGCTGAGCCGTCCAGCCACAGACCGGGCCGCCCGCTGGTCAGGCGTGCCTGGCGCCCACTGGCGGCAGCCAGCGGCAGATTGCCAGGCCGCCGAAGTAGAGGAGGCACAGCGGGATCGCGAGAAACAGCAGGCTGTAGGGATCGGCCGGCGTGAGGATCGCCGAGACGACGAAGATGATCACGATCGCCATCCGCCACTGGGAGGCATAGGTGTCGACATCGACAATCCCGATCCGCTCCAGGAAAAGCATCACCAGCGGCAACTGGAAGCCGATGCCGAAGCCGATCGGGAGGATGAGGACAAACCCCATCCACTCGCTGATGCGCGGATCGGGATCGAGGCCGAGCCAGGCGTTGAATTGGAGGAGGTAATCGAGGACAAAGTCGAAGACGAAGAAGAAGGCCAGGAACACGCCGGCCAAAAACAGCCCGATGCTCATCGGGAGAAAGACGTGGACATACCGCTTCTCGTGCGGGAAAAGGCCGGCGGCGACAAACGTCCAGAGCTGGTAGAAAATCCACGGGCTCGCCAGGACAACCCCCACCAGAAGCGCCGCCTTCACATACATCCCGAACGCCTCCTGAGCGCTCAAGGTGGTGATGCTGACGCGTGAATCCTTGACCATCGGCTGCCAGAGGAGCACCGGCACGAGGTCGTCCATGCCGAAGCCAGCCTTTTCGTCCTCGACGCTTCCGGCCGCGGCGGCAGGCGCCGTTCCGAGCACGCGGGCCAGCCGGTCGGCGTGGACCTCGCGGAGTTCAAACGACATGCCGTGGTTCTCGACGGCATCGATCACCTCCCGCCGGGAGTAGGGGAGGGCGGGGCCCCCTTCGATCCGGGGCGTCCACGTGTCGAACGTCTCGACGGCCCGGTTGGAGTAGTAGTTGGCCAGGGCTCGCTTGAGCGGCTGTTCGATGAGATGGACGAACGGCCGGGCGATGGCGAAGCCGATGAGCACGGCCACGAGGAGCCCCATCGTGGCCTTGATGAGGCACGCCCGGAGTTCCTCCAGGTGCTCCCCGAAGGTCATCGTCGAATTCTGGAACAGGTCTTCGTCGTCGATGCGGGCCATGGGTGCGACCGGGGGGGGCGGGTTCGATACGACGAATCTACTTCACATCCCGCCGGGATGCCCGGGAGCCTGTTTTCCCGCGGGAACGTCAGGCCCCGTACTTGCCGAGGCGCTGGGCGTGGGCCATCGCCAGGAGCATCAGATGCTTGGCCGGGAAGATCCCGAAGCCGCCGCGGAGGCATTCCCGCTCCGAGAACTTCTCCAGCCCGTCCGGCCGGCAGGTGTCGGCGGCAAGGACCGTCGGCACCGGATGCCAGGAATGGCTCTTGAGAAGGCTCGGCGTGCTGTGGTCGCCGGTGACGATGAGGACATCGGGGCGGAGGGCCTCGATGCGGGGGATCACCCGGTCCAGTTCCTCGACGCGCTTCACCTTCTGCGCAAACGCGCCGTCCTCGCCGGTGGAGTCGGTGTACTTGAAGTGGAGGAAGAAGAAGTCGTAGTCCTGCCAGCAGGCGGCCAGGGTGTCGACCTGCTCGTCGAGGGTGTGGGGCGAGCCGACCAGCGTCATGCCGACGAGCCGGGCGAGCCCCTTGTACATCGGGTAGACGGCGATCGCCGCCGCGCGGAGCCGGTAGAGCTCCTCGTAGCTCGGGAGCTTCGGCTTGGCCGCGAATCCGCGGAGCACCATGCCGTTGGCCTTCGGCTCATCGGCGAGGATCCGCCGGGCCTGGATGACGAACTCCTTGGCCACCTCGGCCGTCCGCGCGGCGGCGGGGGTGTGGGCTTGAGGATCGAGGGGGGCAACGCCCGTGGCCTGCGGATCGGTGTCGGCCACGGCGCCGTCGAGCCCCTTGCCCCGGAAGACGACGACGAAGCGGTGTTCCTTGACCGGCTTCACGAACGTCTCGACACCGGGGATCTTCACCCCCTGGAGTCGCTCGACCACCTTGAAGCTCTCCTCGGACGGGATCCGTCCGGCGCGGCGGTCGCTGATCAACCCGGCTGAGTCGAGCGTGCAGAAGTTGCCGCGGGCGGCAACGTCCTCCGGGCCGAGTTCGAAGCCGATGCCGGTCGCCTCGAGGGCGCCACGGCCGATCCTGAACTCGAGCGGGTCGTAGCCGAAGAGGCCGAGGTGACCGGGACCGGAGCCGGGGGTGATCCCCGGCAGCACCGGCACGCTCGAGCCACTCGTTCCGCGACGGACCAGCGCATCGAGGTGAGGGGTGACGGCCGTCTCGAGCTCCGTCTTTCCACCCGGATCGAGCGGCAACCCACCGAGACCGTCGGCGACCACCATGACGATCTTGGACGACGACTTCTCGGCCAGGTCACGCACCAGTTCGTGCTCGATCACGCTGCTGTCTCCTCTCGGGGCAGGGAAGAGGGCCCCTCGTCGAGAAGCCCCTGATATTCGCAAGCCCCTGTTGTCGGCCGAGACGGCGGCCACTTCAAGGGCATTTCCACGCCGGCGGCGAAAGCGGAAGTCACAGCCCTTCTCCGCCCCCCACGGCGTCGCCCGACAACCCGGTATTCTGCCGGTCGCTCTGCCCCCCGCCTCCGCCCCCTCCGCCTCCGATCGCCCGCCCGTCATGAGTGTCCTCCGCCCCCGGCCGCCGACCGATCCGATCGAGCACCGCCCTCCCCCCGGCGTGCTGTCGGCCGACGGCCACCTTGACCCGCGCTGGCGTTGGTTCCTCGAGCGGGCGGAGAGGGTCCGCGGCGCGGTGGCCTCCGCGTGCGGGACGGCGACGGAAGGGATGCTCGAGGCCTACGGCACGACCCGGAGCCAGGCCCGCCGGCGCGACAGCGCGCTGTTTGGGATCCTCGATGTCGCCAGGGGCGTGCGGGAGTCGGTCGATCGCGTCATCGTCATCGGCGACCGGGCCGACCGGGCCCTGGTCGATCTCTTGTTGAGCACCTGCTGCCACCCGCACCACGACGCTCTCCCCCGGCATGAGCGCGGCGGCAGACCCCGGCTCTGGACGCTCGGCCCCGACGACGATGACGACACCGTCCAGGGAATCCTCGACGCGCTCGGGACTCAGACCGGCGACAAGCTCCTCGACGCGTGGGGCGTGGTGCAGGTCGGCCCGTGCCGCGAGGCGTTCACGCAGGACTGCGTGAGGCTGTTCGCCGCGACGGCCGATCCGACCGCGCGGCTCGTCGCGGCGCCTGCGATGGTGGTGGCCGCGGCGGCCGCCCCCTCTGGCCATTCCATCGTCTCCGTCCCGGCAGCGTCGAAAGACGCGCCGATCCCTTTGTCGTTGCCGCAGGAGAACGCCGGAGTGTTTACGGCGGCCTCGCTCCTCCCGGCGGCCATCGCCGGCATCGATGTCGTGCGACTCCTCGAAGGGGCCGCGGCCATGGCGAGGCGGTTCCGCGAGGCCCCCGCCGAGGCCAATCCGGTCGTGTCGCTGGCGGTCGTCGGGCACTGGCTCGCTGCGGCCGCGGATCCTCTCGGCGGGGTGCCGCGACGCCACCTCCTCCCTCCGCGCCGGTGGCAGGGACTCGTCGAGTGGCAGGCGTCACGGATCGCTCCGCCCGATCCCCTCGCCTCCCCGGCGACCGTCGAAGCCCGGTTCACGACCCCGATCACCGTCGCGGAATACCGCCGCGCTCCGTTTGCGACGATCCCCCGCGGCTCGCCCGGCCGGTCGGTCGATGCCCCCCGCCACCGGCCGGCCGAAAAGCCCACCGCCGACCAACTCCTCCTGCCGCGTTGCGACGAGCACACCCTCGGGCAGTTGCTCGAGGGGCTCCGCCTCGCCGCGGCGGTCGAGGCGAGCCTCGACTAACCCCTCCGGCGCCCCGGGCCGGCCCGGGGTGGTATCATCCCGCCACCCTCCGGAGCTGGAAACCCTTGGCCATCACGCTCACCTGGATCGGACACGCCACCTGGCTCGTTGACACGGGCCACGGTGTTCTCCTCGTTGATCCGTTCTTCGACGAATCCCCGACGGCCTGCATGAAGGGGGCGGACGTCGCCTGCGACGCGATCCTCGTGACGCACGGTCACGCCGATCATGTCGGCGACCTCGTCCCGATCGCGCGGCGCACCGGCGCCCCCGTCTACTGCAACTGGGAGATCGCCCAGTGGCTGGGAGGGCAGGGGATCGACAATGTCCGCCCAATGAACCTCGGTGGGCGGACGACCATCCCCGGCGGCACCGCGAAGATGGAGCTCGCCCATCACTCGTCGAGCCTTCCGGACGGAAGTTACGGAGGGACGGCAGCCGGATGGCTCCTCGACATCGGGGGTGTGAGGGCCTACTTCGCCGGCGACACCGCCCTGTTCAACGACATGGAGCGGATCGGGAGGCGGGACGCCCACGGCCGTGGACTCGATGTGGCCATCGTTCCAATCGGTGACCTGTTCACGATGGGGCCCGACGATGCCCTCGAGGCGATCAGACTCCTCGCCCCGCAGGTCGCCCTGCCGACGCACTACGACACCTGGCCGCCGATCCGGCAAGACGCATCGGCGTGGGCCCGCCGGGTGAGCGAGGAGACCGGGACCGACGCCCGCGTGCTCCACCCGGGCGAACGGATCCGCATCGACGTCGTCACCGATCCCCGGGCAGCCGACGCAGCACCGGGGCGGCAAAGCCCCCGCTGACAGGGCGCAGGCGGCCGTTCAGCGGGAGGTGACCAGCGGTCGCGGAGGCGTGACCCGGACCTCGATCGCATCCCCGACGACCCGGACCTCGAAGACGTCGACCTTCAGCCGGGGATTGTCGCACCATGCACCGTCGCACAATCGAAATCGCCAGGCGTGCCACGGACAGGTCACCTCGCCATCCCGGAGGGGTCCGCTGCCGAGAGACGCTCCCATGTGGGGGCAGAGATCGTCGATCGCCGCATAGGACGTACCATCATGGAACACCGCGACGAGGCGTCCGCCGACCTCGTACGTGCGTCCCTCACCGGTAGGAATGTCGCCGACTCGGGCGACGGGCGTGAACGGGATTTCGGACATGCTTCGACCCTGCGACAGGAAGGAACACCGTGATGCCCGCCCCGGCAAATCCCGCGGACGAGCCCGCCTCCGATGATAACCGTGATGCCAGCCGTGATCTCGATCCGGGTGCCGCCCGGCGGATCAGGCTCCTCGTCCTCGACATCGACGGAACGGTGAGCAACAGCCGTCACGAGATCGAGGAGGCCACCGTGCAGGCCGTGGCCCGCGTCCGGGAGGCCGGGATCGCGATCCTCCTGGCCACCGGTCGGCGCTACCGCGACGTTCTCCCAGTGGCGGCCCGGCTGGGAATCGAGGGGCCCCTCGTGACCGCATCGGGGGCGCTGGTGAAACGGACGAGCGATCATGCCACGCTCTTCCGGGCGAGCTTCGATCCCGGGGCGCTTGCCTTGGTGCTTGAGCGGATCGGCGCCCGCGGCCTGGAGCCGATCCTCTACACCGACAGCTTCGCCGAGGGATTCGACTTCCACTGCCGCCGCCTCCCCGGCTCGGAGGGCGCAGATCCCCCCACAGGGGTTGGCGAATACTTGGCCCGCAACCGACACCTCGCCCGGATCGACCCCGGCCTCGATCGCCAGCCGCCGGCCGGCGTCTTCGCCGGATTCACGATGGGGGATCGGGCCACGATGCTCGATCTCGAACGCGAGCTCGACGGAGCCTGCCCGGATCAGCTCGCGCTCCATTGCATTCGCAGCCCGCGCTACCTCGACTGGATGTGCGAGATCGCCCCGGCCGGGGTCACGAAGTGGAGCGGCGTGGCGGCGATTGCCGCAGCAGCTGGCATCCTGCCGGAGCAGGTGTGTGCGGTTGGCGACGACGTCAATGACCTGCCAATGATCCGGGCCGCCGGCCTCGGGATCGCGATGGGGAATGCGCTCCCGGAGGTCCAGGCCGCCGCCGATCTCGTCGTCTCCAGCCATGACCATGGGGGCATCGGCGACGTAGCCGAGCTCCTCGTCGGGCAACGCTGAAGGGGTTGGCGGAGCCGGAGAGGAATCGCGTCGCCTTCCCATCCCCCCCAGCATGAACCAGCGCGGAGGAACCCCGCCGTGGGAAGGGCGACTTGGGGGAGCGGGCGGTGGGCCTCCGTCCCCCGGGCTGTGGCGGGGATGGTGTGCGGTTGTCCCCGGCGGCGGCGGTCCCTACAAGTCTGCCTCCCTGGCCATCCCGGCTTCGCCCTCCGCCCCTCCCGGACCCGGTCTCCGATGGACCCGAAGATCCACCGCCCGCACGCGCAGTGCTGCCGCACCGGCCACGGCTTCCAGCCGGGGGATTCCATTATTTCGGCCCTCGTGCGAACCCCCGAGGGACTTCTGCGCACCGACACCCTCGCGACGGCCTGGACCGGTGCCCCCGAGAAGGCGGTGGCCTGGTGGCGGTCGACCTTCCCCAAGCCCGACGCGACCGGAGCGGTGCTTGCGCCGAACGATGTCCTCCTCGACATCGTGGAGCAACTCGACGGCCAGGAGCCCGAGGCCCCACTGCGGTATCTCCTCGCCCTGCAGCTCGTCCGTCGCCGCGTCCTCCGCTTCGTCGATCAGCCCACCAACACCTCCGCCACGCCCCACGCGCCCGCCTCGACCGAAGCCGAACCGCTCCGGCTGGCCTGCCGGAAACGCGACTGCGAATACGTCGTCAAGGTGGCCCCGCCGGAGCCCGCCACAGCCGCCGCCGTCGAAGCTCGGCTTGCGGCCCTCCTCTGGTCGGGAGACGCCGCATGACGCCCACCCCGGATCGGTCGATGATGGCGCCGGTGCGTGCGGGCTCGCGGGCCTGCCTCCTGGCGCTGGTCGTCGTCGCGCTGGCCTCCACCGGCGCGACCTGCCCGAACGCGCTGCGTGGCTACCAGGTCGGGGTCTCGCCTCTGCCTCGGGCCCTACCGGAACAACCGACCCTCGAGCAGGTGATCGGCACCGTCCACGACAACACGCGGCGCGTGCGCAGCCTGATGGCGCCCCAGGCGGTGCTCTCCGTGCCCGGCGTCCCGCGACTCTCGGCCCAGGTGGCCTGCGAGCCCCCCCGACGCTTCCGGCTCCGCGCCCAGACCTCGATCACCGGTGGGGAACTCGACATCGGTAGCAACGACGACCTGTTTTGGCTCTGGATCCGCCGCCACGAACCGGCCGTGACGCTCTACTGCCGCCACGACGACTACGCCAAATCGGCCGCCCGGAAGCTGATTCCGCTCCGCGCCGACTGGATGCCCGAACTGCTCGGTCTGGTGACGTTCAGGCCTGAGGACCAGCATGAAGGCCCGGTCCCCTCAAGCGAAGGCCGGATCGAAATCCGCACCACCATGGCCGGCCCGGACGGGGCGATGCGCAAGTCAACGATTCTCGATGGCACCACCGGGCTCGTCCTCGAACAGCACCTCTTCACCCCGACCGGCGAGCGGTTGGCGAGCGTGCGGACATCCCGGCACCGCGTCGATCCCACCAGTGGCGCGGCCCTCCCGCGACTTGTCGAAGTCTCATGGCCGGCGTCAGGCGTCGAGTTCCAGCTCGAGCTCACCTCGATCACGACGAACATGCCCCCCGCCGATCCGGGGCAACTCTGGCAGATGCCCTCCTACGAAGGCTTCCAGCCGATCGATCTGGCCGACCCTGCGGTGACGATCACCGGTCCCGCTTCCCCCGGCGGAGCGCTCCCCGCCGCCACACCCCTGCCGGCAGCACCGGCAGCCATGGCCCCGCAGCGTCCCCTGCCACCCGCTCAGCCTGCCGGCTTTTCGTCCCCCCCTCAGCCTTATCCGGGCTGATGGTGTGGCAACGATCGTCAGCCGGCAGCACGGGGGCCGAGGCCGGCGGCCGGTGGCGTGTCGGACGAATGGCCGACATCCCGCATCTTCTGACGGGCCCGCGACAGCGCCGGTCCGATCGATCCCAGCGGCAGTCCGGTCAGCCGGCTGATCTCGCCGTAGCTGCGGGCCTCGAGGTGATGGAGTCGGATCAGTCTGGCCTCGTCCGGCTCCAGGCAGCCCATCAGCCCCTCGATCTCCTCCCGGTCGGAGCGGCGATGGTCGGCGTGCCGATCGACGACCGCCGCGCCGGCGGTGGGGAGATCGACGCGGACGACGTGGGCATCGGCCTGGGAGAGCATTCGCACCGCGGTTCGGCGGGCGATGACTGCGAGGTAGGTGGCGAGGCTCGAGCGGCCCGCAAAGCCGCGGAGCACCGCTGCGTTTTCTTTCAGGACCTCGACGAGGATTTCGGCGATCACGTCGTCGCGATCAACCGCCGAGAGGGCCAGTCGCCGCTGGCTGCAGGTCCGGTCGACCACGTGGTGAAAGAGTCCGGCGAATCGATCGACGAAGCGATCCCAAGCCCCCGGAGCCCCCCGGAGGCAGTCCTGCACGAGCGCGGCATCCTCCGGGCTCCCTGGCCCGTTGGTCGCTCGATTGGCACCTGGCCCGCTCACGGTGACGCCTCCAGGCAGCCTGCCAGCCCAGGCCCGCCCCTGTCCCGATCATACGGCCGAGGTTTCCGGCCACCAATCGCAGTCCGCGACGACTCACGGAACGGGCCTGAAAAAGCCGATTCGTTTCGTTGACAGGGTTTCGGGTTCGACCTACCATTCCGCGCAGTCGCCCCGCCTTCCCAACGCACTACCGTCTCCTGGAGATGACTCGATCATGACCCATGTCGTCGCCGAACCCTGTTTTGCCTGCAAGTACACCGACTGCGTCGTGGTGTGCCCCGTCGAGTGCTTCTACGAGGGGGACAAGATGGTCTACATCCACCCCGACGAGTGCATCGACTGTGAGGCCTGCGTTCCGGAGTGTCCGGTTGAGGCAGTCTTCCACGAAGACAACCTCCCGGCCGACTGGAAGGATTTCAAGGAACTCAACGCCGAGATGTC
>CAMCCR010000061.1 GCA_945873085.1 Candidatus Kuenenia stuttgartensis | reverse complement strand
CCGGTCTGGTGGCACCTCGACGACACCTCGAGTCTCGACCTCCGGATTCGTGGGGGCGTGGGGAGAATCGAGTTGTTGGCCGCGGGACGCGTGGTGGCACGCTGGCTGTTCTCCCTCGCGCAGGCGAAGGGGATGCACGCTCTCAAGGATGCCTTCGAGCAGCTCCCTTCGCGGCGGCGCCAGCAGGCGCCGAGGCCGGCGGCCGCCCCCCTCTCCGTCGGCAATGACGAGGGCGACGGGAGCGAACCCAACGAGGGGGGCGATGCCACTCACGCCGAGCCCCATGCCATCCATCGCCGCGACCAGGCCGAGGATGACGATGCGGACGATCTCCCCACCACAGGAACACCGTCCTGGCGGATGCTCGTCCGCCTGGCGCCGTTTGCCCGCCCCTATCTCGGCCCGGCCCTGATCGGCCTGGGGCTTTCGCTCGCCGGGACCGTGGCGGTCCTGGTGCCCCCCTACCTCACCATGCCACTGGTCGACCGCGTGCTGATTCCGCGCCAGGCCGGCGAAGCGGTGCCGTTTTCGCTCGTCTGGTGGTATCTCGGGGGCCTGGTGATCGCGGCGGTCGTGGCCTGGATCCTCTCCTGGGCGCAGCTGTGGGTGCTGGCGTGGGTGAGCGAGCGGGTGGCGGCGGAGCTGCGCGTGAAGACCTATGCCCACATGCAGTCACTGTCGCTCGATTTCTTTGCCGTCAAACGGACCGGCGACCTGATCTCGCGGATCAGTAACGACACCGACCAGATCAACAACTTCCTCTCGATCAACCTCATCGGATTCCTCTCCGACTGCCTCCTGGTGCTCCTCACCGCTGGAGTGCTCGTCTGGCTCAATCCCGTGCTCGCGCTGGTCACGCTTGTCCCCTTTCCGCTCGTCGTGTGGCTCGTCTATTTGGTGCGCGGCCGGCTCCAGCGGGGTTTCAGCCGCTCCAACATCGCCTGGGCCGAGGTGGCGAGCGTGTTGGCCGACACGATCCCGGGCATCCGCGTCGTCAAGGCGTTTGCCCAAGAGCGGAGGGAGATCGACCGTTTCCGTTCGGCCAATGACCACGTGCTCCACGCCAACGATCGCGTCAATACGGTATGGGCATTCTTCGGCCCGATGGTGAGCCTGTTCAGCGAAGTGGGATTGCTCGTCGTGTGGGCGGCAGGGGCATGGATGGTGTTCCAGGGGTCGGTGACCGTCGGCGGCCTGACGGCGTTTCTCGCCTACATCGCCCGCTTCTACTCGCGGGTGGAATCGATGGTGCGGATGGTCCCCGCCGCCCAGCGGGCCTCGGCGAGTGCGCAGCGGCTGTTCGAGATCATCGACTGCCGGCCGACGGTCGCCGAGGATCCTCGCCCCGTCCGCCCCGGCCGGGTGCGGGGGCGGATCGAATTGTCGGGCGTCCACTTCCGCTACGGCACTCGCGAAATCCTCCGGGGCATCGACCTCGTCATCGAGCCTGGCGAGATGATCGGGCTGGTGGGTTCGAGCGGCTCCGGGAAGTCGACGCTGGCCAACCTCGTCTGCCGGTTCTTCGATCCCTCGAGCGGCACCGTCAGCGTCGACGGCACCGACCTGCGCCGGCTGGCGGTGACCGATTACCGTCGCAATCTCGGTTGCGTGCTTCAGGAACCGCTCCTTTTCTTTGGGAGCGTGGCGGAGAACATCGCTTACGGCTGCCCCGACGCCGGGACGGAGCGGGTGGTGGCCGCTGCCAGGGCCGCCGGCGCCCACGAGTTCATCCTTTCCCTTCCCAATGGCTACGACTCGCGTGTCGGGGAGCGTGGCGGGTCGCTCTCCGGCGGCGAGCGGCAGCGCGTCTCCATCGCCCGCGCACTGCTGGTCGATCCCGCCATCCTGATTCTCGATGAGGCGACCTCGGCGGTCGATGCGGAGACCGAGGTGGTGATCCAGTCGGCGATCGACCGCCTCGTGAAGGGGCGGACCACGATCGCCATCGCGCATCGGCTGTCGACCCTCCGTCGGGCCGATCGCCTGGTCGTCCTCGATGCCGGACGGATCGTGGAGATCGGCACGCACGACGAACTCCTCTCCCGTGACGGCGCCTATGCGCGCCTCTACAACGCCCAGTCGCAGGCGGCCGCCGAGGCCGCCGGGCCCTGACTTCTCCCCAGACGCCGAGGCCCACGATGCCCCACCCCGACCCCCAAGCCCACCGCCCCCCCGCGTCTGACTCGGCCTCCAGCCCCCTGGCACCAACGCCGGGGTGGCGCCTCGTCCGCCGCCCGCACGGTCATGTCGATTTCGTCGACGGCGCTGGCAAGGTGTTCTCCGATGTCGATGTCCTCCGTGCCTTCCCAGTGACGGCCCCCCAGGGCCCGGTGGCAATCGTTTCCGCCGACGGCGATGAACTGGCCTGGCTCGATTCCCTCGAGAATCTTCCCGAGGCCCTTCAAAGCAGCCTCGTCGCGGAGCTGGCGACCCGGGAGTTTCTCCCGCTCATCGAGCGGATCGAGGCGATCAGCGATGACGATCCCCCGGCGTGGAGCGTGGTCACCGATCGCGGCCGGCGCCGATTCATCCTCGCCAGCATCGACGACATTGACCGCCTCCCCGACGGCAGCGCCTTCGTGGTGGACGCCACAGGTGTCCGCTACCGGATCGCCGACGTCGCCGCCCTCGACCCCACCAGCCTGCGGCTCCTGGAAAAGACGATGGAGTGAGGCCGCGGCGGTCCCCGCGAGTCTTCCGATCTCCCCCCGCCTGCCCCGCCGTCGCTCCGCCTCCGGCCGCCCCCTTGCCCGCGGCCGTAAGCTGGAACGATTACACCGTTGGCGCCGGCTCGAGGGGCCTTTTTTTCGGGAATTTCCCCGAAAAAAAGTGAACAAACCGCTTGAAGGCCGCGTTCACGGAATTAGTCTCGGGAGTGCGCTTTCCCAGAGGAGATCCGATGGTCGTCACCATGCTCAATTCGTCTCGAGTCGCGGAGTCCACTTCGTCCGTTCCGGCCGTTCGGCCGGTGCGTCGCCGTCGTCGTGACACCCTCGGCGCCATGCTCGTGGCCCTCTCGCAACTCATGCCGCTCCCGCTCCTCCAACCGGTGGCCGACGCCGCCTGCTGCGGAGAGACGGTCAGGGCCTCGGCGCCGGTCGCCAGCCAGACCTACCGGCTCGACTTCCAGACGGTGTACGACGAGCGGCAGATGGAGGCCGTCCGCGTCACCTACGAGACGGTCTACGACACGAAGACCTACACCGTTGCCAAGCCGGTGTGGGAAACGCAGACAACCCAGCGTCGCACCACCGTCCAGCGCCCCGTGTGGGAGACGCAGACGCGTGAAGAGCGGACCACCGTCATGAAGCCGGTGTGGGAGACCGTCGTCGAAGACCGCAGCTACGACCAGGTGCGCGACGTCGTCGAGACGTCGACGCGTGAAGAGCAGTTCACCGTCATGAAGCCGGTCGCCGAGACCGTCATGCAGCAGCAGGTGAGCACCGTCCGCAAGCCGGTCTACGAGACGGCCATGCAGCAGCAGGTGAGCACGGTCCGCAAGCCGGTCACCGAAACGGTCATGCAGCAGCAGGTGAGCACCGTCCGCAAGCCGGTCGCCGAGACGGTCATGCAGCAGCAGGTGAGCACCGTTCGCAAGCCGGTCTACGAGACGGCAGAGCGCGAGGAGGCCTACACCGTCGCGGAGCCAGTCACCACCTACAAGACCGCGTACGCCGACCGCGGCGGGTATGTCGATCAGGTGACGCCGATGGTCGCCCAAGGTAGCACGCAACTCGGTTGGGTGCAGGGCGGCTGGGCGGTCAACCCGTACACCGGTATGGCCAATTGGCAGCCGGGGGGCTACGCCTGGACGATGACGCCGAACGTGGTCATGAATCAGGTCAACCGCGTCTACCAGCCGAACGTTGTGGCGATGCAGGTTCCGGAGACGAGCGTCGTCAACCGTGTCGTCACCCGGAAGGTGCCGGTGCAGACCATGCGGTACGTCGATGAGCAGGTCGTCCAGCAGGTGCCTGTGCAGACCATGCGGTACGTCGACGAGCAGGTCGTTCAGCAGGTGCCGGTTCAGACCTTGAAGTATGTCGATGAGCAGGTCGTCCAGCAGGTGCCCGTCCAGACCGTCCGCTACGTCGACGAGCAGGTCGTCCAGCAGGTGCCCGTTCAGGTCACGAAGATGGTGGCCGAGACGCAGGTCCGTCAGGTGCCGGTCCAGACCGTGCGGAAGGTTGTCGAACGGGTGGAGAACAAGGTGCCGGTTCAGGTCTGCAAGTACGTGGCCGAGGAGCAGGTCCGCAAGGTGCCGGTTCAAACCTTGAAGTACGTCACCGAGGAGAAGGTCGAACCGGTGACCGTGCAGGTCTGCAAGATGGTCAACGAGGAACGCACCGCCCAGGTCCCGCGCGTGGTCGAGAAGCGAACCCCCTACAGCTACACCGTCCGCTCGCCGCGCACGGTCGTCCTTCGCGTGCCGCTCGATCCGTGCGGCAATCCGATCCCGTCAGCCCAGGCGGCGGCCGTCTCCGCAGCGGCCCCGCGGAGCGCGGCAACCACCAGCGGCGTCGTGCCGGCAACGGCCATCGCCCCGCTGCCGTCAGCGAAGCCGACTTCTCCGGCTCCCGCGGCAACCATCGCACCGGCCCTGACGCCGGCCGAGGCTGCCCCCCTGAAGACATACCGCGACGTCGCCCCGGCTGAAGCCGCCAAGCCGGCTGCCGAGGGGTGGGGCCCGTCGCCGTTGACGCATGCCGATCCCGCCGTGGGATCTCCCGCTTCGTCCGGCGCCCCGACCGTCGTTGAGAAGCCCGTGATCGTCGGCGACTCGTCCGCCCTGCCACTGCAGAAGATCGAGGTCATTCCCCTCCCCGCCGCCAAGGCTCCGGCCACGACCGCTCCGACGGAGGCTGCCAAGGGCGTGACTGCCGAAGATCCGACGCTCGAGTTCGGGACACCGAAGGATCAACCGACCGCGCCGAGCGGCCCGTCTGTCTCCCCGGCGCCCCCCGCGACCGACAACCGCGACCTCCCCACCGCGGGGACCAGCACCCGCCCCTCGCGGTACGTCGCCCCCTTCGGTGACCGTTCCACCTGACGCAAACGCACGTCGCCACTCATCGTCAAATCCATCGGCCCCGGACGCGTTAGCAATCGCGCGTCCGGGGCCGATTTCGTTTTCTGTACATCGCATTGCGCTTCGCGCTCGCCGACATGATCGCTCCATGAGTTGTCACGTTTTGCCCGACGGGGTAGCTTCACCAAACGTTTGGAGATCTTCGATGTACTCCGTCCCATCGGTGGGGTGATGGGGACGAAGATCGAGGAGGGGTGGCAAGTCCCCCCTTCCCCCAAGTTTCCTGGAGAAGCGCGTGAGCAAGCCTGGCAAGATCAAGGTCGTCGGCCCGGTCGTTGAACTCGATGGCGACGAGATGACTCGCATCATCTGGCAGTTCATCAAGGATCAACTCATTCTTCCCTACCTTGACGTCGACCTGAGGTATTACGACCTCTCGATCGAACACCGCGAGGCAACGGGCGACCAGGTGACGATCGACGCTGCCCACGCGATCCTCGAGCATGGCGTCGGCGTGAAGTGCGCCACGATCACGCCGGATGAGGCACGCGTGAAGGAGTTCGCCCTTTCGAAGATGTGGAAGAGCCCCAACGGCACGATCCGCAACATCCTTGGCGGCGTGATCTTCCGGGAGCCGATCATCATCGGCAACATCCCGCGCCTCGTCCCCGGCTGGACGAAGCCGATCGTTGTCGGCCGCCACGCGTTCGGCGATCAGTATCGGGCCACCGACGTGAAGATCCCTGGCGCCGGGAAGCTCACGCTCACCTACACGCCAGCCGACGGCTCGAAGCCGATGGAGATGCAGGTCTACGACTTTCCGTCGTCGGGCGTGGCGATGGCGATGTACAACCTCGACGATTCGATCCGCGACTTCGCCCGGGCGAGTTTCCGTTACGGCCTGGCGCGGAACTTCCCGGTGTATCTCTCGACGAAGAACACCATCCTCAAGGCCTACGACGGCCGCTTCAAGGACATCTTCCAGGAGGTGTTTGACGCCGAGTTCAAGGCCGACTTTGCGGCCCAGGGGCTGACGTACGAGCACCGTCTCATCGACGACATGGTCGCCTCGGCCCTCAAGTGGGAAGGTGGCTACGTCTGGTCGTGCAAGAACTACGACGGCGACGTCCAGAGCGACATCGTCGCGCAGGGCTTCGGCTCGCTCGGGCTGATGACGAGCGTGCTGATGACGCCGGACGGAAAGACGGTCGAGGCCGAGGCGGCCCACGGTACGGTGACCAGGCACTACCGCCAGCACCAGCAAGGCAAGCCGACCTCGACAAACCCGATTGCCTCGATCTTCGCCTGGACCGGCGGGCTCGCCCACCGTGGCAAGCTCGACGGCACACCGGCGCTGACCCACTTTGCCGACACGCTCGAGCGGGTCTGCATCGAGACGGTTGAGTCGGGAAAGATGACCAAGGATCTTGCCGTCCTCGTCGGGCCGAGCCAGCCCCACCTCGACACCCAGGCTTTCCTGGCAGCGATCGATACGAATCTGCAGACGGCCGTGGCGGCCGGTCGGGCCTGAGCCCGGGGGCCGGTAACGCTGTCTGGTGGCAGTGGATCGGGGGGATGGAGCGGAGTGGAAACCGGAGGGATCCGATGATGCGTCGTGCGTGGATGGTTGCGTTGGCCGTGGTGGGACTGCTTGCTGCGCCGGGAGCGGGAGCGGTCGAGCCGATGCGGGCCCTGATCGTCGATGGCCAAAACAACCACGGCAACTGGCCGACGACGACGAAGATGATGAAGTCGGCCCTTGAAGAGACGGGCCTGTTCAACGTCGACGTCGTCACCCATGCACCGCAGGGGCCAGATCCCTCCTTTCGCCCGGACTTCGCCCGGTACGCCGTGGTCGTGAGCAACTTCGGGCACGGCGCTGCCGATTGGCCGGAGGAGACCAGGAAAGCCTTCGAGGCGTACGTCGCTGGCGGTGGGGGCTTCGTGGCGGTTCACGCCGCCGACAACTCATTCCCCTCGTGGCCGGCCTACAACGAGATGATCGGCCTCGGCGGCTGGGGGAGTCGCGACGAACGCAGTGGCCCCTACGTCTACCTCGACGACGAGGGCCGAACGGTGCGCGACGATTCCCCCGGCCCCGGGGGAAACCATGGCGCTCAGTGGGCCTTCCCGGTGATCGTGCGTGACTCCGAGCATCCGATCACGGCTGGCATGCCGCCGGTTTGGCTGCACGTGAAGGACGAGCTCTACGACAAGCTCCGCGGCCCCGCTCGGAACATGCAGATCCTCGCCACATCTCGCTCCGACGTCACCCATCGCCACGAACCGATGCTGATCGTCGTCGACCATGGCGAGGGGCGCGTGTTCCACACGCCGATGGGCCATGCCGACGAGTCGCAGGAGTGCGTCGGGTTCATCACGGTTTTCCAGCGCGGCACGGAGTGGGCCGCCACCGGCAAGGTGACCCAAAAGCTCCCCGACGACTTCCCGTCCGCCGAGAGGACGAGCAGCCGCCCCTTCGGTGGCCGTTAGAACGTGATCCCGACCCAGCGCCAATTCGACGCGATCATCGACGGCGACAGCTCGGCGCTCGCGGGCGTCCGCGGCCATCACACCGTGGCGATGATGGCGGGGGTGCTCGAGGTCCCCGTGACGGCGATCCGTCACTGGGTTCGCGGCGGTCTCCTGCGGCCGACCCACCAGGTTGCCGGGATCGACTGGTTCGACTTCGGCGAGCTCGTCGTGGGCCGCCGCCTGGCGAGGCTGTTGCGGGCAGGCTTCGGCCTCCGTGAGCTCGACACCCGCCTCGCGGCCCTCCATCCAGGCGGAGCGGCCGGGGCAGCCCGAGACCTCGAGCGAATCGTCGTCGATGGCAGGCGTCTGAGCCTGCGCCGCGGCAGCACTCTGCTCGGCGCCGGCGGGCAACGGCAACTCTGCTTTTACTCCCCCGACCTGACCGCAGAGGACGTCCCCCCGGTCGACGTGATTCCGTGGTCGGCGCCGGTCAACCACACCAACACCAGCGTGATCCACGACGGGAAAGCCCCTCCGGCGGAGGCCGAACTGTTGGCGATGGCGGCCGATCTCGAAGCGGCCGGGGAACTCGAGCCGGCCACCGAAGCCCTCCGGGCACTCCTTCAAGCCGGGGGGCCGAGTGCCCGGGTGACGTTCATGCTCGCGGAGTTGCTCTACCGCGTCGGCGACCTGACCGCGTCACGGGAGCGGTACTACGGGGCGATCGAGCTCGATCCTGACCATCTCGAGGCCCGCACTGGGCTCGGCTGCGTGCTCGCCGAACTCGGCGACCACGAGCTCGCCGAGGCGGCTCTCGACGGAGTCTTGCGGCAGCAACCCGACTATGCCGACGCCCACTGGCATCTGGCCGGCATCCTCGACGGTGTCGGGCGGGCGTTCGATGCCACGCGACACCTCCGCACCTTCGTGGCGCTCGCCCCCGACAGCCCCTGGGCGCGGACGGCGATCGAACGCCTCGCCGACCGCGGTTGAGTGCACCGCGTCATCGGCCGGCGGATCGTCCTCCGCGCCCGCCTCGTTCCGCGCTGTTCACAACGGTCCAGGTGGTCACCACGGTCCGCGAACACTGTGGACGCCGAATTGGACGGTGTCGCTGGGCCAGTAGGGAGTTGGCAGCATGCCGGCCCCCTGTCCGGGAACGGCCCCAGGCCCCGGGTAGGGACGCTGGTACTGGTGATAGAGCGGCATCACCCGCGAACTCGGCACGCCCCAGGCGTACTCGGAGGTGAACTCCGCCGTCGGCGGCACGACCAGCGCCATCGGACGCCCGATCGACGGGTCATACCAGACGCTGTGCCAGCTCTTTCCCTTGGCACGGAGGAAGTAGCGTTTCTCGGTCGCCTTGTCCCCGGCGCGGGCCACCGTCGCCAGACCGGCGAGGAGCGTCGCGACGAGACCGACAAGGATCACGGTGCGGGCCAGAGCATCCGGCCGGGGGGACAGAGGGAGTTTCATGGACAGATCCTGCAGGAAGAAGTCGAGAGGAGAAAAGAACTTTTCGATCGGCCGCGATGGTGGGGCTCACCACCAGACCGCGCGGACCTCGGTGCGGAGACCGGTGGCACCGGCGGGCCGGACATACTTGCGATGGTGCCTGTAGAGGAACTCGTGCGGCATAAACGGCGGGTACGTGTACCAGGTGTGGCCGACGCGCGGCGGCACCGGCCGCGGCGCGACGTAGAGTTGCGCGCCGAATCCCGGCGAGGCACCGGCCGGCACCGGCGGTACCCAAGAGTTGTGGAAGACGTCCGGCGTGGGGGCGTCGATGCCGTGATTGATGGGGGCTGCGTGAAGTGCGGATGATCCGCAGACGCCGACCGCCGCCACGAGCAGGGCCGGCAGCACGCGCCGCCAGGAAGCAGAGAGAGTCATCGCATCACCTCCGAGACGTCGATTGGTGCACCGGCATTCACCGGCCCATAGGGGGTTTCGGCTGGTGACGAATCGACGAATCAGTCGTGGCACGACACCTGTGACGCCTCTTCCCAGCAGGCAAGGTCCCCGGCCCCCGGAGGGTCGCCGCGGCCGGAGAACTGCCCCCCGCAAAGCCGCTATACTCTGCCCAACCTCCCACATGCCGATCTCCCGGCTCCCGGTCTGAAACCGGGCAAAAACCCCGTTTTCCCCCACGATCGCACCCGTTTTCCACCGAGCAATGGCCAAGCAGCCCCCCCCCCGATCCGCCGCCTCCACCGCCGTCGCAGCGGTGAAGAAAGCCACCGTCCAAGCCACGACCGTCGGGAAGGATCTGCCCGGCGCTGAGCCGACGACACCGGGCCCCGCGCCGGTCGACACTCCTCCCCCCACCCCGGCGAAGCGCCGGGCCACAGCCCAGACCCTCGCGGCCGGCCAGCGCGACATTTCGGTGAGCGAGTTCTTCGCGAAGAACCGCCACCTGCTCGGTTTTGATTCGCCCCGCAAGGCGCTCCTCACGAGCGTCAAGGAAGCGGTCGACAACTCGCTCGACGCCTGCGAGGAGGCGGGCATCCTCCCCGAGATCTGGGTCCGCATCGAGGCGGTGAGCGACTCGACCTCGCGCTTCCGGATGGGGGTGCAGGACAACGGACCGGGGATCGTGCGCAAGCAGATCCCATTGATCTTCGGCAAGCTCCTCTACGGCTCGAAGTTCCACCGCCTGCGGATGAGTCGCGGCCAGCAGGGGATCGGGATCTCGGCCGCCGGGATGTACGGCGTGCTCACGACCGGCAAGCCGGTGAAGATCATCTCGAAGATCTCCGCCAAGGAAGCGGCTCACTACTACGAACTGCGGATCGACACGAAGACCAACGAGCCGCAGATCCTCAATGGCAAGGGGGAGGGAATCGATCTTCCTCCAGGCAAGGCGGCAGCCGACTTGATGGCCAAGCATGACATCGAATGGGTGGCCGTCAACGACCTCGGCCACGCGATCGATCACGGCACGCGGGTGACGATCGAGATGGAGGCGAAGTTTCAGCGTGGCCGCGGGAGCGTCGAGGAATATCTCGAGCAGACGGCGATCGCCAATCCCCATTGCCGCATCCATTTCCAGGGGCCCGACGGACCGGAGCGGATCCTCGAGCGATCGACGAACGATCTGCCGCCGGAGCCGAAGGAGATCAAGCCACATCCCTATGGCATCGAGCTCGGTCGCCTCGTGACGATGCTCCAGGAGCACGCCAAGCTGACGCTGGCCCAGTTCCTCACCAGCTCCTTCTCGCGCGTCTCCCCCGGGATCGCCCGAAAGCTCTGCGACACGGCGAAGCTCTCATCGCGGGCCAGCTGCGCGAAGCTCGGCCGCGGCGAGGCCGATGCCCTCTACAAGGCGATCCAGGAAACGAAGATTCCGCCGCCGGCCACCGACTGCATCGTGCCGATCGGTGAGCCGCGCTTGCTCGCGGGATTGCGGCAGGTCGTGCCGGGGGAGTTTTTCACCGCCGCCACCCGGCCGCCGGGGGTCTACCGGGGCAACCCGTTCGTGATCGAGGCGTCGCTGGCCTACGGCGGCGGCCCCGGCGCGCAGAAAGTGTCGCTCGAGGCGCTCACGGAGATCGCCGGCGAGAGCGACGCCCGCAGCCTGCGGCAATTCCTCACCACGACGTTTTCTGGAATGAGTGGTGATGCGGCCGACAAGATCCTCGACGAGGCGAAGCTCGCCAGCCGTCAGTCCCCCTCGAAGCTAAAAAAAGACGCCCTGGCAACGCTCCACTCTGCGATGCAACACGTCAACGTGGACGAGGGCTCGAATATGTCGGTGCTGCGCTTCGCCAACCGCGTGCCGCTCCAGTTCCAGCACTCCGCCTGCGCCGTCACCCAGACAATCCTCGCCACGAACTGGCGCTCCTACGGCCTCTCCCAGTCGCGCGGCAGCCTCCCCTCAGGCCCGGTGACGGTGATGGTCCACATGGCGAGCGTCTGGGTGCCGTTCACGAGTGAATCGAAGGAGGCGATCGCCTCCTACCCTGAGATCCAGAAGGAGATCCGTCTCGCCCTCCAGGCCGTGGGTCGCAACCTCGGCATGTACTTGCGCCGCCGCCTCCGCGTCGCCCAGGAGGGACAGCGCCGCAGCATCTTCCTCCGCTACCTCGGCGAGGTGGCCCAGGCCGTCTCGACGATCAACGGCACTGACGCCAAGAAGCTCTACGAGGATCTCCTGGCGCTGGCCAAGAAGAAGACCTCGCAGGCCGACGTCCGCTACGACGACCGGGGCCGCCCGATCGTGGAGGAGGAGGAGGAGCTCGATCTCGGTAAGCACTGCATCATCGTCGCGCCGGGCGAGGTCGGCCTCACCCAGGCCGCTGCTGATTTGGTGGATGACGACATCTCCGCCGGGCGGAAGCCGCCGACGAAGGAAGCAGGCAAGAAGAAGCGTGGAAAGATCGCCACCGTCGAAGGGGAAGCCGCCGACGACGCGGACGACGAGCCGAAGGCGAAGCCCGCGAAGGAAGACGCGAAAAAGCCCGGGAAGGGGAAGAAGGGAAAGAAATAAACCGGCCCCGCGCGGCCGGGCCTGTCATCGGACGGGGCGATTGCGCCCCAGGACCGCCCATTCCTGCCAGCGCAGCACGAGGATCGTGATGACCGTCGCCACGAGAATCTGCGCGAGGAGGGCCGCATACGGGATCCACAGGGCCGGGTCGTAGTCGCCGAGATTCCGCCAGAACACGGGCACGCCCGGCCCCTCGCTGCGGCAGCCACGATGGGCCCAGTAGAGCGGGGAGAAGAGCATGGCAAGGACCTTGAGCAGCCCACCTTTGATCGGCAGGATCGTCGCTCCGAGGAGAATCTGGGGCGTGATCAGAAGCGGCACGGCAAGCACACCCTTGTCGGTGGAACGGACGCAGGCCGAGACGATCAGGCCGATCGTCGCGCAGGCCACCGCAGCGAGCCAGTTGTAGGAAGCGGAAACGATCGCCCCGCGCCGGTAGATCTCGGCAGGAGCCTCGCCGCCGAAGAACCCACGGATCATCAAGCCCAGTTCGACCGAGGCCGTGAAGATCGCGATCTGAACGGCGAGCAGCAGTGCGAGCGCCGCGACCTTCGCGACCACGTAAGCGGTAAACCTCAGGCCATGCCGCCGCTCGAGGTCGAGCATCGGCCGCTCCTTGACGATCTCCCGGAAGCCGGTCACGAACCCGAGGATCACCATGCAGATGCTCATCAGCGACAGCCATTTGAACGTCCCGCCCGGATCGATGATCTCCCGATCGGGGGCGACGGGGACGGCGTCGGTCAGGGCATCGCGGATGATCCGTTCGGTGGACAGCTCCTGGAGATGGGCAAGCAGCTTCGGCTGGCTGTCGAGGAACACGCGGATTTGCGCGGGGATGCTGGCATCCTGATCACCGACCGTGTCGGTGGCGATCGCCTGGCTCACTTCGCCCCAGACATCGGCTAGCACCTGTTTCTCACCGGGGTCGAGCAACCGCGTGACCATGAGCGGATTGTTGAAACGCGTGCCGGAGAAGCCGGCGAGGACGACCAGCGCCAGTGTCAATGGAAGGAGCACTCCCATCCGCAGGCCGACGCGGTCACGGAGGAGCGTCTCGAGTTCACGGCCGAGGAAGGAGACGAACTGCCGGCCGAATCCGGGAATCGAGACCGCCGCCAGGGACGCGACCCGCTCCACGCCAGAATCGACGGCCGACTCACCGGGCTCACGAGTCGCCGCCAGCCGCAGATCTTCAGCGCGCCTGTCTCGCCAGCGGGCTGACCAGAATCCGGCCGGCTCGTCTTCGATGGCGACGTAGACATCGGCGAGCCGCTGCACCCCGAAGTGGCCGAGGGCTTCCACGCGGGAGCCAAACCAGACCACCTCGCCGTGGCCGAGGATCAGGAGCTTGTCGGCCTCGTCGACGTTGTCGAGGTGGTGCGTGACCGCGATCACCGTCATGCCCGCCCGGGCCCGCTCAGACAGCAGCGCCATGATCCGGGCCTCGGAGGCCGGATCGAGGCTGGAGGTTGCCTCGTCGAGCACCAGCAGGCCCGGCGCGGCGAGCATTTCGGCCGCCAGACTCGCCCGCTTCATCTCCCCCCCGGAGAGGTCGCCGATCGCCTGCTGCCGCACCCTCTCGAGGCCTAACTCAGCGATGACGCGGTCGATCGCGGTCCGCCGCTCGGCAGTTGAAGTTCCTGCCGGCAGCCTCATCTCCGACGCAAACTGGAGCGCCTTCTCGACCGACAGGGCCGTTGGATTGATGTCCCGCTGGGGGACATAGCCGATCGCGCCGCGGAGCCCATCGGCTTGTCGAAAGACGTCATGCCCCCCGACAAGGAGCCGGCCGGAGGCGATCTCTCGTTCGCCGAGCAAGCTCCGCACGAGCGTGCTCTTTCCAGCCCCGCTGGGCCCGAGCACGCAGACGAACTCGCCCGGCTCGATCCGGAAGCTCACCCGATCGAGAAGCGTCTTTTGCTCCCGGCCAGCACGGCCATCCGGCACCGTCACGGTCAATCCGTCGGCCACGACCGAAAGGCCTGTCTTCGCAGCGAGCATCATGGGCGGCAGAGCCTGGTTCTAGTAGTGGTGATCATCGGGATCGTAGTCGGGCGAGACGATGATGTTGCCATCGGCATCCGCGACAAACTTGTGGCGGTGATCCACCTGGCGCCTGAAAAACCGCGATCGCACGATCGTTGAGTAGAATTGTTTGAACGAGTCGCCTTTGGGATCGAGCGGCCGCTCGGAGGCGAACGTGAACATCGGCAGCAGCATTTCGTCGTTGATCGTCTCGTTGTGCCAGACGTTCTGCGGTGGATCGAAAGGGTTCCGCGGATTGGCAGCGGAGTTGTCGTAGGAACACTCCGCTTCAAACCGCGTCCCGGCTGGAAACCGGACCGGTTTCCCGAGGTTGTAGGGGGACTGCCAGTTGTAATCCCACTGCGGCACCCGGAGGAGCAAGCGTGCCTGCTCCGCGCCGGGCACATGGACCCTGATCGCCAACCAGCGGGCCAACTGGTGCGCGTGCGGAATGACCCCCACGAGATCGGCGTCCTGGGGAAGCGTGTAGCTGCCCGTGACGCGGAAATCGGCGACACCCGGCGGCACCACCGCAAACTCGCCGGAGAGGTAGATCATGTTCATCACGTTGCGTGGTGGCTGCTTTTCGAGCCACAGGCCGAGCCGGCTCGACTCGGTCTCCAGCTTGCCGGTCCGCACGTAGTGAAACTGCACCGTGACGTCACAGCCTGCCGGGATCACGACGCCCGCATCGGCGGGTGCGACCACGGCCCGCACCCCTGGCACGTAACCACCGACGAACGAGGCCCGCGGCTGGCCATCGCGGCGGATCGGCGGCACCCGAAAGCCGATGCCGTGTGGATCCTGAAAGCCCCCCGCCCGATCATCGGGATGGCTGAAGCCTTCTCGCCCGCCATGCTGACGCACCGCCTCCTCCACCGTCTCGCGCGGCAGGTGCCCGATGAGGGCGTGGTGCACGACCTTCCGATTGCCAGGGAGCACCTGGATCGCGCGGAGCCGGAGATCCTCGGGCCGAGCGAGCGGAAAGATGATGTTGCGATAGACATCGTTGCCATGGGCGCCAAGCTGCGTCGGCTCGGGCTGCTCGAGAATGATGTCGGGGGGGCCGAGATCCTCCTCGAAGGTGGAGTAATCGGGCAGCGGCTCCAGCGTCGGCGTGTCGGCGGCATTTCCCTCTGGCTTGCCCGCTGCCACCCAGGCCTGCAGCATGGCAATCTCAGCAGGTGTCGGCGCCTTCGGGCCGGAGAAATCGAAGTCGCTTTCGATCTGCGCCGGCGGCATCCGGCGGGCCTCGATCTCCTCGAGCCCGACGTCGATCCAGTCGACCGCGTCGTCATAGGAAAGGAGGCTGAACGGGCCAGCCTGTCCCGGACTGTGGCACTGCTGACAGTGGCCATGGAGAAACGGCAGGACGTCGTGATAGTAGGTCACGGCGTGCGATTCACGTGATGAGGGATCGGGCACCGGCCGCTCCGGCCGATCGATCGGGCACCCCACGGCCTCGGTGCGGGGCTCGCGGATGGTGTGGCCGGTGATGAGGTCGACGATCGCCTCGCGCAGTTCAGGATCGGGTGTCCCCGGCGACATCACGCCGCGGATCTTGTAGCGGTCGTCGATCCTACCGGCATACCGCACGCGTCTTTCGCCATCGACGAGCACCACCTCCGGGGTGACGCTCACATCGAGCGCCTCGGCCAGCCGGAAGTCGCTGTCGAGATCGATCGGAAAGGGGATCTTGAAGTCGCGGCGATAGGCCTCGATCTCCCCGGGGGCGTCGACCTCACAGACCACCCCGACGAAGCGGATCCCTTCGTCAGCGAACTCCTCCGCGAGTTGCCCGAGCACCGGCGCGTAGTCCTGGGCGAGCGGGCAGGTGGGATGGAGGAAGGCAAAGCAGACGGCCCGGCCATCGGCCCCGAGGAGATCGGCAAAGGCCACGCGTTCCCCACTGAGGGCCTGGAGTTCGAGCCGTTCGACGGCAATCGGCTCGCCTCCCTGGGAGTCAAGCGTCCCCACCGGCGGATCATCCGCCAGCAGCGCGGCGCTTCCCAGCGCCGACAGCAGACACAAAAGCCAAGTCAATCGCATCGCGGAACTCACCTCAACGTCTTTCCCTGACAGGAAGCGGATCAATACTCCAACTCAAACCCCGCCGCTTGGAGCGCCGCCAGACTGCGGCGGATGCCGTCGCGGGTGTCGTGGAGCGGCTCGTATTCCACCAAAAAAGTGCCATTGTAGCCGGTACGGGGGAGGAGATCGGCCCAGTCGATGCCGCCGGCGACGTCGCCGACGGCGGCGGCCCGCCAGCCCTCGCCGTCCCGGGCCCAGTCCTTCAGATGGCAGTACGTAATCCGGCCCCGGA
>CAMCCR010000060.1 GCA_945873085.1 Candidatus Kuenenia stuttgartensis | reverse complement strand
TCCCACACGCGGCGTCGCTCGGTCAGGCTTTCGCCCATTGCCGAAGATCCTCGACTGCAGCCACCCGTAGGTGTCTGGGCAGTGTCTCAGTCCCAATGACGCGGGTCGTGCTCTCACACCCGCTACCCATCGTTGCCTTGGTGAGCCGTTACCTCACCAACTAGCTAATAGGATGCAGGCCCCTCCTAAGGTGGAATCACACCTTTGGTCCGGAGACATTATTCGGTATTACCTGCAGTTTCCCGCAGCTATCCCGAACCTCAGGGTAGGTACCTACATATTACTGTCCCTTTCGCCGCTGTCCCCGTATTGCTACGGTTCTCGCTCGACTTGCATGCCTAATCCACGCCGCCAACGTTCATTCTGAGCCAGAATCAAACCCTTCAATTTGTTGGTTCTTCATCCGCCCGAAATTGCTTCCGGACTTCTGTTTCGCCGAGACAAACCTCGAAGAGGCTTCATCTGTCTGTGTTCTCTACTTGTTCCCGACCAAAATCCTTCGAACAAAGACAAAGCCGAAGCTTCGCTACGTTCTTGGGACCTCTCTGGTCGGTGCCGGTCACGATCGCGTGCCGGCCGAAACTGAAAGAGATCAACTGCCGAATTGTCAATGAACGACTCAACCCCGACGTCTTGACAACCCGGAGGCGTCTGACGTGCTGGGCGAGAGAGCGAAATCTAACAAACCATACGCTGGGGTCAACGGGTCTGTTCGAGAAAAATAATTTTCGTCCTTTTCCGCGGAAAAAATGAGTCTTTTTTGGGCAACGTCCCCTCTTCCCAGCGGGAGGACACTACCGTTCGGCGGCCAGCACGACCGGCAATTCGAGCCGATGCCCCTCCCTCTCAACCGTGATCAACACCTGATCCCCGGGATTTCGCGTCTCCACCTGGGAGAGAAAGTCGTCGGCGTTCTTCACGGCCACGCCCCCGACGGCGACGATCAAGTCAGCGCCGCTGCGGTCAATTCGCTCGGTTTCGGCCATGAAAGGCCCCTGCCGACGCCGCTCGCGAACGACCTTGAATCCCCTCATCCCTGCATGTTCCGCCGGCCCGTCCGGAACGAGCGAGGCGACGAGCAGGCCGTGATCGGTCTGATAGACCCTTGCCACACCGGCATCCGGGCGAATCACCTTCCCCCGCTCGATGAGCTGGGGAACGATTCGTGCGAGTGTTCCCACCGGAATCGCGAATCCGACCCCTGAACTCTGCCCGGTGCGGCTGGCAATGGCGGTGTTCATGCCGATCAACAGGCTGGAGCTGTCGAGGAGCGGCCCGCCCGAATTCCCGGGGTTAATGGCGGCATCGGTCTGGATGATCGACTTGATCGTCCGGCTGTTTCGGGCCGGAAGTGACCGATTGAGACTGGAGATGATGCCGGTGGTCAGCGTTCGCTCCAGGCCAAACGGATTCCCGATGGCGAACACTCGCTGGCCGACCCGGAGGTCATTCGAGCTGCCGAACCGGACCGGTTCGAGGACCTCGGCCGGAGCCGCCACGCGGATCACGGCAACATCGGTGGCAGGGTCGTGGCCGACGATCGTGGCAGTGTGCGACGAGCCGTCGTAGAGCATCACCTGGATCTCTTTCGCCCCCTCGACGACGTGGTAGTTCGTGAGCACATGCCCCAAGGTGTCGACGACGATGCCCGAACCCGCCCCCTCGGAAGGCACCTCGAGCAGAAACAGGCCGGCCGACACCGTCGCCTTGGTGTTGATGTTCACGACACTCCGATTGACGGCGTCGTAGACAGCGATGTTGGTGAGTTCCTCCGGCGTGAACCCCCGCCCTCCATCGACGACGGGCCGCGGCGGAACACCCCGGGCGCCCTCAGGGCGCGCTGCCGCAAGTGGCGGCGGCGGTAGCGCCCCGCTCTGGGCGGGGGCCGTCGCGGGGAACGTCAGGGCCCCGAGCCAAAGAAACAGCAGGAAAAACCTGCCGAACGGCCGCAAGGCCGCAATCACAGGCGACATCAACCTCTTGGCAAACGGCATGGCATCCCTTTTTGGGCGAACAGGCTGCGGTCGAGGCGAACGGCCGACTGCCGCGGAGTATGGCGACCGCCCCCGGACAGACCAACATCGCCTCGCCCGGCGATTTCAGGGTAACTTGCTCAGCTCCCACCCCGATGATGGAGACCGGTCGAGGACCTCGGGCCGGCGGTCGCGCAGGCGGCTTCGCCTCCGTGCACCGCCCCTTTCGCCGCGAACAATCTTCGAAATGTGGGCGAATCCCGCGGAGATCGGCGTTGGCGGTAACGGGGGGGAGTAAATATGCTTCCCACGAGGTCGAGGTTGCATGACGCATCCGGCCCTTCTGGAGGGACCATGTCGAAGCCCATTTTCCCGGCGACCGTCTCCCTAGTCATCAGCGCTTTGGCGTTGATGCCGTATTCCGCGTTCGCCGATGACGGCGTCGCGGTGACGTTCGTGGAAACCTTCCAGCGTGACGAAGCATCGCTGCCTGTCTCCGCGGTGGGACTGCGGCCGACGGCCGTCGCCGAAACCACCTCTCCGACCGACGTGATCGTGCTCGTCGACACCTCGGCGAATCAATCGGGGGAGCACCGGGCCAACGCCACTCGCGCGTTGACCGCCTTCCTCGACAAGGCCCGCGACGACGACCGCGTCCTGCTCGCCGCCGCCGACATCTCGTGCGTGGCGCTCGCCCAGCAATTCGCCGGCCCCCGTTCCCCCGGGAGCCGGGCCGCACTCTCCGCCCTTGAAGCCCGCACGCCGCTCGGGTCAACCGACATCGTGGCGGTGCTGGAGGGGGCCGCCGAACTTTTCGAGGCGTCGCCGGCACCACGCACCATCGTCTATATCGGCGACGGACCGGGTATTGCGGGGGTCGATACCGCTGAGTTCCGCCACCTGCTCACCGCGCTCAAGAACAAACGGATCAGCGTTTCGTCGGTTGGAGTCGGGCCGGCGGTCAACTGGCCCAGTCTGGCTGCCATCGCCAACGCAACCGGGGGCATGCTCATCGTCCCCGACGCGACGATCTCGCCAGCGGATGCTGGCAGCCGGATGGCAAGCGCCGCTATCCAACCGGTGGCCTGGCCGGAGGATGTCGTACTCTCAGCCGAGGCGCCTGACGCGCGGCTCCGCATGCTCCCGGGCCACCTCCCTCCGCTCCGTGCCGACCGCGACTCCGTGCTCCTTGTCGAGGGTGGCCTCGAGGGCGCCCGGCTCGACTTTGTGCTCGAGGCACCGGCGGGCCGCGAAGGCGCGATGCGGCAACGCCAAACAGAGGTCACGATCCCCGCTGCGGCGCCGATCCCCGAGAATGCCTATGTCGAGGAGCTCTACCGCAACGCTCGCGAGACCGACGGCGTCTATCTGCCGACGCTCGGCCGTGAAGGTCTCAACGTGGCACGGAACGTCATCCGCGGCGAGGCCACGGCGCTGGTGAAGATGGCACGACAGGCCGAGGGGGCCGGAGCGCACGGCTCGGCGATGCGTTTGGCTTATGCCTCGCTCCGCAAAGATCCCGACAACGTCGATGCTTGGGTGATGTTCACCGCGGCCCAGAAGGGGCTGTTCGAGGAGGAACAGGCCCAGCAGGCGGGGGGCGAGCAGGTCGATGCTCCGCAAGGAGCTACTCTTCCGGCCCCGGGCGACGATGCTGCGATCGGGTTCGGAGGGGAAGGGCTGCCCCAAGTTGACGCTCCGTTCCCGGATGGTGCTCCCCCGACAGGGGGCGATCTCGGCGCCGGCGAGCAGCAAAGCGAGTTGGCCGACTTTGCACGGATGAAGAAAGTCCGCGCCCAGCAGACAGAACAGGAAGTGGCTGTCCGGCTGCGGAACGCTCGTCAGACCTGCACTGTCGATCCTGACCGGACCCGCGTCGATCTCAAGGAGCTCCAGCGGCAGGTGCTGTCGTCGGAGGATCTGGACACGGCGACCCGCGACCGCCTCTGCCGTCAGATCGAGATCTCGATCCGTGATTCGATCATCCGTTCCCGCGAGCGGGCCGAGCGGGCCTTGGTGTCCGATCGCAATCATGCCATCGCCCAGGAACGGGCCCGGCTCGACGGCGAACTGCGGCGTCGTGAGGATCGCATCAAGCAACTCACGGAACGCTACCACGCTCTCGTCGAGGAGGGGATTCGTGTCGGCTACCAGCAGCCGACCGACAAGTTCACCGAGGCGGAGCGGATCGTTGCCAAGGAGATCGCCGAACAGGCTCCACCGCTGTACGCCAACCGTGGCGTGCCGATGACGGCCCGCGAGATCGGTGTCACCGCGCCGCTCGTCGCCCGCATCCTCGACTACGACACCGAAAACGCCCGCGTCCGCCGCGACACCCAGCGTGGCTTCATGGACGTGCTCCATCTTGCAGACATCGCCGGAATCCCGTTCCCGGACGAGCCGCCGATCATCTACCCGAGCGCTGCCCGGTGGCAGGAGATCACCCGGCTCCGCGAGAAGTACAAGTCTGTCGACCTCGGAAATCCAGGCAGCGCCGAGAAGCGGATCTACGACGCGCTCGACAATCCGGTCGAGAACTTCGAGTTCAACGAGACATCGCTCCGGGATGTGATCACCCAGATCAGGGATTCGCAGGGGATCCCGATCGAACTCGACCAAAAAGCCCTCGATGAAGCTGGGCTCGATCTCGACACCCCCGTCACCAAAAACATCTCCGGCGTGTCGCTCCGCTCAGCGCTGCGTCTCCTCCTCGGTGAGATCGACCTCACCTATCTCATCAAAGACGAGGTGATGCTGATCACCACGAAGGAGAAGGCTGCCGAAAACATGATCATCAAGGTCTATCCGGTTGCCGATCTCGTCATCCCTGTGGGGATGGGAGGTGGTGGCATGGGTGGTGGCATGGGTGGTGGGATGGGTGGCGGAATGATGGGCGGTATGGGTGGTGGCATGGGCGGTATGGGTGGTGGCATGGGTGGCATGGGCGGTGGTGGCATGGGCGGAGGCGCTTTCCAGGTCTCCGATCCACCAACAGGCACCGGCGAACGCGTCGGGCTCCGGGACAAGCCGGGGACGAAGGCCCAACTGCCGAAGAAGTCGCCAGCCGACGCCGCGACGACCGATCAGCCGACGCCAGCCGACGAGGCCACGGAGCCGGTAGCCCGTGCCGAGGTCGCCGTCGGGAATGACCTGGGCCTCCCCGAGGAGGTTCTCGGGGCCCGCGATCTCCGTGCTGCTGTCAAGGCCTTCCTCCTCCCGGCCGGCAGGCAGTCGGCGGAGAAGGGCCAGACCGATGAAGACAGTGTCCCCTCCGCCGAGTCGGTCGCCGCCAGGGCCAGCGCCGGCAAGCTGGCCCGGCTGCGGATCTCGGCCGTCGAGCTCGGCAATGCCGGGCGATTCGACCGGGCTGCCGAATTGATCTCCGCAGCCGTGAACTGCGGCCAGTCGGAGCCGTGGATGTACGAGGCACTCGCCGTCGCCATGGAAGCGGCTGGCAAGCCGAAGACGGAAGTCGAGCGGGCCCTCATGTCGAGCGCCGATTTCGCCACGTCGCCCACCGATCTCCTCTCCCTCGCGCAGTGCTTAGCCCGCTTCGGCTCCTCGCGGCAGGCGATCCGCCTCTGCCGTCAGGTGGCGACGATCGAGCCTTCAAACCGCGAGGCGTTCGCTCTGGCGATGACGTTCGCCTCCAAGGAGAACGACGTCGCCGCGCTCAAGTGGGCGTGTGCGGGGGTGCTTGCCAACGAATGGCCGGCAGGCCAGCAGGAGGTGGCGACCCGAGCCGCGCGGCTGGCGAAGGCTTCGATCACCGGCCTGGAGAAGCGGGGAAAGATGGAAGAGGCCGAGGCGTTCCGCAATGCGGTCGACGAAGCCCTCGTCCGCGACGTCGAGATCGAGTTTTCGTGGAACGGCGATGCCGACATCGACATGGTCGTCGAGGAGCCTTCCGGCACGGTCTGCTCCCTGGCATCCCCGCGGACGACGTCGGGGGGAACACTCCTGGCCGACACCGATGTCCCCGCCGATCCGACGAACGCCACGCAGCGGGAACGCTACATCGCCAGCGAGGCCTTCGCCGGCACCTACCGTGTCCTCATCCACAAAGCCTACGGCAAGGTGACGGCCGACACGGTGACCGTGCAACTGACGCTCCACCGGGGCACCGATCGGGAGCAGAAGATCCGGCGGCAGGTGCCGATCGGCGCGGAAGACACGATGTTTGCGATCGATCTCCCCGAGGGGCGTCGTCGCCAGCCGTTGTTCGAGGCGCAGGTCTCCCAGGATGTCGCGTTCCAGCAGAATGTCGGAAAGGCGATCCTCGCCCAGCAACTCAAGGGGATGAGCGATTCCTCCGCGGCTGACTCCCTGGCCCAGAGCCGTGGTGCCTCGGGCAATCCGACGACCCCCTTCCCGCAGTTTCCCTTCACCCGCGGGGGAGCCACCGGCTATCAGCCGGTGATCAGCAACCTCCAGGATGGGGCGAATCTGACGGCCACAGCGGTCGTCTCCGCTGACCGTCGCTATGTCCGCGTTCAGGCCCAGCCGTTCTTCAGCGGCATCGGTGCCGTCTACACGTTCAACTTCTCCGGCGGCGGTGCCGGTGGCACCGGCGGCGGCGGTGGCTTGGGTGGCGGTGGCGGTGGCGGTGGCGGCATGGGTGGCGGTGGCATGGGTGGTGGCGGCATGGGTGGTGGCGGCATGGGTGGCGGCGGCATGGGTGGCGGCGGCATGGGTGGCGGCGGCATGGGTATGGGTGGCGGCGGCTTCTGCTGGGTCGCCCGTGAGGTCTATGGCAACGACAACCCTCGCTGGCTGCTTTTCCGTGCCTGGCTCAAGACCGAGGCCCCACTCTGGCTCCATGATCTTTATGCCTGCCGAGGCGAAGCGTTTGCAGCCTGGATCAAGGACAAGCCCGCGGCCAAGGTGGTGGTGCGTGCCCTGATGGACACGGCGATTGCCGGCAGCGAGGCCGATACGTCCCGCTGACGGTCGTACCCATGCCCACCTACGGAGTGATCCTCGCCGCGGCTGGCCAGAGCAGCCGCTTCCAGGACGCACACTACAAGAAGCCCTTCGCGCCGCTGGCCGGCCGGGCCGTTTGGCTCCACTCCGCCGAGAAGTTCCTCGAGCGGAGCGATGTCAAGCAGGTCGTGATCGTCGTGTCGCCGGAGGAGCGCCAGGCGTTTCTCGAGAAGTTCGGCGCCAACCTCGCTTTCATGGGGATCACGCTCGCCGAAGGGGGCGCCCAGCGCGGCGAATCGGTGCGGAAGGGGCTCGAGAAACTCGATCCTGCGATCGACACCGTCGCGATCCATGACGCGGCCAGGCCGTGCATCGCGGCCCCGTGGATCGACGCCGTTTTCTCAGCCGGCGCCCGCACCGGGGCGGCGATCCTCGCGATCCCGGTGGTAGGGACACTCAAGCGGGTGGGCCCGGACGGCACGATCCTGGAGACGGTCGACCGCACCGGCCTGTGGGAGGCCCAAACGCCGCAGGTCTTCTCGAGGCAAGTGCTCGAGAAAGCCTTCGCCGCAAACCCCGGCAACCAATCGACCGACGAGGCACAACTCGTCGAATCGGTGGGGCAGAAGGTGACCGTCGTTCGCGGGTCACCGGTCAATCTCAAGATCACGTCGCGCGAGGACCTCCACCTCGCCGAGCAGGCCCTCAAGGCGATGCCGAAGCCGAAGCTCTCCGGGCCCAATCACCCCTTCGCCGACGACGGGATGTGGCGTTAGCAGGCCCTCGAGGAGCCCTCACGATGGACACCGATCTGCTCTCCGATTTCGAGGCCCGCGGCCTCGTCCACCAGTCGACCGACGCCGTTGGCCTGCGGGCCTGGCTGGCGACCCCGGGCCGCCGGGTCTACGCCGGGTTTGACCCCACAGCCGACAGCCTCCACGTCGGGCATCTCGTGGCGCTGGTCCTCCTCCGTCGCGTGGCCGCTGCCGGGCATGAGCCGGTGGCGCTCGTCGGTGGCGCGACCGGGATGATCGGTGACCCGAGTGGACGGAGCGAGGAACGCAACCTCCTCTCACCGGCAGAACTGGCCGCCAACGTCGCCGGCGTGGAGCGGCAGATCCGCGGGGTCCTCGAATCGGCCGGGCAGCGGGTCCATGTCGTCAACAACGGCGACTGGATGCGCGGCGTTGGCTACCTCGAGTTCCTCCGGGACGTCGGCAAGCACGTGCCGCTGTCACAGATGATCGCCAAAGATTCGGTGAAGAGCAGGCTCGAACGCGATGGCGGGCTGTCCTACACCGAGTTCAGCTACATGCTCCTCCAGGCCTGGGATTTCGTGCACCTCTCCGACGCCCTCGACTGCCGGCTGCAGATCGGCGGCAGCGACCAGTGGGGGAACATCACCGCGGGAATCGACCTCGGCCGCCGACTGCGGTCGCGCGAGCTCCATGGCATCACCTGTCCGCTGCTGACGAAATCCGACGGCACGAAGATGGGGAAGACCGCCTCCGGGGCGATCTGGCTCGACCCGAAAAGGACCAGCCCTTACCGCTTCTACCAATACTGGATCAACCTCGACGACGACGACGCCGGCCGTTGCTTGCGACGGCTCACCGAGGCTTCTCCCCAGGAATGGGTCAGTCTCGACGAGGCCAGAACCGCCAATCCGGCCGCCCGCGAGACCCAGAAACGGCTCGCCGAGGAGCTCACGCGGTTGGTCCACGGCGAGAGCGGCCTGACGGCGGCGCAGGCTGCGACGGCGATCTTTTTCGGAGCCGAGATCGACGGCCTCGACGACGCCCAACTCGCCGAGATCTTCGCCGATGTGCCGAGTTGCGAGTTCCCCCGGTCTTCCCTCGATGGCGACGGCCTGGCGCTCATCGATGCGCTCGTGCGGACGAACCTGGCGGCCACGAACTCGAAGGCCCGGCAGACGATCCAGCAGGGGGGTGCCTATGTCAACAACCGCCGGATGTCGGACGTCAGCCACCGGCTCTCCCCGGCCGATCTCGCCGGCGGCAGCACCCTTGTGCTCCGCTCCGGAAAGAAATCCTACGCCGTCGTCCGCTTCACGCCCGGCGCCTGATCGACGGCAGCCCCCAGCCTCCCTTGACGCGGTGCCGCCGGTCGGCCTACTTCCTCTACGGCCATTCCCGGCCGGAGGAAGTCCCCATGCGTCATCTGCTCCTCGCCGCCTCCGTGGCCGGCATGCTCTCAGCTGCCACGCTCGAGATCCAGGCCCGGGCCGACGACGTCGCCCCGGCCACTGAAGATGGCAAGACCGCTGTCACGCTCGAAAGCCGGCTTACGACAGGCCTCAAAGCGCGGCGGCCGGAGGATGTCGAGTTTGTCGAGCGGGTCGCGGAGATGGTCCGGACGGGGCAGCTTCCGGCGAAGGTGGTCGACTCGACCTTCCTGTGGGCGATCCGGCGCCGCCAGTCGTATCCCTTCCCGGCGTTCCAAAAGGCGCTGAGAATCCAGGCCGACCGCCTCGGCATCGCCATCGACTGAAACCTTGTTCACACCCCTGGCGGCGTCAGATCGAGCGCTTCGAAGATCCGCCGGTCGGCGAGTGACGTGGCGATGAACGCCGCGCCATCGAACTCATGACGGTGGCTGTGCCCCCCCGGCACGGCCACGGCGACCGCCCCGGCAGCTACCGCCGCCTTGCAACCGTTGTGTGAGTCCTCGAGGACAAGCATCTGCTTCGGAATCACCCCCAGGCGTCCGGCCGCGGCCAGATAGATCTCCGGGTGTGGCTTCCCCTCGCGGACATCGTTGCAGGTGAGCACGAATCCCATCCGGTCGAAGAAACCGACGCGGCCGAGGACATCGTGGGCGAAGTCGGGGCCGCTGCTGGTGGCGACGCCGAAAGGAATCCTCGCCGCCTCCAGCGAGTCGAGGAGCGCGACCGCACCAGGCATCGGTGCCAAACGTGCATCGAGATAGGAGGTGAAGATCTCCTTCGTCTCGGCGGCCAGGGCCTCGACGGTGTCATTGAGACTGTGCCAGTCGATCATGATCCGCAGCGACACCTGCTGCGGCCGCCCCATCATCCGGTCGAGCAGTTCGGGCTCGAACGGCTTGCCACGACGGCGGAGGAGTTCGGTGCCGACGTCCTGATAGAGCTCCTCGGTGTTCACGAGCAGCCCATCGAGATCGAACGTCACGCCCCGAGGGGAAGGGATCGGGATGACGAGGCCGGGGGGCAAAGCAGAGGGGGTGGTGTGGCTCATGGTGGGTTAGCAGCGGGGGGATCGAGACGGTGGACAGCATAGCCGCCGGCGACGTGAAGTGGCTCGCCGGGCAGTGGGAAAGGCTCGAGGGGGTTCACCGGCACGATGATGTGATCGGCGCCATACTTCCGGGCCGCGGACAGGAGCCGATCGGGTCCGAGCGCCGCCGTGCTCGTGACGAGCGATTTGAGCGAGCCGTCGGCGGAGAAGCAGGCGACGATCCGCTCCCGCCAAGCGAGGATCGATCGTGCGTCCTGCGGGATGTCCTTCCAGGTCACCACCTCCCGGCGACCGGTGTACCAGTGGAAACTGGTGGCCCCGCGGGGAGTGAGGAAGCAGGCGTCGACGGGGGTGTGATCGCGCACCCAGGCACACACCTCCCGCCAGGCCCCTGCCTGCACTTTCTGATCGGCCCGGGCCACGAGCCCCGCCCGCCCCGGCAGGGGCCAGTGGCGGCTCTCGAAGGCCAGATCGACCGCGAGCATCCCGACGACGGCGATCCAGCCGAGCCGGCGACGCACCGCCCCCCCGAGCCCCTCCTGGAGGGCGGCGGTGGCCAAGAGCGCCAGCGCCAACGGCACGATGCCATCAGCGAGCCGAAACCAATAAAACCGCAGCAGCGCATGGGCCATCGAAGGCCACGCCAACTCCAAAAGTGAGACGGCACACCCGGCAAGTGAGACCCCGAGGGAGGCGGTCGTGAAGACGGCCAATCTCGAGCGCGCCGGCGATTTCTCCGCGAGCGGGAGGAGGAGCCACCAGAGGAGGATGGCGAGGCAATGCCGGGCTACCAAGCCCTCGGCGAAGGTGCGGACGAGGAGATGGTGGGGAAGTCGCTCGACGACGTAGGTGAAGGTCGCGCGGGCCCGCTCGGCCCCGTCGGTTCCTGCCGAGAGCCCGAGGGCGGGGACGACCCCCAGGGCCGCCAGCCCCAAGCCCGCCGCGAGGGCCACCCCGGTGGCGATCGTGGCGTTGCGGCGCCCGGGCCAACGCCGCTGGAAAAAGAAGTCTGTCGCCGCAGCGGGAACCAATGCCACCATCGCCCAACCGCCCACGAGCGGGTGGAGCGCGGTGGCCGCCCCGAGCCAGGCCCAGGCAATGGCCGAACGCCCACGGACAAACCAGCCGACGCCGACAAGCACGAGTGCCCAGGCGAAGACCTTCGATTCACAGCCACCAATCACCCACTCGCCCGCCGCAGGGGTGTGCCGGGCGGCCAGCGAAAACAGGGCTGCTGCCACGATTCTCGAGCCGCCAGTCGGGAGAATCGCTGAGGCGACAAATGAAAACCCGGCGGCCAAGCTTCCCCACCCGAGCCAACGTCCGATCCACGCGGCCTGATCGAGCGGGAGCGCAGCGGCCAGCGGGCCGAGGAGCCGGTAGAACACACCATGGGCTTCCGGCGACTCGAGGAAGAAGTCGCCGGCGCCCCACGACGGATCCCAGGAATGCCGGGCGCGAGCAAGATAGTGGGCTTCGTTGGTGTCGGGAGTCGGCCAGGCACCGGCCGCCGCAAAGATCGCGGCCATGGCCACGATCTCGAGGCCCAGCCGCCCGGCGAGCCAGGGGGCCGACGGCGGTGCGACGGCGGTGGCGGAGGCGACGCTTTCCTCAGGCATGGCTCGGTCCTATAACCGGCACCCGCGGGGAGTCCGCTCCACCGTCAGGTCCGTCAGGCAGGAAGCGTCAGGATACCCAGTCTCCATGGATCACTCCTCTCCTCCCTCCGGCGGCGCTGCCGGCCTGTCCCAGGCGACGATTCTTCGCCGGCTCATCAGTGAGCAGACCATCGCCATCCCTGGGGCGCCGCTGGCGCTCGTGGCCAAGCTGATCGAGCGGGAGGGGTTCCAGGCGATGTACCTCTCCGGCGCGGTCCTCTCGGCCGGCGTGCATGCGGTCCCCGACATCGGCCTGATCACGCTCGACCAACTCGCTGCCCACACCCGGATCCTTTCGGCGGCCGCCGACATCCCCCTCGTCGTCGATGCCGACACCGGCTTCGGTGGCCCGCGGGAGGTCGAGGAGTGTGTCCGCGTCCTCGAGGCGGCGGGCGCGGCGGCGATCCAACTGGAGGATCAGAAGGGGGCCGCCAGCGGGACGGGGGGCACGAAGCGGTGTGGCCATCTGGCCGGCAAGCAGGTCGTGTCGGTGAGCGAGATGGTGGAGAAGGTGGCCGCAGCCCGGGCCGGCTGCCGCAATCCCGACACCGTGATCATCGCCCGCAGCGATGCCCGCGGGGTGGCGGGCCTCGATGACGCCCTGGCACGCCTCCACGCCTACCGAGACGCGGGTGCCGATTGGCTCTTCCCCGAGGCACCGCGGGATCGGGACGAGTTTGCCCGGATCGGCCGGGAGTTTGCCGACGAGGCGCCGCTCCTGGCAAACATGACCGAGTTTGGGATTGGCCCGCTGTTGACCGTCGACGAACTCTCCGACCTCGGCTTCGCGGCGGTCCTCTTCCCCGTCACCCTGATGCGCGTGGCGATGCAGGCCATGCACGCGGCGTTGGCCGTCATCGGCGACGAGGGGACGCAGGAAAGCCTCCTCGACCTCATGCAGACCCGTGAGGAGCTCTACGAACTCCTCGACTACGACCCGGCCGATCCGCAAGTCTGGCTCGCCGCACACTCGAACCGGCTCGACCGGCAGCCCCGTACCGGCCCCAGAGGAGACGCTTGATGACTGCCCCTTCGCCCCGCCCCAGCCCCAGCCAGGGCACCGACGACTTCGCCCGCGGGCTGGCCGGTGTCGTTGCCGGCAAGACGGCCATCTGTTCCCTCGACGGCGACCTCCGCTACCGCGGCTACTCGATCGCCCCCCTGGCGGAGGCAGGCGACTTCGAGGATGTCGCCCACCTCCTCCTCCATGGCCACCTGCCGACCGCATCGGAGCACGCCGCGTTCTCCCGTCGGGTGCACGAAGCTGCCGCTTCGATCGACCCGACGGTCATCGAAACGCTGCGGGTCTTGGCCGCCCGTACTCCCAACGCCTCACCGATGGACGCCCTCCGGACCGGCGTCAGCCTCCTCGGGCAGATCGAGCTCGACCAGCAGCCCGGGCCGCACGCGGCCTTGGTGTCGCAGGCGGAGCGGCTCCTTGGCCAGGTGCCGGCGATCCTCGCCGCTTGGCTCGATCTTTCCGCCGGCCGGCCCGTGGCCCCCTGGCCGGAAGGATCGATCGCCGCCGCGCTGTTGGAGCGGCTCACCGGCCGTAAGCCGAGCGCTGCGGAGGCCTCGATCTTCGGCACGACCCTCGTGCTCTACGCCGAGCACGAGTTCAACGCCTCGACGTTCGCCGCGCGGACGGTGGTCTCCACCGGTTCGGACATGCATTCCGGGATTGTCGCGGCGATCGGGGCGCTCAAGGGCCCGCTGCACGGTGGAGCCAACGAGCAGGTGCTCGAGGCCCTGGCCGAGATCGGCTCCCTCGATCGGGTCATCCCCTGGCTCGAGGAACGGTTCGCCGCCAAGAAGGTGGTGATGGGATTCGGCCACCGCGTCTACAAGGATGGCGATGTGCGGGCGAAGATCCTCGGCGGCATGTGCCGCCGGCTCGCCGACGACGGCGAAGGACTGGCGCTCGAGCGTCTGGCCGACGCGGTGGAGCAGATGATGCTCGATCGCAAGAACCTCCGCCCCAACCTCGATTGGCCCGCCGCCCGCGTCTACCACGCCCTCGGTCTGCCGGTGCGCGTCTTCACGCCGATCTTCGTCGTCGCGCGGATGAGCGGATGGACGGCCCATGTCATCGAGCAGGTGGGAGACAACCGGATCATCCGTCCGCTGTCGATCTACTCCGGCGTTGCCCCCCGCGACTGGCAGCCGCGAGACGCTCGCTAAAACTCCTCGGCTCACGCTAAAAAAGGCCGCGGCCGCCGCGGTGGGAATCCCACCGTGGCGGCCGTCTGCGTTTTCATAGCTCTGGTCGGTCGCCCGCGTCCGGTCGGTCCCCTGCTCTTCGCCCAACGGCGAGCGTCAGGGAAGGACCGCGGTCGGGGCCACCACGGCGGAGGTCTGGGCTGCCGTCGGCTGGGCCGCCGCGGGCTCAACGGCGTCGGCAGCCTGCCCCTCGACGGTCGCCTGAACCGTCACCACAGGCACCGCACCGGCACCGAGATCGGTGGAGATCTGGATCTGCCGCTCGATCTTGCCGGTGGCCTCGCCGGCCTGGAACGTCACCGGAAGAATGTGGACCGGAGCGGGCGTCTCCTTCACCGGGCAGGTGATGCAGCCGTCGGGGCCGCACTCCACACCGGTCACCTTGAAGGGGCGATTGGCACGGACGACGACGTTCTTCGTGACCGAGCCACCGGGCTGCACGCTCCCGAGGGCCAGCAGTTGCGGGCTCACCGTCACCTCGGCGACGACACGCCCCTCGACGTCCATGGGGATCTGCGGGGCACGGGGGTCGTTGGTGACCAGAAGCAACTGCCCCTTGACGTACCCTGCCGGCGCCTCCGGCTTGAGACTCAACGTGAGGTCGTAGGCCGACTGCGACGAGGTGTGGAGCGGCGGGGAAAGCGTGACGGCGAAGTTCGAGTTCACGCTCCGCACGTCCTTGATCTCCCAGGGCGTGCTGCCGGAGTGGGTGACGCGCACCTTCCGTTCGGCTCCCTTGCCGAGATCGACGTTGCCGAGATCGATGAACGGCGGATCGAACGTCACGTCACCGCGGATGTTCCCCGTGATGCGGAGCTGCACCTCGGCGAAGAACGGCTTGTCGAAGGTGACGGTGAGCGTGGCCCCGTGCTGGCCGAGGAACGTCTTGGTGTTGAACGTCGCCACGACCTCGGAAGTCTCGTGGGTCTTGACGTCTTTTTTGGTGATCGTCGGGGTCGTGCAGCCGCAGCTGGTGCGGACGCCGACGACGCGGAGGTCTTCCTTGTATTTGTTGCGGAACACGAACCGGTGTTCCGTCTTCGCCCCGCGGGCCACGTTCCCAAAGTTGTGGCTCGTCTCCGAGAACATCTGCTTGGCCCAATCCTGGGCCCGGGCCGGTGCCGCACCGAGCAGCAGGAGCCCGAAAGCGACGAGGGGCAGAGCGAGCTTGCCGAAGACGGGGCGGGCGGCGCACATGGGCGTGTCACCAGAGGGTGTGCGGCCGGTGGAAGGCTTGGCCGCGAAAGACTTTGCGAAGAGTACGGATGCCATGGAAGGGGAGTCAACGGGGCTCTGGGCGGGCTGGGCTGACAACGGTGTCCGCCACCTCCCAAACATTCCCCGCCGGGGCGTCCCCGGAGGGTGTCCGGGGGGCTTTCCCCCTGGAATTTCCTTGTTTGCAGCGCCAGGACCGCTACAGCCCAAAGGGTTTGCTAGGATAGGAGAGTCACCCAACGGACGGCTCCCCAGCCGCCCCGGGACGACCGGACCCGGCACGAGCCGGGCCGGACAGTTCCTCGATCGCTGGTCCATGGTCGGGTTCCGTCGAGTTTTGGGTCGGCTCCTCCGGTGTTCCCGGTGGTTCAGAGCCAAGCCTGACGAACCGGCCGCCAACCTGCCGATGGAGGGAGTGACGAAGCTTTCGATCCCTGACCTCGGTCAGTGGTCGAGAGACCAAAGGGGGCGTACCGGCTTCGACCGGATAGAAGAGGTTCAGATTGCGTGTCGTGGTTGGTCGGCTGGCCACGTTAAAAGTCGACCAAGCTTCAATTGCCGAAGCTCAGTTTTCTCTGGCTGCCTAATTAAGTAGCCCCGAGCGATGGCCCCAGTCGGAAGGGCCTCCCAATCGGTCGCCAAATCCGACTCGCTCCATTCCACCGCCGGGTACGGGTGGGGCTAAAAAAGTTCCTGGCTGGTGGATGACGAACCCTGTCGGCCGGGGGCGCATCCACGAGACTCAAATCGACCGGATACGCACGTAGACGTTTGTTCTGAATCATCACGGGACGCGGGTTCGACTCCCGCCGCCTCCATCCTTCGCGAGCCAGCGCCGGCAACGGTGCTGGCTCGCGTCGTTTCCCGGTAGATTTCCAGGTGGGATGCCTTCAGGCAGCGAAGGGCAAACGGGCTAACCCCGCCCCCCTTCGCAGCAGGTCTCGCAGATCCGGTGGCACTGCTCGCAGTGGAACTTCGCCCGGATCTCAATCAGCCGCCCGCCACACACCGGACAGGCCGGGCGCGATTCACAGTGGGGCGTCGCACCGGCATCATCCTTGGGGTCGGTGGAGTCCATGGGAATCTTCCGGGAGGAATCGTCCGACGTCGGGGCGCGATCGGGCGGGAATGGATTGGGCGGATGATCATCTATCATGCCCCGAC